>JAZRAF010000031.1:0-13512 GCA_045634425.1 Eubacteriales bacterium | reverse complement strand
CTTGTCCCAGCTACCGCCGCCGGTTTCACTGCGGCGATAGCGGGCGTTGCGGTCGTTCCAGTGACTGTTGCGGCGGGGAGTATCCCAGATTACCTGAGGGTCGGGACGAACAAGGTAATACTTGCCCCAACGCTCCAGCTTTTCGCCCTTGGAACAGTCTATAACTTCAAAATCCTGCCATTTATCTGCAATCCACATATTACATTTACCTTCTTTGATTGTAGTATTTTCCGATCGCTGAGCCCGCACAGTTGGCGTGGCATATTGCGATTGCAACCGCATCGGCGGTATCGTCGGGCTTGGGGGGCTTGGGAAGCTTCAAAAGCGAGGTAACCATTGCAATTACCTGCTTCTTCTCTGCCTTTCCGTAACCAACGACAGCCTGCTTGACCTGAAGAGGTGTATATTCACTGATCTTAACGCCCAGCTTATGCGCGGTGCAAAGGATCACTCCGCGTGCCTCGGCAACTGCGATACCGGTCGTTATATTCGTATTAAAGAAAAGCTCCTCAATAGCCATCTCGTCAGGCTTGTACTTATTTATGAGTGCTTCCATATCGTTCTGGATCATAAGAAGGCGCGCCTCTATGTCCGTATGTGCGGGGGTCGTGATCGCGCCGAATGCTATCGGGCGAATGTTGCCGCGCACGCTTTCTATAACGCCCCAGCCGACTATTGCAAGTCCGGGGTCAATACCTAAAATTATCATAAGCCTCTTTAAAATCGGTTTTCTTTTATTGCTGTATTATGATATTATACCACAAATTGGCACTCGAGTCAATAATACGCGCAAATATTTATATGCGCTGCGCGCGAAGGTCTGCCTCGAGCTCAGCGATCACGGCGGCAATAGCGCCCTCGCCCACCTCGACGGTAAATCTGTTTGCCACCGCTTTAACCGAGTCGGTAGCATTTTCAACGGCGTAGCCGATATCGGCAGCCTCGATCATCGATATATCGTTTTCATAGTCGCCGACCGTCACAACAATGCGTGCGCCGATAGCATCTGCAACTCTTCTTACCGCACTTCCCTTTGTGTTTTTCTTGCCGAGTATCTCAACGCCGGTAGGCCAGCTTCTGACCGCCACAAGCTCGTCCGAGCCGCTCGCGTTGACCCTATCTCTTATAAAGATCGACTTTTCGGGCACGTCGGTAACGAAGATTACCTTATAAACGCCACGACCGAGAAGCTCTGTGCGTTTTTTAAGATACTCATCTCGTGTAAGCATAAGTCCGCTCTCGCAGCCGGACAAATATATCGTCATTCCGTAGAAAAGGTTATCAATTTCCGAGAGGTCGTCAATGAATTTAAAAACCGCATCGCTGACCGTGCCCTCGTGAAGGACGTGCCTGGTTTCGGGGTGGATAACGTAAGCGCCGTTGAGGGAGATGATATAGGTGTTGGGCTTTACCTTGTCCGAAAAGGACTCGATATACGGATAATACCGTCCGCTGCAAACGGTGAATGCGCCGCCGTTTTGCTGAAAATATCCTATTGCCTCGATATTCTTATCGGGTATGCGCTTTTCCTTACAAAGCGTGCCGTCCCAATCCGAAGCGATGAGAATGCCGTCAAAAATACCCATATTACACCTCCGTTTTATTCGTTCTCTAGTATATTATACTTTTTTGCGTATGCCGTGTCAATAAATATTTAAAAGTAAGGCGCGAAAATATTTATTTTATTGCTTTACTTTTCGCTTTCGGTATGGTATAATAGTAGAGATAATTTATGTGAGGTGCTTATGGCTATTATACAGTTTTCGGTTGGCGACCAGCTAGTTATGAAAAAGCAGCATCCCTGCGGCACCGACACCTTCAAGGTTGCAAGATGCGGCAGTGACGTAAGACTTGTGTGCACGGGATGCGGACGTGATCTTATGCTTGCACGCGAGAAGGTCGAAAAATCAATCAAAAGGGTCATAAAGGCTGAGGCCCACGAGGAGCATTAAATGTTTTACTATCTTTACGGAACACTTGAAATAAACGATGCAGGTATCTGCGTTATAGATTGCGGCGGCGTTGGCTACAAGCTTACGACCAGCCTTATAACCTCCGAGCTTTTAAGCGAAAAGGTGGGTCAGAAGGTAAAGCTTTTCACCTATCTTGCGGTAAGAGAGGACGGAATCGAGCTTTTCGGCTTTGAAAGTAACGAGGAGCGCGAGTGCTTTAACAAGCTTATCACGGTAAGCGGCGTTGGTCCTAAGGCGGCGATGAGCATTCTTTCGATAATGACGCCCGACAACTTTGCCCTTGCGGTATGCACCGAGGATGCGAAGGCTATCTCCAAGGCCTCGGGAATCGGCGGCAAGACTGCGGCGAGAATCATTCTCGAGCTTAAGGACAAGCTTTCTATCGAAATGGGCGCGGCAACGGTTGCAAAGAGCGCAGGTCGCGCACAGGTCGTTATGCCTATCAGCGGAAATCTTACCGAGGCTACCGAGGCGCTTATGGTGCTCGGATATGACAAAAACTCGGTTGCGGGCGCGCTTGCGGGTCTTGATCCCAAGGCTGACGTCGGCGAGCTTATACGTGCGGCACTCAAGAAGCTTTCAAGATAACGGAGGACGGTATCGCCAATGATGGAAGAAGTAAACGAATTCGACTTTGAAAATCGAATCGTATCAAACGAATATGACTCAAATCAGGATGCAGAGGTAGAAAATTCCCTGCGCCCCAAGACCCTTGACGAGTACGTTGGTCAGAAAAAGGCTAAGGAAAATCTCAAGGTCTACATAGAAAGCGCAAAGCTGCGCGGCGAATCGCTCGACCACGTGCTTCTCTACGGCCCTCCCGGCCTTGGTAAGACCACGCTTTCTACGATCATCGCAAACGAGATGGGAGTAAAGATACGCACGACCTCGGGTCCTGCGATCGAAAAGCCCGGCGACCTTGCCGCAATACTCACCAACCTCACTGACGGTGACGTGCTCTTTATAGACGAGATACACCGCCTTTCACGCTCGGTTGAGGAGATACTTTACCCCGCTATGGAGGACTACTCGCTCGATATTATCATCGGCAAGGGCCCGAGCGCACGCTCGATACGCATTGCTATTCCGAGATTTACTCTTATCGGTGCGACTACCCGTGCAGGTCAGCTCACCACACCCTTGCGTGACCGCTTCGGCGTGCTTTTGAAGCTTGAGCTTTACACTCCCGAGGAGCTTGCGCTTATCGTTAAGCGCTCTGCGGGAATACTTGATATTGCGATAACCGACGACGGTGCGTACAGCATTGCATCGAGATCGAGAGGAACACCCAGAATTGCGAACAGACTTCTTAAGAGAATACGCGATTTCGCACTTGTGAAGGGTGACGGAACGATAACCGATGAGATAGCAAGGTTTGCCCTTGAAGCGCTCGAGATCGACGAGCTCGGCCTTGACAACATCGACCGCAGAATGCTTGAGGCGATCATAAAATTCTACGCCGGCGGCCCTGTCGGTCTTGATACCCTCGCGGCCACCATCGGCGAGGAGGCAATCACTATTGAGGACGTTTACGAGCCTTATCTTATGCAGATAGGATTCCTTGCAAGAACTCCGCGCGGAAGATGCGTAACAAAGCTTGCATACGACCATCTTGGCATCCCCTTTGCCGCAGCGGCTCAGGGTCAGATCACCGGTCAGGAAAGCATTATAGACTAACAAAAAACACCTCGAATTAGCGTGATGTCCTTAACGGACAATCACGCATCGAGATAAATCCCTAATGGGATTTTCGATATGTTGCTTGCGCAACTCGATATGCCTTCAGCTCGATATGCTTTTGCATTACTCGCCACAGGCGAGATATGTCAAAAGCGCGAGGGATTTATCTCATATCGAATTGACGCATAGTGGCAATATATCGAGTTCGAGCAAAGCGAGAACATATCGAGCGGGCGAAGCCCGCATATCGACAGAAGAAAAGCAAGAGCAAGAATAGAAGGATTTTTTCCTTTTACTCTTGCTCTTTTCTGTTTGTATAATGGTTTGGGCTTAGCCCATTTGCGTTTGACTAGTCAAACACGATGCTCGCACTTATCGGTATTTTTTCAAATTCTTCGTCAAGAACATCACCCTTTTTCGAGGTGTTTTTCTTTTTTATCTCAATTTGTCGATTGCCGATTTTCTATCTTCGTATTTGAATACTGCGCTGCCTGCAACAAGGACGTTTGCACCTGCCGCTTTGGCATCGGAGGCGTTCTTTTCATTGATTCCGCCGTCGACCTGTATGTCTATAGCAAGACCACGTTTATCTATTTCTGCCTTAAGTTTTTTAACCTTTTCAAGGCATTCCGGTATAAGCGCCTGTCCGCCGTAGCCAGGTTCTACGGTCATAACGAGGATCATATCACATCTGTCAAGATAGGGATAAATATCCTCGACGGGGGTGTTAGGCTTTACGGAAATTGCGGCTAATTTACCCTTTGATTTTATCATTTCAATACACTTATCCGGGCAGTCGGTCGCTTCGATATGGAACGTAACGAGATCTGCGCCCGCGTCGATAAAGCGCTCGATATATCTTTCGGGCTTGGTGATCATAAGATGCACGTCGAGGAACATCGAGGTGCTTTTTCTTATAGACTCAATAACGGGAAGTCCAAAGGAAATGTTGGTGACGAATATTCCGTCCATAACGTCTAGATGTGCCATTTCAGCACCGCCAAGACGGATGCTTTCTATCTCCTCGCCGAGCTTTGTAAAATCGCAGGCGAGTATTGAGGGTGAAATTTTGATCATAGTTTACCTCTTTTGGGTGTGACGTTGATATAGGTTTTGCATAGCATAATAAGGAGGCGATCCTGCCTCTTTAAATACTAAGCGGGGGCTTGCGGTGTAGACAATCAAGGTTAAGGACGTATCGTGAAATAATGCCGCACCTTTCCCTGCTATTTGATTGGCGCTCTGCTTTTGCGGAGCGTCTTATATTTTTTCGATAAGCGCGACCGCGTGGGCTGCTATGCCCTCCTCGCGGCCTGTAAATCCAAGGTGCTCCTCGGTGGTTGCCTTTATATTTACCTGCGAGCGCACGATGCCGAGAGTTTTTGCTATATTTTCACGCATTTCTTCGATATAGGGCGCAAGCTTCGGCTTTTGTGCAATTACGGTAACGTCGATGTTGGATACCGTGTACGCGTTTTTATAGAGAAGATCCTCGACCTCGGAAAGAAGCTTTATGCTTGAGATGCCGAGATATTTATCATCGTTGTCGGGAAAATGCTTGCCTATATCGCCAAGCGCCATAGCGCCGATAAGGGCATCCATTACCGCGTGGACGAGCACGTCGGCATCAGAGTGACCGAGAAGTCCGAGGGTGTGCGGTATCTCAACACCGCCGAGGATAAGGCGGCGCCCCTCTACAAGCTTATGGACGTCGTATCCGTGACCTATTCTGAAACTGCTCACTTCTCTCTCCTCCTGAGTATCAGCTCGGCGTACTCAACGTCGCCTGCGTGCGTTATTTTTATATTTTCCTTGCCCGTATCGGTGCAATAGACCTTAAATCCAGCACGCTCGACGAGCATATTATCGTCGGTGACGGTGACGTCGTCTGCATCGGATTCGGCAAGGGCGCTCTTATAGATATCGGTTTTGAATATCTGAGGCGTTGCTGCGAGCATAACACGGCTGCGATCGGGTGTGTCGGTGACGAAGCCTTCGGGGCTTACGATCTTGACGGTGTCGCTTGCGCCGGTGGCGGCGGTTGCCGCACCGTAGGTTATGGCATCGGATATGACCTTAGATATATCGGCGGGGGTCACAAGGCATCTTGCGGCATCGTGGATAGCCACGAAATCGGCAGATTCGGGTATTGCGTAAAATCCGAGGCGTGCGGATTCTGCTCTCGTTTTTCCGCCCGTAACGATGCGATATAGCTTTGCTATACCCTCGCTCTCTGCTTTAGCGAAATCCTCTTCCGTGTCCTTTATAACGAGCGTGATGCTTGTGATATCGGGGCAGCTGTCAAATGCCTCCAAGGAGCGGCGAAGCACCGTTTTATCGGCTATAAGGAGCTGCTGCTTTGTTGTATTTATATTCATTCTCGTTCCGCTGCCTGCGGCGAGAATAACGGCGGCTACGTTATGATCAGTCATAGCTTCCATCCCTTATTTTCTGTAATATACGAAGTGAACGGTTATGGTGCGAAGCTTGCCATCCTCGAGAAGGTTGGGACCCTTGATGACAACGCCGTCACCGCTCATAAGCCTTGATGCCTCAAGGTCACGGACGTTGCACACAAACAAGCGGTCACCCGAGGAGTCGACGATAAATTCATCGCCGTGAAGAGCCAAAGCACCGCCGCGGCCGATAACGTCCTCGTTACCGTTTCTATGCTCGGTGACGTACTTCACCGCCTGACCGTGCAGCTCCCTTGCCCGCTCGAGTCTGAAGGCGTAGCTTGAGGGGTCCTTGCTCTTGCCGAAAAGTTTTGAAAATATTGACACGGATGTACCGTCCTTTCGTTTTTCTAATACAATTTTAGCATAAATCGACCGAAAATGGAATACCTTTATAAAATTTAAATTTTTTTATATTTTTTTCAACTTTTTTTACAAAAACTATTGATTTTTAATGAAAAGTGTATTATAATAGTATCAAAGTGGAGCGAAGTGGGGCACTTTGGCACCATTTTCCCATTTTTGAGACTAAAAAGGAGGTAAAGTCGATGTCTTTCGTTGGTTCATACTCGCATTCGATGGATGCAAAGAAGCGCGTGTTCATCCCTTCCAAGTTCCGCGACGATCTTGGTGAAGAATTTTACATCACGAGAAAGTTTGACGCTTACCTCTCGATATACACTGCTGAGGATTGGGAGGCATACGTTGACAAGATCTCGAAGCTTCCTGAGGCTGATGCGGAAGAGTTCCAGGATTTCATTCTCGGTGCGGCGCAGAAGTGCACCCCCGATGCAAGCGGACGTATCATTATAGACGACAGACTTATGAGACACGCAAAGATAAACAAGAACATAGTCTTCGTCGGTACGGGTAAGCAGATCAGAATCTGGGCTGAGGAGCTTTGGAACGAGCGCGAGCAGAATCGCAACTACGACAAGATGCGCGAGATTATGCGCCAGTACGGACTTTAATATATATAATATTAATGAAAGGAAGCTATGATGGATATCCAATTCTCGCACGTATCGGTGCTGCTTTATGAATGTATTGAAGCGTTGAATATCAGAGATGGATACACCTACATAGACTGCACTGCCGGCGGCGGCGGACACTCACTTGAGATCGCAAAGCGTATGGGACCGAATTCCCGCCTTATCTGCTTCGACAGAGACAAGAACGCAATTGCCGCAGCGACCAAGCGCCTCGAGGGATACCTCGACAGAGTAACCTTTGTAAACGACAATTTCTCAAGCCTCGGTGAGGTTATAAGAGAAATGAAGATAGATAACCTTGGCGGTGTCCTTGCCGACCTTGGCTGCTCCTCACATCAGTTTGACACCGCAGAGCGCGGATTCAGCTATATGCAGGATGCAAGGCTCGATATGAGAATGGACACCGATTCCCCACTTTCGGCATACGAGGTTGTCAACGAATATTCGGAGGATGCACTCAAAAGAATACTTTTTGAGTACGGAGAGGAAAAGTTTTCCGCAAGAATTGCATCCGCGATATGCAAAAGACGTGCCGAAAAGCCTATTGAAACTACCGTAGAGCTTTCCGACATTATCAAATCAGCAATTCCCGCGGCTAAGAGAGCCGACGGCCCCCACCCCGCAAAAAGAAGCTTCCAGGCTATCAGAATAGAGGTAAACGGAGAGCTTGATGCAATAAAGCCGCTGATAAGTGCAGCTGCAAACGGACTTGTTCCCGGCGGACGCATCGCAATAATCTCCTTCCATTCACTTGAGGACCGACTCGTAAAGATCGGTATGAGAGACCTGGCAAACGGATGCACCTGTCCTCGCGACTTCCCCGTTTGTGTTTGCGGCAACAAGGCCACCTTAAAAGAAATTTCAAGAAAACCGATACTTCCTTCCGATAAGGAGCTTGAGGAAAATCCGCGTTCAAGAAGCGCGAAGCTCAGAGTAGCGGAAAAAATCTAAAGGAGAAAGAAAACAATGACATCTACAAGCGCTTACGAAACACTTTACAATAATATGAAAAAACACTTCACCGTCATCAGCGATAATAATGAGTACACGCTTGGCGAATATATGTCAATGAAGGCAGATATCAAGAAGGAGTCTACCTCTAACCTCCCTGCTGTAAGAAGCACGGTTATTGATACTCACTCCGTTGCTGCTATCTTCTCCTACGTCAACGAGAAGCTTACCGTTAAGAAGGCACCCGTGAAGGATAAGACTATGCGTGCATTCCCCTTCCGTACCTCTATGGCAGCTGCCCTTTCCGCAGTAGTTGCGTGTGCACTTATATTCTCGTACGGTATTTTCACCATCAACGGTGTTGGAAACGTTCCCTCTACCGTCGATGCAACCGAGGACACCTCCGAGAGTGAGATCTACGAGGCTGAGATCGAAAAGAACTGATCCCTGTAATAATTTGAATATATTACAAATACAATATAGCGATAGCTTATTTAGGCTGTCGCTATATTTTTTTGTTTTTGTGAGGAAAAAATGAAAAGGCGTGATATTGAAGGCAGAGGAACGATCGTCAAAACAGGAAAAAGAGTACGTACCGTTCTTGTGGCCTTTTTTCTTTTTCTCGTTTTTCTTATATCAAACCTTATAAAGCTTCAGGTTGGGCTTAATAGCTATTACATAAACAAGGTTTACGATCAGATAACCACGACCTCTGCCCTGCGTGCTGAGCGCGGCACGATATACGACAGTAAGATGAACGTGCTTGCAACCTCGAATACCGTGTGGCGTGTGTTTATATCCACGAGGGATATTAAGAAGGCCTCGCGCGAGAGTGGAAAGGATTATGCAAGGATCGTTGCATACGGGCTTGCTGACATTCTCTCACTAGACCGCGCTGCCCTGCTTAAAAAGATCGAGGGATCAAGCGTGCTTGACGTCACGGTGAAAAAGGCGGCAACCGCCGAGGAGCTTGAGCGCGTGTTAAGGTTTACGATAGAAAACTCCCTTGAGGAATTAATATTTACCGAGGCGCAAAGCTCAAGGTATTATCCCGGCGGCACTCTGGCATCTCACGTGCTAGGCTTTACGGGAAGCGACGGTCAGGGCCTTTACGGGCTTGAGTATTACTATGACACCTATCTTGCCGGTGTGGACGGCAGCTATGAATACGCAAAGGATGCAAACGGCAACGCCCTGTCTACCGACTATTCAAGCTACACACCCGCAAGGGACGGATACAGCCTTGTGACTACTATAGACAGCTACGTTCAAGGGGTGCTTGAAAGTCAGCTTGCACAGGTAGTGCAAGCGAACGGCGTTACGAACCGAGCGACGGGTATTGTGATGGACGTGGAAACGGGTGCGATACTCGCGATGGCAACGTCATCCCCATTTGATGCAAACACGCCGTACGTCCTTGATGAGCTATCTTCGGCGAAGCTTGCGGCGTGCGGATACGCCGAGGATAGCGACGAGTATAAGGCATATAAAAAAGAACTGCTTGAAATTATGTGGTCAAATAAAGCAATTAGCGAAATTTATGAGCCGGGATCTACATTCAAGATAGTGACCGTATCGACAGCGCTTGAGGTAGGCGCAGCCAAGACGAGTGACACCTTTAGCTGCCACGGATATCACACCGTTGGCGGCTGGCGGATCAAGTGCCACAAGGTGGGGGGACACGGCTCGGGATTCTCTCTTGCATACGGATTACAGATGTCCTGCAACCCCACTATGATGCAGATCGCAGAGCGAGTGGGGGCATCCGACTTTTATTCATACGTCGATGCGTTTGGATATTTAGGCAAGACGGGTATAGACCTCCCAAGCGAGGCGGCATCGATTTTTCACGATGAGAGCGCGATAGGCTCGACCGAGCTTGCGACGATCTCATTCGGTCAGCGCTTTAAGGTCAGCGTAATAAATCACCTTACCGCTATATGCGCGGTGGCAAACGGAGGTGAGCTCGTAACGCCGTACCTGGTCAAAAGCATAATCGATGAAAACGGCGGCGTGGTGTTCGAGCAGGATACCGAGGTGAAGCGCAGAGTGATATCCGAGGAGGTCGCGGCCACGGTCAGCAAGATACTTGCCGACGGTGTAAGCGGGGACGGCGGTGCGAAAAACGCACGTGTTGACGGTTACGTTATTGCGGCGAAGACGGGAACGTCGGAAAAATTCGACGTGCTTGATGAGAACGGAAACTCATATCTCAGAATTGCATCGACCGTCGCTTACAATATTAGCGAGGACGGCGGAATTGCGACCATAATCGTGGTTGACGAGCCGCAAGGCAGTGTGAAATACGGAAGCGTGGTTGCTGCGCCGTACGTTAGTGCGCTTTTATCCGAGATTCTTCCCTATCTCGGCTACGAATCGGATAAGGTAACGGCTGAGGTGGCGGTGCCTGATCTTGTTGGGCGCACGGTGGACTCGGCAAAGGATGAGCTTGATAAGCTTGGCTTAAAATACGAAGTCGTTGGTGACGGTGATCTTGTGCTTTCGCAATCGCCAACGCACCACGACACGATATCAAGCGAGACGTCGACCGTTATACTTTACACGACGAAGGATACCGATTACGTCACCGTGCCGAGCTTTATTGGCAAGGAGATATCCGTAGCGGTAAAGGAATGCGCAGATTTAGGGCTTAATATACGGCTTTCGGGCAGTATTGACGGCGGATGCGTGGTTTCACAATCGTTGCCTGTGGGAGCGCAGGTCGAAAAAGGCAGTATTATTGAGCTACGGGCGCTTGTTGGTGATTATGAGGATTAGCGAGGATAGAATATGTATTTAAGCGATATTTTAGGCGGCATTGAGTATGAATGCGATGCCGACCTTCAAGGAATAGAGATAGACAGTGTTACATCAGACAAAAACAAGATCGACGGGCGCACGCTTTTCGTTTTGGTCAAGGGTATAAAATTTGATACGGGAACAATAATAGATTATATAATCGCGCGTGGCCCTGCGGCTATCGTGTGCGACAACGATCGGGATTTTGAGTGCGATATCCCCCTGATCAAGCTCAAGGATGCAAGGCGCGCGCTTGCCTGCCTATGCTCTGACTTTTACGGCGTAGATTATAGAGCGACGAGGTTTATCGGAGTTACGGGCACTAACGGCAAGACAACGACTGCGACGATGATATACGAGATAATGAAGCACGCAGGATACAGGTGCGGATTTATCGGCACGGGAAAGATCGAATTTATGGGGCGTTGCCTTAGCGATAAGGTGTATTCGATGACGACACCAGACCCCGAGCTTTTGTATAAGAGCATCAGGGAGATGCAAAACGGGGGGTGCGAGGTCATAGTTATGGAGGTATCCAGCCACGCCTTGGCACTTGGAAAGGTGGCGCCGATTCCCTTTTCGCATTCGATTTTTACCAACCTTTCGCCCGAGCATTTAGATTTTCACAAGGATATGGAGGAATACTACCGGACGAAGCTTTCGCTGTTTGATCAGAGTCTAAACGGTATCTTCAACGCCGATGACGAGTATTCCTCGCGCGCTATGAGAGAGTGTGCGGACGGGTGTCAACGAATGAGCGTGGGTATTCTTTGGGATGCTGATGCGATGGCGAGAGACCCCATACTTTACGACCTTGCGGGCAGCAGCTATATATACCGCGAGGCGGGGCTGATATTCAAGGTGAAACTGACACCGCCCGGGTACTATAACATATACAATTCACTACTCGCCCTCAAGTGCGCTATATCGTTTGGAGTGCGGCCGTGCGTTGCAAAGGAAGCGATAAACGGTATGGCTGGCGTTGACGGACGGCTTGAGGTGATACACGATGACGTGACCGTTATAATCGATTACGCGCACACCGAGAAGGCGTTCGAAAACGTATTAAAAACAGTAAATACCGCAAAAAGAATGAGGCAGAGAGTTATTACAGTATTTGGTTGCGGTGGAGATAGAGATAAATCAAAGCGCCCGAAAATGGCGGCAATAGCCGAGAAAATGTCCGATCTCGTTATAGTAACGCAGGACAATCCGCGCACCGAAAGCGAGAGCGCGATAATCTCGGATATACTCGAGGGCTTCACTGTTCCCGAGAAAAGGCGGGTCATTTCCTCGCGCAAAAACGCGATCACAAATGCGATAGTAAATGCGGATGACGGTGATATTATCGTGGTGCTCGGAAAGGGGCACGAGCGGTATAATATCGATGCAAGAGGATATCACGATTACGATGAAAGGCTTGTGATAAAGGATGCGCTTGAGAAGCGAAGAGCCGCGCGGATAAGGGTATGAGAATCGAGCTCGATATTCCCCTTTCGCTATCCGAGATATGCGCCGCATCGGGCGGCGTGCTTGAATGTGGCGATGCTACTATAAGGCATATATGCACCGACTCACGCGAGGTGGCACGGGGAGACCTGTTTATCGCAATTTCGGGCGAGAGGTGGGACGGAAACGATTTTGCACGCGAGGTAAGGGAGCGTGGCGGTTACGTGCTCGGACAAAAGGATGCAAGCATTTACGTAAGCGATACCGAGACGGCAATGCTCTCACTTGTGAGCCTTTACCGTCGTAGGCTTCCCTCGCTCAAGCACACGGTGGCTATCACGGGCAGCGTTGGAAAGACGACCACGAAGGAGCTTACGGCAAGGATACTGTCGGCAAAATACAGGGTGCATACAAACCTTGGAAACTTTAATAATACCGTTGGGCTTTTACATACCGTGCTTTCAGCAAGACGGGACACCGAGGTGCTGACAGTCGAAATGGGAATGAACCATAGCGGCGAGATATCACGCCTGTCGCGTGCCGTGATGCCGGACACTGCGGTGATAACCAACGTGGGCACGGCGCATATAGGAAACCTTGGAAGCCGTGAGGCCATCGCAAGTGCAAAGCTGGAGATATGCGACGGGCTGCGTGACGGAGTGCTGATAGTTCCCTACGGCGAGCCGCTTTTAAGGCTTGGAAAAACGGTGTCGGTCGGATGCGGTGGCGATTTTGCCTTGAATATCGAAAAAGTCGATGCCGACGGGAGCACATTCAGTTTTCGCAGTAAGGATACGGCATTAAACGGAGCGCAAGTGGCGCTCGTCGGCACGCATCTTTTGACGGCCCTTGCGTTTGCGATCTCGATTGGTGAGGTGTGCGGACTTGGCGAGGATGATATACGGCGCGGACTTTCGCGCATAGATCCCACTTGTTTAAGGCAAAAGCGGATGCGTGTCGGCAGGTACGATATATTTGACGACACATACAGCTCCTCACCAGAGGCGGCGATAGCCGTGATAAGGGCGCTGACGCAGCAAAGCCCCGCAGTGAGCGCGGTGCTTGGCGATATGCTGGAGCTTGGCGACAAGTGTGCTGAGCTGCACCGCAAGGTCGGTTCGGTGGCGGCAGAGTGCGGTGTGCGGCGGCTGTATCTTTTCGGCCGGTTTGCCGAGTATGTGCGTGACGGCGCTTTAGAGTGCGGAATGCCCG
>JAZRAF010000030.1:0-4406 GCA_045634425.1 Eubacteriales bacterium | reverse complement strand
GCCTTTTGCTTGCCACGCCCCGCGACCGCGACCATGCGCTGATTCTCAACATAACTAAAATCAACGAGTAATGGGTGCGCTTGTTTTGGATGCTGACTTGCATTCGGCTCTCGAATACCTTACGGCTGAACTGAACAAAATTGAGAGGAATCGTGCAGTTCGTAAGGGCTTGATGGATGCGGCAAAGATTTTCCAGGCGCGCGGTAGGCTCAACCTTGCCGCGACAACTACGCCGTTTACGGGAAATCTGCGAAGCTCGTTCAAGACAAACTATACCCCCCGTTATTGGGCAGCGGCTTATGCCGGCTTCTGGCGACCGGAAGGAAACCACGCCCACCTTGTTGATTTAGGTACCAAGCAACGATTTACAAAGAAGGGTTACAACCGAGGCAAGATGCCGGCAACTTACTTCTGGACCGACGCGCGAATTAGCGAGGAACGATTAGCGACGAACGCCATCTATGACGGCGTAGCTGAAGCAGTAGCTCGTATTCAGGAACGACTTGAACATTAGGCGCGATGATTAAAACCATTCCACAATTCAAGGAAATGGCCACTGTGATTATCAATTCGTTGAAAAATCACGATGGCGTTCATGCCGCAGTCGGAAATAAAATCTTCCCGCTCGTGGCGCCACTCAATACCAAGGGAGACCATATCTCTTATATGCGTGACGGCGTCGAGCTGACAACCTCTAAAATGGACGGCTTTGCAAAGTTCCAGGTGTTCTTTCTTGTGTCAATCGTGAGTGATGATTACCTGCGCGCTCTCGAAATCTCGGATGAGGTTTTCGATGCGCTGGTAGGCTATCACGGCGGATTCAAGATTGAGTTCAAGGACTTAAAGGAGTCGCTCTATGACCAAAAGTTCGTAATCATACTTCAATTTTCAATCAGATAACTATTAACTATGGCAGGAAAAACTTACAATGCGGCGACGAGTACGCTTACCGGCGACCGCATCCACTTGTACGCAGACGTAGCTCTTGCTGACAAGGAGATTTCGGCGGTTGATTTTTCGACTATTGACCCCATTGCCTACGGCACGTCGTGCTCGTTGGAGGTTTCGGCCGACACGATCGACGCATCGAATAAGATGGGCGGCAACTGGAAGAACACCCGCGTAGGCCAGCTCGGCTGGACCATTACGACCGAGGCTCTGTACTCGACGGATAAGACGCACCTCTCGTTCGAAAAGTTGCTGAAGGCTTACGCTGACCGTGCAGCTGTCGGTGTTGCGCTTGGTATTGTCGCCCAGACCGAGGATGAGATGGCAGCTGCTCGTGCTAACGGCTTTATGCTGGAGGCCGGCGACTTGGTTATTGCCAAGGGTAAGGCTTACATCACGACTTGCTCGGCCATCTTCGGCAGCGGCGGTGAGGTAGTGTCGTACTCGGTTACGCTCACCGGTGACGGCGCGCTGATTACCGGCACGACGCCGTCTCCGGAGCCGGAGTCGTAACGCAATTAATCCTGATTGCATCCGACTGAAGGGGTGGGCGAAAACCCCGCCCCTTCTTTTTTACCCTTCACAATGAAAATAGACTTTAAGATTAACCTCAATGTGGCTATTCGGTGGGAGCTTCTTGCTGACCGCCCCTTCTTCTCGCTCGACTATTCGAACGAGGAGGACGTGTTGCGCCTCTGCTATTGCGCCGCCATCGAGGCCGACCCGAGCATGCAATCCACATTCGAGACCTACCGAAAAACTTTCGACGCATCGCCGAAAGTAGCCAAGGCAACGATGCGGGCTGTGTCGTCATACAATCGTTGGGCGACCCAGTTCAACGCCAACAAAATTGCACTCTCGGCCGATGCCTCCAATGGCGAGGAGGAGCCGGAGCGTATCGAGCGCGTGGTGGCCTATCTGGTCGTGCGTGGTGGCATGGACCCGAACTATGTGCTCCATGATATGCCGATTGAATATGTCCGAATCTTCATGGAGGGTATTGCCGAGCAGACACGCCAGGAGCTCGAAAACCAGCGCCTATGGACGTGGCTAACAATAAAACCGCACGTCGATAAAAATGCACTGCGCACCCCCGATCAATTATACCGCTTCCCCTGGGAGGCAGAACGTGTTTCAGCCCGCGCCGTCTCCGACCTTAAACACCTGCGCGAGACTGAAAAAGATTTCGCGGAGAAGCTCAAAAACGTAAAGTGGAACACCGATAAAAAATAGCCATGGCCGATCTTTCGCTAAAAATTGCAGTCAAACTGCTCACTAAAAACTTCCATCAAGGCGTCAATACGCTCAAAGGCTCGTTGCGTAGCCTACAAATGCAATTCTTCGCCCTGTCGTCGGCGCTTGGTGCCGGCTCGATAGGTTTTACCAACCTGATATCCCGTATGCGCGATACAGCCAAAGAGACTGCGCAGGTGCAGGTTGCATTGAAGAACGTATCGGGCTCAACGGCTGCCTTCGTAGAGAATCAGAAATGGTTGCTCTCGGTGTCCAAGAAATATGGTGTGCAGATCAACACCCTCACGAGCGGTTTCACGAAGTTTAAGGCCGCCGCCGATATTGCCAATATGTCGGCAGACGACCAGCGTAAAATCTTCGAATCGGTATCGCGCGCCTCGGTAGCCTATGCACTCTCGGCCGAGGACCAGCGAGGTGTGTTCATGGCCCTTTCGCAAATGATGTCGAAGGGTAAGGTGATGGCCGAGGAGTTGCGCCTTCAGATGGCCGAGCGTCTGCCGGTGGCTATTCAGGCGATGGCCAAAGCAATGGGCGTATCGGTGAATCAGATGGACGCCATGATGAAGCAGGGCAAGGTGCTGTCGTCGGAGGTGCTTCCGAAGTTTGCCGAGGCCCTGACCGAGATGACGCCTAACATCGACCTGGACAACCTTAACAAATCGCTCTCCGACCTTTCGAACAGCTTTGTGCGACTGACCGAGTCGTTCGACATCGAGGGCAAATACAAGGCTATCGTCGATAAGCTCGGCGGTGCTTTGAGCTGGTTGGCCGACCATGCTGATAAAGTTGCAACCGCAATCCGAATCGCTTTTGAAGGTCTCGTGGCGTTCAAGGGCTTCAAGATTTTTGCTGGGTTTGCATCAGAAACGGAAAAGTCTGTATCGGCAGCTCAACGCCTCATGGATAATTTGACGAAGAAAGTAGCAGACGAGGCGGAAAAACAAAAGCGTGTAGCTTCCGCAAAAGCGGATTATGACGCCGCCTTGAACGCTGAATCGGCACTTACAGTTGAGGCAACAGAGGCTCAAAAAACCAAAGCGCACAAACATACGACAAACACATTCAACGCGCTCAAAAAAAGAGAGCTTGATTACGAAAAATCCGTTGAGGCCAGAAAGCGAGTTGAGTCTAAAATTACTAATGAAACTCGAAAAAACGCGGCTTTATCAGAAGCCAGCGTTATGCAAAAGGCTTTTAACGGTGTCGCAATAACGCTTGGGAAACTCAAATCCGCAGTCGCTGCGTTTGGCTCGACTATTGGATTTAGTGCGTTAATACTTGGCGCATATAAATTCATTACCCACTTAATTTCAATCAACCGTCAGGCAAAGGAGTTAAGTAAAAACCTTCAAGAAATAAAAGATAGATGGAAAGATGCTGCGACTGGCCAAAATGATCCAACGATCAGCAATCTTAAAAAATATCGTGAGATATTGACTTCTATCGGGAAGTATTCGGCCGACCAAAAAACAGGTGCGTTAAAAGAGGTTAATACTCTACTTGGTACATCGTTTAATCTGCTTGGTGACGAGCTTGGTGTTCAGCTCCAAATTGTAGATGCAATCGACAAGCAGATTCAGTTATTGAGAAACCGAAACGAGTTAGCAACAATAGACCAAGAGCTCGCTGGTATTCGTGAAAAGAAGAAAGAATATGACTCTAAAAATTTGCCGGCAAAAGTTGCCGCTTATCAAAATCTAAACAGAACTCCGTGGTATCTTGATTTTGGTATAAGAGGATTTGTTGCTAATGCTGTCTATGGAAAATCATACAATCAATGGCAACATCTTAAAGGACTATCATCGACGGAAAAAGAGCTTGAAAAGCGAAGAAATGAACTTCTTGAGAAAAACGTCGAAATCGTAGGATCGAAAGGAGGTGGAAAAACCACGACCGGTGGTGGTGGCGGTTTCGTTGATGAGGAGAGTCCGCTTGCCAAGGCGCAGAAATCCTACACCGAGGCGCTGGGTGAGCTGACGGCCCAGGCGCAAGCCGGACTGATCACTGACCGCGAGTTGGAGCGCAAGAAGCGTGATGCTATCGAGAAGGCATACATCGAGGCGGTATCGTCGGGCGATGGTGGTGTGCTCGGCTCGTCGTGGTTTAAGGAACTGGAGCAGTCGTTCGGCTCGTTCGCACATGGAGACCTTCGCAAGCGCCAGGAGGATGCCGAGGATATGCTGGCCGAATACACCGAGGGGTTG
>JAZRAF010000029.1:0-14208 GCA_045634425.1 Eubacteriales bacterium | reverse complement strand
TATGTTCCGCTTTATTTGGAGAATAAAGGTTTACGGTGCAGAAAACGTGCCCGAGGACGGCGCAGTAATGTTCTGCTCTAACCATATAGCGGCAAAGGACCCGATTATGATAGCGGCTTCCTGCAAAAGACCGATAACCTTTATCGGCAAAAAGGAGCTTTTCAAGGTTCCACTGCTCGGTTGGCTTATAAAGAAGCTGGGTGCAATTCCCCTTGACCGCGGAGGCAAGGATATTGGCGCTATTAAAACTGCCGTTGAGGCACTTAAAAACGACGGTGCGCTTGCTATTTTCCCTCAGGGTCACAGATACCCCGGCGAGAATCCCGCAACCACACCGACGAAAAACGGAGCGGCGCTTATATGCTATCGCTCAAAATGTGACGTTATTCCCGTATGTATCAAAACAAAGGGCCACAAGTATCATTTCCTTGGCCGTATTGAGATCGTGTTCGGCGAGCCTATCAAGTACGCCGATTTCGGCTTTGTAAACGGTGGAACCGAGGAGTACAGAGCCGCAACCGACAAGATATTCGGCGAGGTGCTCAGACTTGGCGGCTTTGAGGCTGAGCCTAAGGAGGCTGAAAATTGAAAACCGTTCTCGCTAAGGGCTCGGGATTTTGTCAAGGCGTAAGACGCGCTGACGAGGCGCTTAACAAGCTTATCAAGGAAAACGAGGGTGCAAGGATATTCACACTCGGCTCGATCATACACAACCGCATATATAACGAGGCTCTCGCCAAGCGCGGCGTGCGTGCGGTAAGCTATGACGAGATAGCGCAAATTCTTGACGGGTGCGACGAGAGAATAATTCTCGTAGGCAGGACACACGGCATCACGAAAGAGGAAGAGGCGGCGCTCAGAGCACTTGAGGCTAAGCACCCCGGTTTTACCTTTCACGATATGACCTGTCCGTTTGTCAAGCGCGTGCATAAGATAGCTGAGGACAACACGGGGGATAATACCCTGTTTCTTCTCTACTCTGACCCGGGGCATCCCGAGGCGGTAAGCACGCTTAGCTATGCGAAGGGTGAAAAGCTTCCCTTTTCGTCCATCGATGAGCTTGAAAATGTGAAATTCGACGATAAAATCCCTATTTTGTCCGCACAGACTACTCAAAATTTGTTAGAATTTCAAAAAATTAAACTTTTTTTAAAAAAGGTATGTACAAACGCGATTTTTTTTGATACAATATGTAATGTTACGGAAAAACGCCAAGAAGAGGCGATATCAATTGCCGAAGCCTCTGATGCGATGATTGTCGTAGGAGGCAAGGAAAGCTCAAACACGAGAAAGCTTTACGACCTTTGCGCTGAAAAGTGCGAGAGGACGGTATGGATAGAATCGGCGGACGAGCTTAAAGAAAGATTCCCTAATGGCGCAAAATGCGTAGGAATAACCGCGGGTGCTTCCACGCCCGACGGGATTATATTGGAGGTTTTAAAAACAATGGAAAGAGAAATCGACTTTAAGTCAATGTTGGAAGACTCACTCAAAACCTTACATACAGGAGAAACAGTTACCGGTACGGTTGTAACCATCGGCAAGAACGAGATCAAGCTTGACCTCGGCACGAAGTTCACCGGCGTGCTCGCTAAAGAGCAGATCACCGACGACCCCGCCGCTAACCTTTCTGAAATGTTTAAGGTTGGCGATTCTGTTGACGTATTCGTCATCAGAGTTGAGGATGGCAAGGGCCTTGCTACCCTCTCCAAGAAGAGAGTTGACGCAGACAACAGCTGGGTAATCCTCAAGGATGCTCACGAGAACGGCACCGTGCTTGAGGGCAAGGTTATTTCCGTTATCAAGGGCGGCGTTCTTGTATCGGTATCCAACAACACCGTATTCGTTCCTGCTTCCCAGACCGGCGTAGCAAAGGGCGGAGACCTCAGCACCCTCGTTGGTACTACTCAGAAGATCAAGCTTCTTGAGTATGACGTAGCGAAGAAGAAGGCACTTGGTTCTATCAAGGCTATTCTTGTTGAGGAAAAGAAGGCTGCTGAAGAGGCAGCATGGGCTAAGCTCGAGGTTGGTCAGCACTATATGGGTACTGTTAAGAACCTTGCGGCTTACGGCGCATTCGTAGACATCGGAGGCGTTGACGGTATGGTTCACAATACCGAGCTCTCCTACAAGAGAATCAAGCACCCCTCTCAGGTTGTATCCGTTGGTCAGGTTATCGACGTTTACATCAAGGAGCTTGACGCTGAGAACAAGAAGATCTCCCTTGGTTACAAGACCCAGGAGATGGACACTTGGTTCCAGTTCACCCAGAAGTATCAGGTTGGCGACATCGTTCCCGCTAAGATCGTTTCCATTATGCCCTTCGGCGCATTCGCTGAGGTTTATGAGGACGTTGACGGTCTTATCCACATCTCGAGAATCTCCTCCCAGAGAATCAACTCCCCTGCTGGCGTACTTTCCGTTGGTCAGGTTGTTGACGTAAAGATCACCGAGATCGACGACGAGAACAGAAAGCTCGCTCTCTCCATCCGCGCTATCACCGAGGCTGCTGAAAAGGCTGCAGCTGAGGAGGCTAAGGCTGCTGAGGCTGCTGCAAAGGCAGAGGAAGAGGCTGCTGAGGCTGCTGAAAGAGCTGAGATGGCTCCCTACATCGTAGGTTCTATCGACTAATTCGATAAATAAAAATCCCCTTTAAGCCGCCAAGGTTTAAAGGGGATTTTTATTGTTTATATTAGGCTGTTTATACAATAGTAAAGAACAACAAATTTTGTTCGCTATAATACGCTAAGAAAGTAAGTGTGTTGTTATCATCGATAGTATATGAAAATTTATCTGCGGAGCTAACATAGAATTTAAATTTTGCCGAAAATTTATTTTCTAGATCGTTATCTATTTGGTCTTTCCATGCGATATTGTTTTCTACATCGGTTATATTTTCTTCAGATGTTGGAATTCTAATGATTCCTTCACAAATTATATTTGACTTTTCTGACGACATTGTTTTGTCAACCAAAATGGTTGTATCTTCATGAAAATCATATTCGATACTATTTTCAATCAAAGTCAGATATTCATCGGAGGTAGAATATTGTTTAGCATCTTTAAAATTAACAAAACTTATCATGATCATAACCATCATTATGACAATTGATACACAGCTTACAATCCTATCTTTACGCTTTGATCCTAACGATAATGAAAGAATACAAAACGGCACAAAAGCTAAATATATCCACCAAAGTTTTGTTGTAGCATAATAATCACTTTCATAAACAGTTAGCAAAGAATTTTCGTTGCCAAAAAGTTCATTTGTAAACATTGATAATATTGAAAAGACTATCACCGCAATAAATAAGGCCAAGCACGGCAATATGACTAATAAAATCCTTGTCTTTTTTGACATAATACATTCCTCGCCTTTTTGTTATATGGTACCCGCGCATTATGTATATAGTGTACACTATTTTCCCTGCGTTGTCAAGTGGAGTATTTATCGTAAGCTTGAATAGAAAAAACGCGCAGTCAAGACGACTGCGCGTTTTGCTTGTAAGGTTATACTATGAGACTTGGTTATGCAAGCTCACGAAGGCCGGTATAAAGCTCGTAGTATCTTCCCTTCATTGCGAGGAGGTCGTCGTGGTCGCCACGCTCGATTATCTCGCCCTTTTCAAGCACCATTATCGCATTTGCGTTGCGGACGGTGGAAAGGCGATGGGCTATTACGAAGGTCGTTCTATTCTTCATCAGTCTATCCATACCGCGCTCGATGTGGCGCTCGGTACGGGTGTCGACGGAGGAGGTTGCCTCATCGAGGACGAGGATGGGCGCGGTGGAGAGTGCGGCACGCGCGATGTTGAGAAGCTGGCGCTGTCCCTGCGAGAGGTTGGCACCGTCGCCCTCAAGTACGGTATCGTAGCCGTTTTCAAGGCGCATTATGAAGCTATGTGCGCTTGCGGTCTTGGCGGCGGCGATGACCTCGTCATCGGTTGCATCGAGGCGGCCGTAGCGGATATTTTCCATAACCGTGCCTGTAAAGAGGTGGGTATCCTGAAGGACCATTGCGATATTCTTACGCAGGTGGTCACGGCTGAAGGACTTAAGGGGCTTGCCGTCTATCAGTATTTCGCCCTCGTTTATATCGTAGAAGCGGTTAAGAAGGTTGGTAATAGTGGTTTTACCTGCACCGGTAGAGCCGACGAATGCGATCTTCTGACCGGGGTGGGCGTAAAGGGAGATGTTTTTAAGAACGGTCTTGCCCTCTACGTAGCCGAAGTTAACGTCCTTCATAACTACGTCACCGCTGATCTCGTCATAGATCGCATCTATTGCATCGGGATCTTCGGGGTCGGCATCCATTACGGCAAACACACGCTCAGCACCTGCCAAAGCCGCAAAGAAGGTGGAAACCTGTGCGGAGAGCTGGTTTATGGGCATTGCGAAGCGCTTGGAGTAATCGGCGAAGATGGTGAGCGCACCGGGGGTGAGGCCTGCAGTACACATCAAAACGCCGCCGACGCCGAGGGTTACGGCATAGGAGATAAGGCTGGTGTTGTGCATTACGGGACCCATAACGCCGCCCCAGAACTGCGCATTCTGCTGCTTGTTACGGAGATCCTCGTTGATAAGGTTGAACTCTTCCTCACACTCGTCCTCGTGGTTAAAGACCTTGATGACCTTCTGACCGCTTATGGTTTCCTCGATATAGCCGTTTACGGCACCGAGTGCGGCCTGCTGTGCGCCGTAGTACTTTGAGGAGCGCTTACCTACTGCGCCTGCAAATTTGACAAGCAGGGGGATAAACACGACGGTCACTATGGTAAGCCAGATGTTGGTGGTTATCATAAAGACGAACGTACCTACAAGGCTTATAACACCGCTGACGATAGATGTCAAGGAGTTGTTGAGCATTACGTCGATGTTATCAACGTCGTTGGTAAAGCGGCTCATTATTTCACCGGTGGGGTGAGAGTCGAAGTATCTTACGGGAAGCTTCTGGAGCTTGGTGAAGAGGTCGTTACGGATATTGAGTATCGAATTCTGCGATACCGAGAGCATCAGGCGGGACTGTGTGTACGAGCCGAATGCGGATATAAGGTACACAAGGCCGAGGATGCAGAGGGCGGCGAGGATATAGACGGTTACTGCGGTCCAGCCGTTATCCATAAGGGACGAAATGAACGGAATGGACACGATTTTTTGAATAACGTTGTCTGCCGCGATCTCGATAGCACTGGGATCAAGCTCAGCATTGGGGTTGACCTCGAGGGTTATGCGGTTGATAATGGGGGCAATCATATATCCGCCGAGAAGCGAGGATATGGTGGTGATCGCCATACAAATGAATACGAGGATAAGGCGAAGCTTATACTTGCCTACGTAGCTCATAATTCTTTTTACGGTTTTGCCAAGGTTTTTCGGCTTGCCCTTTGCGTGTCTGCCGTGACGGGGACCGCCGCCGAAGCCGCCGCGAAGCGACTCACCGTGAGAGGCGCTGTTATATTGCTTTTGAAGCTCTTCAAGAGATCTTGCCATACTAATTACGCCTCCTTTTTATCAGTCTGTGAGTAGTAGATCTCGGCGTACTCCTCGTTATCCCTAAGGAGCTCGTCGTGCGTGCCGATGCCGGTGATCCTACCGTCGTTCATAACGACGATCTCGTCTGCATCCTTAACCGAGCTTATGCGCTGTGCGATAATGATCTTGGTGCAGTCGGAGTGGTCGTTCTTAAGCGCGGTCTGGATCTGGCGCTCGGTTGCGGTATCGACGGCACTTGTCGAGTCGTCGAGAATGAGGATCTTAGGCTTCTTTATAAGGGTGCGGGCGATACAAACACGCTGCTTCTGACCGCCGGAGAGGTTGGTGCCTCCCTTGTCAAGCTCGGTCTCGTAGCCTTCCTTGAAGGTGGAGATGAACTTATCGGCTGCTGCGTGCTCGGATGCGAGGCGGATCTCCTCGTCGGTTGCCTGCATATCACCCCAGCGAAGGTTATCAGCGATAGTGCCGGAGAACAAAAGATTCTTCTGAAGGACGATGCCGACGCCGTCGCGAAGATTTACAAGCGAGTAGTCCTTAACGTTTACGCCATCGACAAGGACCTCGCCCTCATCAACGTCGTAAAGACGGGGGATCATAGACACGAGAGTGGTTTTGCCACATCCCGTTGATCCGATAATTCCGACGGTACTGCCCTGCTTTATCGTGAGGTTTATGTTATCAAGCACCTTTTCTTCACTGTGCTTATAGTAGCGGAAGCTTACGTTTCTAAATTCGATAGTGCCACTCTCAAGCTTCTTCTGGGGCTCTTTAGCATCGAGGTCGGTGAGGTCGACCTTTTCGTCAAGAACCTCGCAGATACGCTTACCCGATGCCAAGGCACGGGACGCCATCATAAGAAGCATTGTGATCATCATAAGGGACGAGAGGATCTGAGTGGTATAGTTGATAAATGCGCTGAGGTCACCGACGAGCATATCACCGTCAATTACGATGCCCGAGCCGAACCATACGACTGCGATAACGGTTGCATACATAAAGATGTTCATTATCGGGCCCATCCAGATAACGATCTTGACCGCACTGAGCGCAGAGCTCTTAAGGTCGAGGTTATCGCGTCGGAACTTCTCAATTTCGTGTTCCTCACGGACGAAGGATTTTACAACTCTTACGTTGGTAACGTTCTCGCGGACGGTGGAGTTAAGCTTATCGATCTTCTTTTGGAGTATTCCGAAGCGGGGGAAGCCGAATTTGATAAGGAAGAGGATGAATATTATCATCATAGGCATAGTTACTGCAAGCACTACGGAAAGTGAGGGCTTGAGAATTATTGCCATAATTACGCCGCCGATGATCATACCGGGGGCACGGAGCGCCATACGGAGGAGCATATTTACGAAGTTCTGCACCTGGGTGACGTCATTGGTAAGTCGGGTGACGAGAGAGCCTGTCGAGAACTTATCGATATTGGCGAAGGAGAACTTCTGAATTTTGCCGTAAACGTCACGGCGAAGATCGGCAGCAAAGTTGACCGATGCCTTCGAGCCGAAGTACGCACCGCCGACACCGCCGAGGAACATCACGATAATAATTCCTATCATAATGGCGGCAATACCGATGCTGGAGCCGACTGTAAGCTCGCCTGCGTCCGCACTGTTGATTATCCACGCGAGCAATATGGGCATAAAGATATCGCCGATAAGCTCGATGATCATACACACAGGACCGAGAATGAACGAGGAGAGATACGGCTTTACGTATTTAAACCATCTTTTCATTTTGTGTTATCACACCTACCTTCCATAGCGCAGGGAATGCGCTTTTTGATATTGGATTGAATTTTTTCAAGCATTGAAACGTAGCCCTCGAGCTCATCGTCGGTAAATCCCTCAAAAAGCGAGGTATCGACCGAGATAAAGAGTGCCTTGGTGCTTTCGAGAAGCGCCCTGCCCGCCTCGGTTATCTCTACGTTGTTGAAGCGGTTGTCGCTTCCCTGCACGCGCTTGACGTATCCGTCGGCCTCAAGCTTTTTAAGTGCGCCCGTTATTGCCGCCGGAGAGATGCCGATATGGTCGGCAAGTGCCTTTTGCGAGCTTAAGGGATTATTATGCGCGATATATATAAGGATCCTGTGGTGAGTTCGGTGAATGCCTATCGAGCTTACCGTGGAGTCCAAAAGATGCTTATGCATTCGCTCGGTCTGTATCATTGAGTTGACTGCAGACGATATTCTGGATTCAGTCATATTTTCTCCTTTACATAAATTTAGTGCTTAACAATTAACCACTTAACTATTATACTTGACCTACGGTCAATTGTCAATAGAAAAATAGTGAAAAAATATTGAATTTATCGCCATTTTATGATACAATGGGTACATCAAAAGGACAAGGAGGGGCAAGTGATGGTCAACACTACCCTTTGCTATATAGAAAAGGACGGCGCATACCTTATGATGCACCGTGTAAAGAAGAAAAACGATATGAACCACGACAAGTGGGTTGGCATCGGCGGCAAGCTTGAGCCGCGCGAGAGCCCCTACGACTGTATGAGACGCGAGATCGCCGAGGAGACGGGGCTTACCGTAGATAATCCGATATATCGCGGCGTTATTACCTTTGTATCCGACCTTTACGGTACTGAATATATGCACCTTTTCACCGCAAACGAGTTTGAGGGTGAGATAAAGGCCGATTGCGACGAGGGCCGCCTTGAATGGGTGAAAAAGGAGGACGTATATAACCTGCCCGTTTGGGAGGGCGACAAGATATTCTTCCGCCTGCTTGAGACCGAGGAGAAATTCTTCTCACTTAAGTTAGTTTATGAGGGTGATACACTTGTTGAGCACGTGCTCAATGCGTAAAAAAAGCGAGGATTTTTATCCTCGCTTTTTTTATTTAACGCTGCATTTCGTTTTTGGGGCCCTTGCTGTCGTGGGCTGCGATGATACGCTCAACGTCACTAAGGTCGGTTTCGGTCATATCACCCATTACGGTGTTTTTGATAGCCGCCATAGCATCACCGTATTTTGCCATAGCCTCGATGGTGCGGTGCTGAAGCAGGCCGTAGAGTGCGCCTGCGACGTAAGCATCACCCGAGCCGATACGGTCTACGACGTCGATATCGTAATAAGGCTCCTCTGAGAAGTGGACGTCCTCACGGCAATCGTAGACGAGGGATGAAAAATCGTGCTTCTGAGGGGATTTTACGTTGCGCTTGGTGCTTGCGATGACCTCAATGTTGGGATACTTTAAGGAAAACGCCTTATGTATCTCACAAAGTGTGCCTGTCATACCAAACATACGGCGCAGGGTTTCCTCGGAGATGAAAAGGATGCTTATCATAGGAAGGATGCGCTCGATGGTTGCTCTTGCCTCCTCCTCGCTCCAAAGGGCGGCGCGATAGTTGACGTCAAAGGATATAAGCGCACCGTTTTTATGGAATTCGTGCATCATTTCGATGATATTCTCGCGCACGGTGGGATTAAGGCCGAGGCTTATGCCGCTTGTGTGGAACACGTTTGCCTGCGAATATATGTCGTTTGGCAGCTCATCCTTGGTAAAGGTGGTAAACGACGAGCCTGCGCGGTCGTAGGAAACGACGGGAAGTCTGGGATATGCGCCGCTCTCGTAATAGTAAACACCGAGGCGCTTATCGGGTGAGCGGTCGTAGATAACGAAATCGTCGCTCGTGCCGCTGTAACGAATTTTAAGCTTTATAAACTTACCTATCTCGTTTTTAGGGAGCTTGGTTATGATGCCCGTGCGAAGGCCGAGCATAGAAACGCCCGAAACGACGTTAAGCTCAGAGCCGCCCGCCTTTTTCTCAAAGGTTTCGCAATATGAAATGCGCTCCTTGCCCACGGGCGAGAGTCTTAACATTACCTCGCCTATACCGAGCACCTTATAGTTTTTGTTCTGAAGTTCGGGAATCATACCTTTAAAGCTCCTTTCACAAAAGCAATATATCTAATACAATTATAGCCTTAAGCAGTCACTTTGTCAATGCCTTATCAAAAATCTCTGCCTGTGCCCGTGGGGGATTTCAACAGCTTGCGGCGCGCCTTATAGTCGGGCATATACCGCTCAACGAGGGAGTAAAACGCCGCCGAGTGATTCATATGCACGAGGTGTGCAAGCTCGTGGACTACCACGTACTCGCGTGCCGCCTCCGGGTACGTCATAAGCAGGTAGGAATAGGAGATATTTCCCTTTGACGAGCAAGAGCCAAAGCGAGTCTTTGCACTCGTTATCGTTATTCTGCCGTATTTTAAACCCATTATGTTGGCAAAATACTTTGTTTTTGCCTCGAGGTATGTACGCGCCGAGCGCTTAAGCTCGGCGATTTTTTCATCAGTGAGGGCGGCATCCTGCGCTATTCGCTTTTTCTCTATTTCCATATGCTTTTCTATCCACGCGCGATGCTTTTCAATGACGGCTTCGGCGCGTGCGGCGGTCGTGCCGAGCGGTGCTTTCACAACGAGCTCGCCACCCTTGACGGATATAGATATGCTTTTTCTTTTTGAAAGCTCAAGCTTATATTTCAAGATGATCCCCCCTTTCTTTTCTTTATTTTACCATACCCTGCACAAAAAGTAAAGGCTTCGGCGGTTAAATTATCTGCCGGCACGAAATCGTCGTGCTTACATACCTCGCGCGGCTCGGTGCCCCGTATGAAGAAGCCGTACTCGAGAGTATCTCTTTCATCGGTAAGACAGTGCGGTGAAAATCGCAGGCCCGTATCCTTGCAATAGGCAACGCGCGCGACCCTGCTATACGAAAACGAGTCGGGGGTATCGTTGCCGGAAAGCTTAATTTCGTGAATCTGCTTCATAACCGCATCCCATATATCAAGGTGCGGCGTGCCGATTACCGAATGAGTGTTATCGTTATATCCGCACCAGATCCCTGCCGTATAATACGGAGTGTAGCCGATAAAGAGCTTATCACGGCTTGATGCAGACGTGCCTGTTTTACCTGCGGTGTCTACTATGCTGTCGAGCGTTATTTTAGACGCCGTACCGAGCTCTACGACACGCGATAGCATACCGTTCATCACCTGGGCGCACTCGGTGGACATTATACGCTTATGGGTGTGCTCCTTTTTTATAAGCTCACGCCCTTGCGAATCGAGCGCTAAAACGTAGCTGCGACCGCTTGATAGCCTACCCTCGGACGGAAAGGCGGTATACGCTTCGGTAAGCTTGCGCAGGGTTACGCCATAGGAAAGCTGACCGAGCGCCAAGGGAGATACAGCAAGGTCGGTGATCCTGCCGCCGTTTGTCGTAGCATTTCGGATTATCGTGTCGAAGCCGTAGGCTTCGGTGAGGTTTTTATATATCGCCTCGGGCCCCAGGATGTTATAAAGCCTTACTGCGATAGTATTTTTTGAGTAAGCGAGCGCATCGGCAAGTGTGATGTTGCCCGAATAGACGTCGGGCGAGTTGTGCGGATACTCGGTTATACTGCCGTCCTCGTTCTCGTATATTTCAACCGCCGAGTCATCGACCATCGTTGACCAGTTTATTCTGTGCGAGTCTATAAGAGGTGCGTAAAGAGCAAGCGGCTTCAAGGCGGATGCCGGTGGGTGCGGTACTGTGGCATAATTCAAGAGGCGATTCCCCTGCTTTTTGCCCTGCGCGCCGACAACCGCACAAAGGTCGGCGCGGTTATTTGTGACTACCATTGATATCTCAAGGCCGTCGGATGATGGCGCGCGGTTGGAAATATATTCTTCAAGTGCGGCTTGAATCTCGGGGTCGAGCGTGGTATACACCGAAAGGCCGCCGTTAAATACAAGGATGCGAGCAGCGGCGTAGGAATATGAGTGCGCCGCCATAAGATCGGCGATCAGCTCGTCACACACCACCTCGGTAAACCAGGAATATACGTGAGCGGTATTCGAGGTGCGCTCGGCAAGGGTTATCGGCTGATTTATAGCTGCGCTATACTCCCCCTCGCTTATATATCCGCACTCAAGCATTGAGCGGAGTATGACGTTGCGCTTTTTGAGGCAGGCATCGTAGTTAAGGTATGGATTATAGCGTGTCGGGGCGTTGGTTATGCCGACGAGTGTGGCGCACTCGGAGAGCGTGAGCTTGGACGGCTCTTTACCGAAGTATCTTTCTGCGGCAAGACCGACACCTGCCGCCCCCTCGCCCATCGGCACGACGTTCATATACACCTCGAATATTTCCTCCTTTGAATGGGCGTATTCAAGATGCAGCGCCCTGACGATCTCGTTGAGCTTTCTTTGCGCGGTGTGCTGATTGTCACCCGAGATGTTCTTTATCACCTGTTGGGTTATCGTTGAAGCACCAAAGCCGTCACCAAGACCCGTAAGATAACCGAAAACCGCGGCGGCGGTGCGCTTGACGTTTACGCCGTGGTGGTCGTAAAACTCCCTATCCTCGGTTGCGATAAAGGCGTTTTTGAGGTTTTCGGGCAGCGATGAATATGAATACCACTCTCTATGTTCGATAGCGCCGCTTACGTAATCGTATTCGACGGGCTCGTATTTTGAAATATCATCACTGCCGCCCCTGTCATAAAAGAACCTTGTGACGTTGCCAGATCTTGATGCGGCAAAGAGGGCCTCGTCTGCTTCAAAATCTACGTTATTATAGGCGTATGCCGCAACTGCAAATACCGCACCAAGCAGGCTTGCCACAAGCACGGTTATAAGTATAATAGCGATTTTTGCTATGTTTTTTCTTCCCTTTTTCATAAAAATATCCCCCGACAGGCGTTTTTTTAAATCTTGCCTCTCGGGGGTGTTTTAAAATCATACAATTTATAGCATTTCGGGAAGTATCAGTAAACCACACGGTTGAGGTAAAGTCCCTCGGGCGGTGCGGTTACGCCTGCGCGTGATCTGTCACAGGATGCGATTATCTCGGGAATACCGTCGTGCGTGATCCTGCCTGCGGCAACGTCACAAAGCGTGCCGACGATTATGCGCACCATATTGTAAAGAAATCCGTCGGCGGCGATGCGGATATCGATCATATCGCCATCGCGTGAAATCTCGAGATATTTTACGGTGCGGTGGGTATCCTTGATATCAGAGCCCTCAGACATAAAGGCGGCGAAATCGTGATAGCCGATGAAATACGCAGCTGCCGACCTCATACGCTCGAGTGATTCCTCATCGATGGGAGGTGTATAAAGCCAGGCCCTGCCGACCGTGAAGGGATCGGAAACGCGTGAATTTTTGATGCGATAGAGGTATTCCTTATATTTTACGTTATAGCGCGGATGAAAATCCTCGCCGCATTCCTCCGCGTAAAAGAGCGAGAGGTCGGACGGTAAAAATCGCGCAATCGCAAGCGGAAGCTTGGCGGGCGGAACTGTTGCGCCCTCGCACTCTATCGTGATGCAAAGCTCGTTTGCGTGAACGCCCGAGTCGGTGCGGCTGCAGCCTGTGACCTTAGCGGGCGTGCCGAAAAGCGACAGACAGGCTGCCGTAAGCTCGCCCTGCACGGTACGACCGTTATTTTGCACCTGAAATCCGCAAAAATCCGTGCCAAGATATTTTATTTTTGCAAAATATTTCATAGCCTACCTCATATACCGTACCAAAGGTAGAAAACCACCTTGGAATCCACGATGGCGGCAAGATCGAATACTCTTAAGGTTATTGCCGCGCCGATAAATACGAGGCCGATAACAAACCAAAGGGCATCAATGCCACGGTATTCAAGCTTTACAAGCTTGGTGCGGTTGTCATCACCGCGGTAGCAGCGGCATTCCATAGCGGTGGCAAGCTCCTCTGCACGCTTGAATGCGGACACAAAGAGGGGGATAAGAATGGGTATCAATGCCTTTGCGCGCTTGATAGGTCCACCGGTTGAGAAATCGGCACCGCGCGACTTTTGCGCATTCATTATCTTCTCGGTTTCCTCAACGAGCGTGGGAATAAAGCGAAGCGCTATCGTCATCATCATCGCAAACAGGTGCACGGGCACGTGTATAAGCTTAAGCGGACGAAGAAGGCTCTCTATTCCGTCGGTCAGCGAGATCGGAGAGGTGGTATATGTGAGAAGCGTGCTCGTACCGATTATGAGCATTACTACGCGATAAGCCATAAAGAAGGCGCGCACGAGTCCTTCGGTATATATATTGATCACCCAGAAGGAAACGAGCGGCTCGCCCTCGCCCGTCGTAAGAAAGACGTTGATGATTGCAGTGAAGATCAGTATATATATTATCGGCTTTATGCCCTTTAAAATTACGCTGAACGCAATTTTGCTTGCAAGGACGAGAAGGACGGTTGCAAGGGTCAAAAATACGAACGCAACGACCCTGTCAGCCAAAAATACTCCTACGATAAAGAGTATTGAAAGTATAATTTTAGTTCTCGGGTCGAGGCGGTGTATCGCCGATTTGCCCGGGAAGAACTGACCGAGAGTTATATCAGATATCATCCGTTATCCCTCCCGATATATTTAATTATAGCATCACGAACGCCGTCTACGGTATAAAGCTTGCCCGAAAGGTCGATGCCCTGCTTTCTCATAGCCGAGGCTATCTTTGCAACCGCGGGAACGTCAAGTCCGATATCCTCAAGCGCATCGGCATCCGAGAATATCTCGTCAACAGTACCGCATCTGAATACCTCGCCACGGTTCATAACGACAACGTTGTCGCAATAGCTTGCCATATCCTCCATAGAATGGCTGACAAGAATGACGGTGGCATCGTTATGCTTCACGTATTCGGTAAGACCGCCAAGGATCTCACGTCTGCCGCGAGG
>JAZRAF010000028.1:0-17604 GCA_045634425.1 Eubacteriales bacterium | reverse complement strand
GAAAAGCAAGGTCAAGTCGGTCACCGTCGGCATCTTCCTTACCGAAATATGCGATGTCGCGTTTAGCGGTTGCACGTCGCTCGAGTCTATCGACCTCGGCAGCGCACTTACCGCTATCTCCGACGGTGCTTTCTTCGGCTGTACAAGCCTTGAGAAGATTGTTATTCCCGACACCGTTACCAAGATAGGTAATGGGGCATTCTCAGGCGCATACAGCCTAAAAGAGGTCACGATGTCAAATAGCGTTACCAAAATTGACAGCGTAGCATTCAAGGGCTGTGAGGAGCTGACTAAGATCACGCTTCCCGCCACCTGCACCTCGATCGGCTACTCCGCATTCGAGGGATGCATGTCCCTTGCCGAAATAACCGGCACCGAATCGCTCACCAGCCTCGGCGGGCGTGCCTTCTACGGCTGCGAGGCTCTTAAGTCACTCTCCTTCGGCAAGGAAATAAATAACATCGGTCGGGCGGCCTTCCACGCCTGCAACTCCCTCGAGTCTATCACCGTACCCTCCGACCACAAGCGATACACCACCGAGGGCGGAGCTCTTGTTGACATTAGCGACAAAACGGTCGTCATAATGCCCGCTAAAGCTACCGTGACCTCCTACACCGTTCCCGACGGAATCGAAAAGATAGAGGAGTACGCATTCCGCAATTGCCTCTCTCTTACCGAGGTCACACTCCCCGACGGTCTTAAGACCATCGGCACCTACGCATTCTACTTCTGCGATAACCTCGCAAGTATAAATATTCCCGACTCGGTCGAGTATATCGGCGGCCTTGCCTTCTACGGCTCGGCATTCCTTAACAACCTCACCGACGAATTTACCGTAGTCGGCGACGGTATACTTCTTAAGTATAACCCCATCCGCGATAACACCCAATCCCCCGCACCCGTCGTCGCAACCGACTATGCCGAGCTCGTTTACCGCACCGTTACCGTCAGCGGCAAGGAGGAGCAGCGCCTCTACGGTGTCTCCCTCACGCTTCCCACCACGGTAAAAAGCATCTCCTCCGCCTTTGCGGGCTGCGACGTGCTTATCAATATCAAGCTCCCCGCATCCCTCACTCGCATAGAGGATTACGCATTCTGGCACGCAACCAGACTTACCACCGTTGATTTTGCCGACTCGTCGGTATCCTATATAGGCAACAACGCCTTTGAAAACTGTCAGCTTCTCGCCGCGATCAACCTGCCGAGCACCCTTACCAAGGTCGGTGAAAAGGTGTTCTTGGATTGCTACGCCCTCAAATCGGCAAAGATTCCCGCATCCCTTGAAAGGATCGGCGACTATATGTTCTCCGAGTGCACCGCACTCACCGACGTAAGCATTGAAAACGGCGTTGGCTTTATCGGCGATTACGCCTTCAGCCTCACGACGGCGCTGAAGGGAATAGCGTTCCCCCCGTCAGTCCACACGGTCGGCGAATACTCCTTTGCCGGCTCGGGCCTTGAATCTGTCACGATCCCCGATACCGTCCTCTCCCTCGGCTCCTATTCCTTCACCGTGTGCAACTCCCTTACCTCTGCCACCCTCGGCACAGGCCTTTACGGTATCCCCGCAGGTGTCTTTATGGGCTCGCAAAAGCTTTCCGACGTCACCCTCCGCGGTGAGTATGTCGCAATCGGTAAGGAAGCCTTCTTCGACTGCATCGCCCTTACCGCAATAACCCTGCCCGAGAGCGTGACCGAGATCGGCGCCTCTGCCTTTGAGTCCTGCACCGAGCTTACGACCATCGGCTCACCTAAGAACATCACCAAGATCGGCGCATACGCCTTTCTCGGCAACGCAAAGCTCACCGACGTCAGCCTTAAAAACGTAACCTCCATCGGCGAGGGCGCATTTAACGGCTGTGCACTCATCACCGATATCGAGCTTGACTCGCTTACCGAGCTCGGCGGCTACGCATTCTCCTCCTGCACGTCGATCACCTCAATAAAGATCCCTAAGGCGCTTACCTATATCCCCGACTACGCATTCTACGGCTGTACCGCCGTCAAGAGCGTGCGTATGCACGATGCGATCTATGCCATAGGCGCATCCGCATTTACTAACTGCATAGCACTTACCGAGATCGAAATACCTAAGTCCTGCACATACGTAGGCGCGGGCGCATTCGCAAACTTAAGGGCACTCTCCGAGATCGAATGGTCGGGCGTGCCCGCCTACATCGGCGACAGGGCGTTTGCCTACCTTGCATCGATGTACTCCTTCGATATCCCCGAGGGTGTAAAAATACTTGGCGAGGGCGTGCTGCTCGACTCCGCCTCGATCATCAGCGCAACCGTGCCTGATACCGTTACCGAAATGGGCGTCGAGGTGTTCAGAGGCTGTACCGCACTCGAGCGCGTTAAGCTCTCTAAGTCCATCACGGTTATACCCACCGCCGCATTCTACGGCTGTACCGCACTCACCTATATCGACGTTCCCTCAGGCGTCCGCGAGATAAATGAGAACGCGTTTTACGCCTGCACCGCGCTCCGTACGGTTTATCTGCCCCTCTCGTTGCACACCGTATATGAAAACGCATTCTACGGCTGTGCCGGCGTTGTCAGCGTTCCCTATGAGGGAAATGCGGAGCAGTTCTCATATATCACCTTCTTCTCCGGCAACGGCGTGATCCCTTACGCCTACACCAACAAAAAGTAAGGAGGGAAGTATGATCACTATAAAAATAGCAGGTATCCCGATAGGGATAGACGCAAGATACGAATATACGAAAGACTACGTCTCGGAGTTCGTGAGCGACGACGCCCCCCTCTTTACCGTTTCCGCAACCGACCCCGAAATTGAAAACGAGTGTAAGATCTCGGGCATTCACGTGCCATATCAGTATGCCGAGCACGTTGTTATGTACCGCAAGATAGCCGAAAGGCTTTCCGATTTCTCCGCTATCGTATTTCACGGTGCGATCCTCGAGTGTGACGGTCGCGCCTACGCCATCACCGCGCACAGCGGCGTCGGCAAAACCACCCACACAAGGCTCTGGCTTTCCGAGTTTGGCGATAAGGTCAAGATCCTCAACGGCGATAAGCCGATCTTCCGCATCATCGACGGCATCCCATACGCCTGCTCCACACCCTGGAGAGGGAAGGAGGGCTACGGCTATAACAATATGCTCCCCCTCGGCGGTATCGCATTCCTTGCAAGAGGCGCTGTAAACCGCGCGTATAAGGCAAAGCCCGACGACGTTTCAATGCGCCTGATGAATCAGATCTATATCTCAAAAAGCAACCCTCTCTCAATCGCTCGCTCAATGCGCATCGCCGACGGGATACTCTCAAGCGTGCCCCTCTATGCGCTTGAGTGCAATATGGACCCCGAGGCTGCACGCGTAGCCTACAACGCCTTTATAAATGGCATCACCACCGATTAAGTTATCCCCTAAAATATTTTTTGCGCGGTCGCCCGCTCCCCTTAGGCGACAGAATGGAGATTCAGATGAACAATGAGGTGAAAAACGTTAAAAAGCGCACCGACATAAGCTTCTCGCTGCTTTTGGACGTTCTCAAAAAATTTATTGTGATTATTGCAGTAGTCACCGTGCTCGTGGGCGCGCTCGCAGGTGCGTACGTTAAGCTCTTCACACGTACGAGATATTCCGCAAGCGCCAAGTTCAACGTCATCAACGTCCTCCCCGATAAGGAGTACATCGATGCAACGATGCTCACCGCGGCAGAATCTATTGCAACCAACTGCGTTGACATTATCCGTGAGGACCGTGTTATCGCTACCGCAGTTGACGAGCACAGACTCGATAAGACCCTCGGTCTTGACAGATCCGCTACCATAAGCAAGGTGGCATCCTCGGTAAGCGCAGGTAAGCCCTCTGCCGAGTCGGCAATATTTACCGTTACCGTAACCACCTACGATATTCAGCAGACCTACGATATCATCAGCGCAGTGCAGGCTGTTCTTCCCGGTGTTGTTGAGGATATGTACATCGTTACCGACAACAGTAAGATATCCACCACCATCAAGCCTCTTGCAATCACCGAAAGCATCGACGACGTGCGCGAGGTTCGCAGCTCCGCTCTTGAGTACGCGCTTATCGGTATGGCTGCCGCATTCGTAGTAAGCTACGTAGTCGCATTCCTTATCTACATAAACGACACTAAGATCTACGATGAGTCGACTATCAAGGCGCGCTTTAACGCTCCCGTAATCGGCGTTATTCCCGATTGGGAAAGCCGCACCGACAGTAAGAAGTCCTCACGTAAGAAGAAGCATGTCCACGTTGGCCGTAACCGTGACTACACCGGTAAGCTTCTTTGTAAACATACCCCCTTCGCAGTATCCGAGGCGTTCAACACCCTCAGAACCAACCTCTGCTACTCCACCGCAGCTGAGCGTTGCCCCGTATTTGCTATCACATCCGACTTCTCCGGCGCAGGTAAGAGCGTTATTTCCTCTAACGTGGCACTCTCTCTTTCCATGCTCGGCAAGCGCACCCTTCTTCTTGAGTGTGACCTTCGCCGTCCCGAGCTTGCAAAGATCTTCTCCGCCGAGGCTAAGATCGGTCTTTCCGAGTTCCTCAGCGGTAACGCCGCATCTACCGAGGACGTTACCTACAAGCATGATAATAACCTCGATATAATCTTCTCCGGCCGCATCCCCCCCAACCCCTCCGAGCTTCTCGGTAGTGAGATGATGCGTGAGCTTATCGCATCCTCCAAGGAAAAGTACGAGTACATCATCATCGATACTCCCCCCGCATTCGAGGTATCCGACGTTGGCGTTATCTCCCCCCTCCTTACCGGTACCGTAATGGTTGCAAGAAGCAACTACTCCGACGTTGACGCTATCGCCGCATCCGAAGAGCTTATAAGCGGTGTAAACGGCCGTATCGTCGGCTACGTTGTAAACGGCTTGGACCTCAAGCTTGGCTCTGCTTACTATTACAGAAAGAGTAAGTACGGCTACCGCAAGTATTACAGATACTCCAAGTATTCTAAGTACTCCAAGTACTCCAGATACGCAAGATACTATACTCCCTACCGTACCGAAACTCAGACCGCAGAGGCTGAAAAAGTAAATGCCGACAATAATAACGGATGACGTCCGCTTTCAGGCGGCAAGGTCCGCCGTCCTATCTGAAAGCGTAGCGTGGGACGGCATCGGCACACTTAGCGAAAAATCGCTTCACAAAATGCTGAAGCTCTACCTTGAGCCGAATATAGAAAACCACGAGGTTGCCTATATGGGTTCGATAGTGGATATCAAAACGGCGGACGGCATCTTCGAGGTGCAAACAAGGGGCTACGAAAAGCTCGTGCCCAAGCTCCGCCGCATCCTTCCCACCTCTCCCGTCACCGTCGTTTGCCCCCTCGCGCACGAAAAATATATGCGCTGGCTCGACCGTGAAACGGGCGAGATGACCGAGCGCAGAAAAAGCCCAAAGCGTGAAAACGCCTTCGACGCATTCCGTATGCTCTTCGGCATACGCGAGCTCATCACGCATCCGAATCTCCACGTGAGGCTCGTTTATATGCAGGTCGAGGATTTCAGAGCGCTTGACGGCTGGGACAAAACACGCAAGCGCGGCTCAAACCGCGTTGAGCGCATTCCCACTCGCATAATCCGTGAGGAAGTGATATCGACCCCTCTTGACTACCTCGGATACCTTTCCGATACCATCGGTGCCGAGTTCACCGCCCCCGAATTTTCCCGCGCAATAAAGCGCACCTCGCGCTACACCTTCTACGTCTTAAAGCTGCTCGTCGCCACCGGCGCCGTCCGCGAGATCGGCAAGCGCGGCAGAGCAACTCTCTACGGCATCGCCGATAAATAAAATAAGAGCTACGGTCCATTCGTCCGTAGCTCTTATTTTATGCTTATATCCATCTTTTCTCCCGTTACCGGGTGGTTAAATACGATGCGCGAGGATATGAGCGAATAGCTCTCGCCCTCGATCCTCTCTCCGTAAAGGAAATCCGCATACAGGGGTGCGCCTATATGTGCCATATGCACGCGTATCTGATGTGTGCGACCCGTGTGAAGCCTTAAGTCGCATATCGCGCGCCCATCGGGCAGAATCTCGCGTATTTTGTACTCGGTCACAGCACGCTTTCCGTCCTCGCGCACTATGCGCTTTATGCTGTCCGCAGCCTCTCGCTCGATCGGTGCATCAACTACGCCTGAGAGCTCCTTTGGCACGCTTTTTAACAGGGCGGTGTAGTATTTTTCGAACCCACCGTGCTTCATATCCTCAGAAAGTCGGCCTGCCGCATATTGGTGCTTTGCTATCACCACAATGCCCGATGTGTCACGGTCAAGGCGGTTCACCGCTCTGAAAACGACCCCCTCGCCAAGATACGCCATAACCACGTTTGCAAGGGTCACAAGGTGATTGCCACGCGACGGATGCACCGGCATATTCGTCGGCTTGTTTACTACAAGGATATGGTCGTCCTCATAAAGCACCGCAAGCTCGCCCTCTATCGGCTCGATATTTTCGCTCTCCTCTTTAGGCAGGCGTATCTCGACCTCGTCACCCGTATGCACCACCTTGCGCATCGTGACGACATCGCCGCCAACGCTCACGCCGCCGAACTTCACCTTAGTCAAAAGAGTGACCGAAAGACCAACGTAGCCCTTTAAAAAATCCTTTATAAGCCGTCCGTCATACTTCTCGCCGACCGTCGCAATTATGCGCTCGCCGCCGTCAGAAAACGTCATACTCGCCGCTCTTCGCTCCGTTCGTTGATCCAAACTCAAAGGGGGGCAAAAGAATGCTGGTCGTAATAACGTCCTCGCACTCCACACCCACGATCTCAACGGTGGGGCTTTCGTAATTCATCCTTATCATATTTCTACACTCCGTGTAAATACATTTTAATATAAGCATTATACTACAAAAAACAGATCAAGTCAATAGAATGTAAGGATTTACGGTATGAACCTTGTTGTAAACGGCGCACTCGGATATATGGGGCGAGAGGTGGTGGAGCTTTGCGAATGCGGCTACCGCGGTGCCCGCCTTGCCTTTGGCGTTGACCGCGACGGCATCGGGGGCGAGAATATATATCCCTCGTTTTCCTCAGCCCCTCCGCCCGACAGTGTCGACTGTATTATCGATTTTTCCCACCATACGGCACTTGCCGAGCTCCTCGACTTCGCCCTAAGATACTCCATTCCCACCGTCATCGCTACCACCGGCCACACCGAAGCCGAGCGCACTATGATACTTAACGCCTCTCGCCATATCCCCATCTTCTTCTCGGCAAATATGGCGCTCGGTGTCGCCCTCTTGGTCGAGCTTGCAAGGTGGTGCGCCCTCGCACTTCCCGAAGCGGAGATAGAGATAATAGAGAAGCACCATAGCCGAAAGGTAGATGCCCCAAGCGGCACGGCCTTAATGATCGCAAATGCGATACGCGACGTCCGCCCTGACACCGCCGTCAAAAACGGCAGAAGCGGCATAGCCCGCCGCACCCAAAGCGAGATAGGCATTCACGCCGTAAGAATGGGCGCCCTCGTCGGTGAGCACGAGGTGATGATAGCCACCGAAAACCAAACTATAACCCTCAAGCACGAGGCACACAGTCGCACCCTGTTTGCCGAGGGGGCTATCGCCGCGGCTGAGTTTACCGTGGGCTGCGAATGCGGCCTCTACGATATGAAAAGCCTTGTCAGCGGTGAGAGGGAAAGAGAGGAGCAAAGGATATGAATATAGCAATATACGGCTACGGCAACCTCGGTCACGGTGTCGAGTGCGCCGCATATCAAAACCCCGATACGACCCTTATCGGCATCTTCACCCGCCGCCCACCAAGCACCCTCCAATCCCCCTTTAATACCCCCGTTTATCCAAGCGACAAAGTGTTAGACCTCAAGGGCAAAATAGACGTGCTTATCATCGCAGGCGGCAGTGCCTCCGACCTACCCACGATGACACCCACCCTCGCACGCCACTTTAACGTCGTCGACAGCTTCGATACCCACTCGTCCATATCCGCCCACCTCGCCGCCGTTGATGCCGCCGCCCGTGAGGGTGGCAACCTCGCCGTCATCAGCGCAGGCTGGGACCCCGGGCTCTTTTCCATCGCGCGCACTATCTTTTCTTCTATATTCCCCGACGGTATGACCCACACCTTTTGGGGCAGGGGCGTAAGTCAGGGCCACTCCGATGCAATTCGCCATATCGACGGCGTGCTCGATGCCAGACAGTATACCGTTCCCATAAGCGATGCCCTCGCCGCCGCAAGAAGAGGGGAGTGCCACACCCTCTCCCCCTTTGAAATGCACCGCCGCGAGTGCTACGTTGCCATCGCAGATAACGCCGACCCCGAGCGCATAGAAAGGTCTATAAAATCGATGCCCGAGTACTTTCTCGGCTACGACACCGCCGTCACCTTCCTCTCTGGATCCGAGCTTGAAAAAGAGCACTCTAAGCTCCCCCACGCAGGCAGTGTTATCTCCACCGCAAGGACGGGTACCTCGCGTGAAAACGCCCATACCTTAGAGCTCTCCTTAAAGCTCGACTCCAACCCCGAATTCACAGGCGCGGTCCTCGTTTGTGTCGCACGTGCCGCAAATATTATGGCCCAAAATGGCGAGAAAGGGTGCAAAACGCTCCTTGATATCCCGCCCGCATTCTATTCACCACAAAGCCGCGAGGAGCTTATCCACAGCCTCCTTTGACAAACGAAAAAGACGAAAGCAGATCGCTTTCGTCTTTTTATCATTTTATTTATGCTGCCTTTTTTGCTGCGTTCTTTTTCTTTACAGCCATTACCGCGTAGTAAATAGCGTAAACCAAAAGTGCAACACCGGATATCGCGCCGATAACAACTATCGGCATAAGCTTTTCGGGAATAAAGGGGAAGGAGCTTCCGGTAAGGAAGAACCAGTCAAAGTGCTCTTCAGGGCTTATGTAAAGCGCATTACCGAGCGATGCCCAAAGTGCAACGCAGCCAAGTCCCACAACCGTCTTCCAGAACCTCTTGATAGAGGGAATAACACGCTTCGTTGCGATCATATTGAAGCCCCAGGAGAATACAAGACCGTGATAAATAAAGGTCTGAAGCATCTTGTAGCAGATGGGAGAAATGTCACCAACCGCACCGCTGGGGTAGCAAATGTACATAAGGGGTCCGACTATCGCAAGGATCGCCACAGGCTCTTTTATAGCCCTTATAAGCTTCCCACAGCATCTGCTATGCTGCACGAAGTTAAGCACAGGGCAAAGAAGAGTACAGATATGGAAGGGAAGCTTGTCGATGTTCATCTCACCTGCCACGCTTGCATCACCGTGCATAAGCGGCTGGATGAAGAAATCGGATAAGTACAAAAACGCAGTCGCAAACGCAATAATGCTGAGCACACGGTCCTGTACCTTTTTGCTTTTCTTTGAAAGAACGATTCCAAGCAAAATGGTCGTGCCTATTATGACAGTCGCGTACAGAATGTGCCAAAAGTTAAATACGTCAATATTAAACGGCTTATCGTCGCTGAAAAGCCATATTGCAAATTCTCTCATAGTCTTATCTCCTCTTTAATCTCGCATACCAGCGCTCGTCCTTAGGCAGTGCCACCTGCTCGTATATCGCAGTGGCGATAAAAGCAACCGCAACGCCAAGAATACCCATCGTAAGGGTATTAAGCCAGGGCATCTCGGGGAAGGGCAGCTCCTGAAGATACATAGAGTTGCACACTCCGCGGCCAAATACCGTATAAAGAAGGTTGATTACAGTGCCGTCAAGTGCAAAGAACAAAAGTCCTGCCACAACGCTTATAACGTTCTTGACTCTTATGCGTATCATACCTGCCACAAGCACGTAAATGCAGCCAAGCACCATCGTAGAGTGGGACAGCATTCCCTTAAGCACGCCGTAGTCTGCAAGCGTGGGATTTGCGCCGAAGTTCTCGTTGATGATAATGCCGATGCTTCCGCATACAAGACCGCCCCAAAAGATGAACTCAGCCATTATTTTAAATATACGCGATTCTCTGTTTTTGATATAGGATACCGCAAGCAACAGCCACATACAAACGTTGCAAGGATGAATGGGCAAAAGGTGCGAGGGTGCGATAGTAAGTGATCCCGATGCGAAAAAGTCAACCCAAAGTGAGCTGTAATGTATGGCCACCGTAACGAGTGCCATAAGCCTGAGTGCAAGAGTCTTTTTACCCTCGTCCTCGACCTTAACGTAAAGAAAAATCAGTATGCCGGCGCTGATCATAGCAGAGATCAGCATATAAAGAATGTGCGTAAGACCGAACATAATATCCTCCGTGTGTTATTGTCGAAAGATATTATAACACCCACGCGCGTATAGTTCAAGCACAAATCGACAAATAATATCTTAACTATTATTAACCCACCCCAAAAAGCAAAAAAAGTCCCCACCCGTGTCACATTTTTGACGCCGAGTGGGGTGATTTTATGCGATTTTAAGCAGCTACGGGCTGTACGAGAACGAACTGAGCTACGCAGAACGCCGCATAAAGTGCAAGCAGTGCGATGCCCTGTACTCTCGAGAGCTTGCCGCGGATGATCGTCGGAATGCACATAAGGATCATTACCGTGAACATAAGGGGAATCTCAAGAACAAGGGATGCGTTCTGTCCGAAGAGCTGTGCCGCCATAGGAACCTCGAAGGGGTTGATGGTTACCGACACGCCGGATACAAGCACAAGGTTGAAAAGGTTTGCACCGATGATGTTACCGAGAGAAAGTGAGCCGTGACCCTTGATAAGAGAGGTTACAGCGGTAACAAGCTCGGGAAGGGAAGTACCAAGCGCTACGATAGTAAGTGCGATTACGGTCTGAGGAACGCCCATTGCGTTTGCAATATAGGTTGCATTATCTACGAGCAGGTTTGCACCGAGTGCGATAACTGCCGCACCGATAACGAGAAGAAGGATCTCGCGAACAACGGAGGTTCTCTTACCTCTTACCTGTGCCCAGATCTCCTTACCCATAGGAAGCTTTTCGAGCGTCTGGGGCTCTTCCTCTTCCTCGTGGGACTCCTCGGGGGGATTCTTCTTCATACGAAGAACGGTAAGTACCATATAAACTACGAACGTTCCGAGAAGAATGAAGCCAACCCATCTGTAGAAGAAGCCGAGAGTGTAGGATACGATAGCGTAGAATGCCGCCGCGCCGAAGAAGAAGGCTACGGGAACGATAAGGCTCTTTCTGTCAGCCTTTGCGGGCTTGATTGCGATAGTGATTGCCGCAATAAGTGAGGTGTTGCAGATGATCGAGCCGATCGCATTACCGTATGCCATCGCGCCGTTGCCTGCCATAGCACCCTGTGCGGAAACCATTACCTCGGGAAGAGTAGTACCGATAGAAACGACGGTCGCACCGATAAGGATCTCGGGCAGCTTGAAGCGTCTTGCAAGACCGGTAGCACCGTCAACGAACCAGTCACCGCCCTTGATAAGGAGCAAAAGACCGATTATCAAAAGAAAAATTGCCTGAAGCATTTCCATTGTTGTTTTTACCTCTTTATTTTTATTATTTATTATACTGTAAAATGGCAGTGATCGATATTATCTCACCGTCTCAAGCTTGATGGTGTTGGTGTTGCCGGGACGTCCGTTGATCTGACCGCCCGTAAGCACTACCGTGTCACCCTTTGCAAGCTTCATTATCTTCTTCGCCTGTATCATAGCGTGATAGTAAACGACCTCAGCGGAGTTAAACTCCTCAACAAGGGCAGGGGTAACGCCCCAGCTCATATTGAGCTTTCTCCAAATACGCTCGGACGTCGTCATACCGATGATGTCCGCAGGCGCACGGAAGCGGCTTACCATTCTCGCCGTCTGACCGCTTATCGAGCTTACGACGATGCACTTTGCATCAACGTCGATCGCCATAGCGCAGGTTGCGTGCGAAACGGCGTCAAGCACGTTGCGAATGCGGAAATCGGTGGATCTGAACCAATTTCTGTAATCAATTCCGCGCTCGGTAAACTCTGCGATCTCCGCCATATTCTTAACCGCCTCAACAGGGTGCTTGCCTGCCGCAGTCTCGCCCGAAAGCATAACCGCGCTCGAGCCGTCGTACACCGCGTTTGCAACGTCGGATATCTCGGCTCTCGTAGGACGGGGATTGTGTATCATAGACTCAAGCATCTCGGTCGCGGTAATGACCCTCTTTCCAAGAAGTCTGCACTTCTTGATAAGGTGCTTCTGTATCGAGGGCACCTCAATAAAGGGTATCTCAACGCCAAGATCGCCTCTTGCGACCATTATGCCGTCCGCAACGTTGCATATATCGTCAATATTGTCAACGCCCGCACGGTTTTCGATCTTTGCGATAATGTCAATTTCCTTACCGCCGTTCAAGTCAAGGAAATCTCTCATCGCTCTTACGTCCTCCTCGCAGGACACGAATGATGCCGCCACGAAGTCGATCTCATTTTCAATACCGAAAAGCAGGTCGGCCTTGTCCTGCTCGGAAAGGAAATCCTGATGCAGGTGCTTGCCGGGGAAGTTCATACTCTTCTTGTCGGAAAGCTCGCCGCCCGTCACTACGGTGCATCTTATCTCAGTGCCGACGATCTCGTCAACTCTGAAGATAACAAGACCGTTGTTAAGAAGGATCGTATCCCCTGCCGCAAGCTCCTCGGTAAGGCGCTTGTAGGAAACCGAAACGCGCTCGCCGTTGCCGATTATATCCTCGGTCGTAAAGGTGAAGCGCTCGCCGTCCGCAAGGGTGATCTTCTTATTTTCAAAAGTGCCTATTCTGTACTCGGGACCCTTAGTGTCAAGCATTATCGGAATGGGCAGGTCAAGCTTCTCTCTTACCTTCTTGATAAGATCGATCTTTGCCTTGTGCTGCTCGTGCGTACCGTGCGAGAAATTGAGTCGCGCAACGTTCATTCCGGCGCGGCACATCTCGGTTAAGGTCTTTTCGTTTTCCGATGCAGGTCCTATCGTGCAAATAATTTTAGTTTTACGCATAATGTGTTCCTCATATCTTTCGGGGAAAGTGTACCTTTCGGCATCACCGACCCAAAAAGACACCCGCGCTCATATCGGGGCACGGGTATCTGTGGCTGATTATTCAGTGGTGTAGTTATCGAAGTAACCCTGGATAAATACGATGGGCGTGCCCTTGTCACCCGAGCCGGAGGTAAGGTCGCAAAGCGAGCCTATAAGGTCGGTAAGTCTGCGGGGGGTGGTACCCTCGGATGCCATCTGACCAAAGAGGTCTGCATCCTTCTTAACGATCTCTGCCTTGATAGCCTCCTTAAGCGCATCGCCGGAGAGGGAAGCGAAATCGTTGTCTGCAAGGTACTTAAGCTTAAGCTCGTTGGGGGTGCCCTCAAGGCCTGCGGTATAAGCAGGAGAAACAACCGGGTCTGCAAGCTCCCAGATCTTTCCTACGGGATCCTTGAATGCGCCGTCACCGTAAACCATAACCTCAACGGTCTTGCCGGTAGCCTCATAGATCTTCTTCTGAATAGCGTCAACTACGGGCTGGCAATCACGGGGGAAGAGCTTAACGGTGTCCTCAGTAGCCTTATTAGAGCCAAGAAGACCGTAATCAGCGTTAAAGCCGCTGCCGTTTACAGGAGCGTTAAGTATCTCGTCAAGTCCGAATACGATCTCTGCACCTGCCGCACGGAGAAGTCTCTTAGTGCGTGCTCTGGTGTGGATATCGCAGTTGATAACGTTCTTAGTGTATGCAAGGATCGCTCTGGGGTCATTTGCGAAAATGATCTCAGCCTCTGCACCTGCCTCACGAATGAGAGACTCGTAGTACTCTACGTAGTCAACGCCGGTAAATCTGTGCTTCTCGTAGCCGAAAAGCTCACGGTACTTTGCAAGTGTAAGCACGTCCTTGTAGGGGTCAACGCCCTTCTCATCAAGCGCATCAAGGCTGATAAGGTGGTTTCCAACCTCGTCAGAGGGGTAGGAAAGGGCAAGAACTATCTTCTTTGCACCCTTTGCAATTCCGCGAAGGCAGATTGCAAAACGGTTACGGCTGAGAATGGGGAAAATAACGCCCACGGTCTCGCCGCCAAACTTTGTTTTAACATCCTCAGCGATATCGTCAACGCTTGCGTAGTTGCCCTGCGCACGTGCAACGATTGCCTCAGTCATAGCGATTATATCACGGTCGCGGATCTCAAAACCCTCGTCCGCCGCTGCCTCAAGCACCGAGTTGGTTACGATCTTTACAAGATCATCACCCTGTCTGATTATAGGTGCACGAACACCGCGGGATACTGTGCCGATCATACGGCTCATTAAAATCACTCCTTTTTTAGTCCGATTTTTCGGGAATAAAAATTTTACCGTATTAGTATAGCAGAAAAAAGAACGTTTGTAAAGTATTTTCCGCAAAAAAACGTACATTTTTTTAAAATGCTTACGCTAAAAAATCCACCTATAATTACAATACTAATATTTTTTGAATTGCACTTGAAATAATCGGTGTAAAGTGGTATCATAAATGTATTATACCATCGTTTATGATATCAGGCATTTTGGCACCCCGACGGCGTCGGTCAAATCAGGAGAGGGTAATATGAAAAGATATACGAAAAACGAAATTCTTGAAATACTTGAATCAACCGATAAGGAAGGAATACTGTCATACCGCACCGACCGTGAGCGCGTGCTTGAAAATCCGCTTTTAAAGGATAGGCTTGCCGATATTCTGCGTGAGGCGGAAAAGATGGACGCAATTCCCACACCCATCCTTCCTTTTTCCTCCTTCAAGCGCTTTGACATCGACGGCGACCGCTACGAATATGAGTCTGATTACTTCCTTCGCAGACGCAAATTAGAGGCCTTTGCCATTCGCGCCTGGCTCTACGAGAGGGAAGAGGACATTTTCGCGCTCGAGGATATAATCTGGGCGGTCCTTGATGAATACACCTGGGCGCTCCCCGCACATCTTTGGGGTGAAGGCCTTAAGAAGATCCAGGCAGACGCCTATATGGTAGACCTCTTTGCCGCCGAAACGGCACAAACGCTCTCCGAGATACTCGTTCTCGTCGGTGATAAGCTTCAGCCCATAGTGGTAGAGCGCACGCGCCGCACTATCCGCGAGCGAGTGATAGGCCGTATGAGTGAAAGATTCCGTTGGATGAACTGGTCTAACAACTGGGTCGCAGTATGCGGTGGATGCGTAGGTATAGCCGCTATATACGAGAGCGACGGTGAGGAGCTTGCATCCATCCTTTACACCATTCTCGACTCCCTCATCCGCTATATCGGCGGCTTTTCCGACGACGGCGCTTGCCTTGAGGGAATTGCGTATTGGCGCTACGGCTTCGGCTACTTCATCGCCTTTGCCGAGCTGCTTTGCCGGCGCACCGACGGTAAGATCGACCTCTTTGATGACGAAAAGGTGCACAAGGTCGCATCCTTTATACAAAAGTGTATATTACCCGGCGGTAAATGCGTCAGCTTCTCCGACGGCCACTCAAGCGCAACTATCTCCCTCTTTGCAACCGCAAAGCTCTCCGAGATATACCCCGACATACCCCTCCCGAGCCTCGATACCGTAACGATGCGCTATCCCGAGGACGTAGACGGCAGATTTGCTCTTGAGGTGCGTAATCTCATCTGGGCGCCTGGTGCCCTCCCCACCGTCGGTAGCGGATTTGTGACCCACGTTCTCGAGGAAGCCGAGTGGTACGTTTCCACCTCGGCGAGTGGCACCTCCCTCGCCGCTAAGGCAGGGCATAATGACGAGCCGCATAACCATAACGACGTCGGTAGCTTTTCAATATACAAAAACGGCCGCGAGCTGCTTTCCGATCTCGGATGCGGTAAATACGATAGGGATTACTTCCTTGATGATACGAGATATAAGATCCTTTGCAACGCATCCTTCGGTCACAGCGTGCCGATAATAAACGGCGAATATCAGCAGCCGGGACGCGATTTTTGCGCACGTGATGTAAAAATCGATGCCACAGGCATAAAAATGGATATGTCCGGTGCATATAATATACCCACGCTTGAAAGTCTTATCCGCGAGGTGCGCTTCGATGCCGTATCGGGCGCCGCAACCCTCACCGACACCTACTCCTTCACCGCGACTCCCTCCGAGGTGATCGAGCGCTTCATCACTCGCACGATACCCGAGATCGATGGTAGTGCAGTAATGATCAGGTCGGGTAACGAGACTCTCGGCATAGCTTATCCCGATACCGTCACCCCCTCCGTTGTCGAATTCGACCACTGCACGCATAGCGGCGATTGGGTAAAAATATACGCCGTTGACTTCAAGCTTACCACCCCCAAAAAGGAAATAACTCTTAAATTTGAAATGAGGTAATAAAATGACTTCCAAGGAAAGATTTATTGAAATATATAACAAATACATCAAAAGGGAAGGCGCGGCAAAGCTGCTCGACTACCTTCTCTCGTCCGATTTCTTCACCGCTCCCGCAAGCGCACGCTTTCACTCCTCATACGAGGGCGGCCTCGTCGACCATTCGGTAAACGTTTACGATTGCCTCACGAGCTATCTTAACTCCCCCCGTACTGTCGACATCATCGGCACGCAGTACAGTGACGAGAGTATCGCAATCGTATCACTGCTTCACGACCTTTGCAAGATAGACGTCTACAAAAAGGGCTTCCGTAACGTAAAGGACGAGAAGGGCACCTGGCAGAGAGTCGATACCTTCGAGTATGACGACCGCCTCCCCTACGGCCACGGTGAGAAGAGCGTGTACATCATTTCGGGATATATGCGCCTGACCCGCGAGGAAGCGTTTGCTATCCGTTACCATATGGGCTACTCCTCGACCGAGGACCCTCGCAACGTCTCCGCCGCATTCGAAATGTTCCCCCTCGCATTTGCACTTTCTACCGCAGACAGCGAGGCAACCTACTTTGTTGAGACCAAGGACAAAAAGGCAAAATAACCGCTAAAATTTGACACGGGTCCCCATCTTTTAACAAAAACACATTCTAAGGAGCTGTAAAAATGGCTAAAAAGTATGATTCTCTCGGCGTTATGATCGATCTCTCGCGTAACGGCGTAATGACTCTCCCCTCGCTTAAAGCATTCCTTACCACTATCGCAAAAATGGGCTACAACACCGTTTTTCTCTATATGGAGGACACCTACGAGGTTGAGGGCGAGCCTTACTTCGGATATATGCGTGCCCGCTATTCAATAGAGGAAATGAAGGAAATTGACGAATTCTGCACCTCTATCGGAATGGAGGCGATCCCCTGCATTCAGACCCTCGCACACCTTAAGACCTACTTTAAGTGGGCGCGTGTTCCCGTAGACTGCAACGACATTCTCCTCGTCGGTGAGGATCGCACCTATCAGCTCATCAATAATATGTTCAAGACCCTCAAAAAGTGCTTTAAGACCAACCGCATCCACATCGGCATGGACGAGGCGCACATGCTCGGCAAGGGCAGATACTGCGACAAGCACGGCTATCACCCCACCGGCGAGATCATCAAGGATCACCTCGCCAAGGTCTGCGATATAGCCAAGGAATACGACTACACCCTTCTTCTCTGGTCGGATATGTTCTTCCGCTCCTGGAACAACGGTAAGTACAACGTACCTAAGGGCGAGGTCCCCGAGGCCGTAAAGAAGGATTATCCTAACGGTGTTATTCCTGTTTACTGCAACTACTATTCGAAGGATC
>JAZRAF010000027.1:0-7118 GCA_045634425.1 Eubacteriales bacterium | reverse complement strand
TTGGTGGGGTCAGCGTTAAGGCTGCCCGAGCAGAGGGTGAGACAGTTATACTCGTCGTCGACCATCTTGAGGAAGCGGTCGATGTTAGGGTCGTTGATGAGGAGTCTGGGAAGGCCGAAGATATCCCACGGCGGGTCGTCCATATGGATCGCCATCTTGATGTCGCACTCGCGGCAGGTGGGCATAATTGCCTCAAGGAAGTACTTAAGGTTAGCCCAGAGCTTTTCGTGGTCTACGCCCTCGTAAGCCTTGAAGAGCTCGTCGAGCTTAGCCATTCTCTCGGGCTCCCAGCCAGGGAAGGACATGTTGTACTTCTCGGTGAAGTCGAGAATGTACTTTGCCATAGCGTTATAGTCGTCCTGGATCATATTCTTCTCGTAGAAAAGAGCGGTAGAGCCGTCGCCTACGGGATGGGAGAGGGTGGAACGGGTGCAGTCGAAGATGGGCATAAAGTTATAGCAAATAACCTTAACACCGAACTTAGAAAGATTTCTGATGGTGGTCTTATAATTCTCGATGTAAGCATCACGGGTGGGCAGACCGATCTTGATGTCGTCGTGTACGTTTACCGACTCAACGACGTCCATATTGAAGCCGTACTCGTCAAGCTGGCGCTTAACCTCGGCGATCTCGCTCTCCTCCCATACCTCGCCGGGCATCTTGTGATGGAGCGCCCAAACGATACCGTCTACACCGGGGATCTGCTTTATGTCAGACAGCTTGATACGGTCGTTTCCCTCGCCGTACCAACGGAATGTCATCTGCATTGGCATATCAGTTTCTCCTTTGTTTTTAAAATTCTAACACCACTATTTTAGCACATAAAATCGTCTTTGTCTACTGGAATATTATAAAAATTTGACAGAGTTTGATTTTTGTGATATAATGCAAGCAAAGCAATAACACTCGGAGGGCATAAAATGGACAACATAATTGTAAGATTGGAACGAAAAAGTGACTACCGTGCCACAGAAATCCTGACCCGCGAGGCTTTTTGGAACGTATACAAGCCCGGCGCTGACGAGCATTATTTTGTACATACAATGCGCTCTCACCCCGACTTTATCCCCGAGCTTGCCTTTGTTCTGGAGCTTAACGGCGAGATAGTTGGCAATATTATGTATACCAAGGCCTGGCTTGAGGACGAGTGCGGCAACCGCAAGGAGATACTTTCCTTCGGTCCTTTGTGTATCGCACCGAAATATCAGCGCCAAAGATTAGGAAAAATTCTTATAGAACACTCATTTAATGTCGCACGGGGTATGGGGTACGACGTAAATATCAACTTCGGCAACCCCGGCAACTACGTCAGCCGCGGCTTTGTAAGCTGCAAGAAGAAAAACGTCAGCTTCGTAAGAGAGGGAAACCATCCCACCGCCCTTTTGGTGTGCGAGCTTGTGCCCGGTGCGCTCGATGGGCACAAATGGATGTACGTCCCCTCGAGTGCGGCAGATTGCTGTGACGACGTCGAGGCGGTTGCGGCGTTTGACGCCACGTTCCCTGAAAAAGAAAAGAAGTGGATGCCAAGCCAGGAGGAATTCTATATTTACAGGCATTCGTCAGTAGTCAGATAATATCAAAAAATGGCATAACTAAAGCAAAAAAATACATTGTCTTTTATTTTTTTGTGTGGTACAATTATCCTGCGGTACTTCGTACCATTATATGGTCTAAGCAAAATAAAACTTAGAGGATGACTACTATGGAAAATAGCGTGCAGAAGCCCACCGAGGAAAACGCACCCTCTGATAAACCGAATAAGCCCGAAGCGAAAAAGGAGGGCGTGCTGATCGCCGCCTTCAAGTTCCTGCCGCTTCTGGTATTTGCCCTTGCGGTTATAGTGTTCAAGCTCGACCTTCTTATCGCTGCGCCGTTAGCTACCTTTGCGGCGGCGGGCGTGTATATGGTCGTGACCCGTTCGGGATTTGAGCACTCCTTTGAAAAAGGTCTTGACTCGGTAAAAAGAATCGCCCTGATCTTCTTTATCCTTATGTTTGCATACGGCGTTGCGGAGTGCTTTATGGCAACAGGCGTCGGTGCGGCACTTATAAACCTCGCACTTAAGGTCGGCGTTACTGCCGCGACGGTAGCACCCGTTGCTCTCGTTGTAACCTGCCTGCTTTCGATCGCTACGGGATCGTCGTGGGGCACGTTTGCCGCTTGTGCACCCATCTTTTTGTGGCTTAACCACCTGACCGGCGGTAACACGATGCTCACCCTTTGCTCTATTGCGGGCGGCTCTTGCTTCGGTGATAATATCGGTATGATCTCGGACGTTACCGTCCTTGCCTGCGGAATGCAGGACGTTAAGATCATCGACCGTCTTAAGCATCAGCTTATCTGGGCGTTTGGCTGCCTTGCGATCGCAATCGCGGCTATCACGCTCGTCGGCATTTTCGCATACGATCTTCCCTTCACTCAGGGCGACGTTGCGGCGGCTATTGCACAGATCCCCGAGGAAGCACGCGAAGCCCTTGCCACCGAGCGCCCCTCGGCGCTTTCCCTGCTCAATCAGGTTGAGGCGGGCGTTCCCTTCTATATGATAATTCCCCTTATCGTGGTAATCGCCCTCTCCTTTATGAAGGTGCACACGATGCTCTGCCTTGGCGCGGGGATGATCTCCTCGCTTTTGTGCGGACTTATCGCAGGTACAGTCGATTTTAACACCTGGCTTAACGAGATACTCTACACCGGATTTTCGGATGCGGGCAGCTGGGTCGTCGTTATGATGATATGGGTTTCGGCATTCGGCGGTATTATGAATGCGATGAACGCATTCGCGCCCCTCTCGAAGCTCGTTGTTAAGATCTCCCGAAACGTGCGTCAGCTTATGGGCTGGTGCGGAGTCCTCTGCCTTGTCGGAAACGTGGCACTCGCAGACGAGGCGGCACAGGTCGCCACGATGTCACCCATAATCCGCGACATCGTTGAAAAGAACGTTGAATGCACCGACGAGAGCGACCGTTACAGACTTCGCCTGCGCCTTGCGACCTTTACCTCGGCGATGGGTATTTACGGCTCGCAGATGATTCCCTGGCATTGCTTCCCCGTGTTCTTTGCAGGTATCGCATCCGCCGTTTATCCCCTTCAGGTATTCACCCCCGTTGATATCATCGGGCACAACTACCTCTCCTTTATCGTCGTAGGCTCGCTGCTCTTGATGACCTTCACGGGACTTGACCGCTTCGTGCCTATGCTTGCACTACCCGGCAGTGACAGAGTAAAGCTCAAAAAGGAAACCAAATAATTTAAAGCCGATGAGGAAATCTCATCGGCTTTTTGCTTGTATTTTATCTTTTGCGGCGCTTGTAATCGGCACAGATATCCGCGCTCCAATCATCCTGGATCGCCGAGCTCGCCCTCATACAGAATACCGCATTACTGACCGACTTATAAAGCACGTCGGTGCCCTCGCCGTCGGCGTTGTAATTGACCGCGCGGCTCTCGCTTATGCCGTAGCGTGCGGCGGTTTCAACCGCATCGATATTCGCACCTATGAAGAGAAATTCCCAGCCGCACTTCTCCTTCTGCTCCTCGATCATTTTCTTAACGTCAGAGCTTGAATAGGTGTGGCTCGCATTCTCGTGGCCGTCGGTGGTGATGACGAACATCGTGTGCGCGGGCACGTCCTCGGGGCGTATGTACTTATGCACGTTTTTGATATGCTTGATCGCATCGCCAAGCGCATCGATAAGCGCGGTAGAGCCGCGTGCGCAGTAATCCTTCTCGGTCATTTTGGGCACGTCCTCAAGCTTAAGTCTGTCGTGAAGCACCTCGCTTTTTGAGTCAAAAAGAACGGTAGAAACGTAGCACTCACCATCAAGCTTTTTCTGCTTTTCGATCATCGAATTGAAGCCGCCGATGGTGTCCTCCTCGAGCCCTGACATCGATCCGCTGCGGTCAAGAATGAACACAAGCTCGGTTATTTTGTTACACGGGGTGGCATGTACTCCGGTTTTGATGATGTTTTCATTGGTTTTCATAATAAGAAAAGCCTCCCTTTTGTTTTGTTGGTGTCTTTATTATAGCACCAAAAAAGGGAGGCGTGGTCGCTTGTCATGCGACATCTTATTTAATTAATTCAGCCTGCCACTCGGGCTCCTTAAATCCGACAAGCACGCGCCCGTCAAGGATAAGAAGCGGACGCTTCACAAGCATACCGTTACTTGATAAAAGTGCGAGCATTTCGTCCTCGCTCATCGTGGGAAGCTTGGTTTTTAAATCAAGGGATTTATACAAAAGTCCGCTGGTGTTGAAAAGCTTTTTTAAGGGCAGGCCGCTTTGCCCATGCCACGCCTTAAGCTCTTCAAGGGTTGGGTTGTCAAGCTTTATATCGCGCAGCTCGTACCCTACCCCGTTTTCGTCAAGCCACGCCTTTGCCCTTTGGCAGGTGGTGCACTTCGGATAGCATATGAATTTTATCATTTCGAAACTCCTCCAAGCAGGCTTTGATCGAACTGGAACAACGCCTCGTTTATCTTATAAATATTGTATATTTTGTTGCTGATAAAGTACTCGATTATGATGTCGAACTTGTTGCTGTGAGAGAGCGCGAAGCCCGCCTTTTTGAGCATATCCTCAGCCTCCCAAAGCGGAAGCTCAAGCGCTATGGCAAAGGCGATTGCGGTGGGCTTGCTCGGACGGTAGTTTACGTCGCTGCGGATCTTGGAAAAGAGCTTGCGGTCGACGTTTGCCTTCTTGTAGCACTCGGCGTCGGTCATTCCCCGCTCGTCAATTTTGCGAAGCAGCATCTCGGAGAAGCTCTCGTCTATATTTTTTAGCTCTTCGTCAAGGGAAATACTCTCGTTTCTGCCAAACGATGAATAAGACTCGGACGAGGGGGCAGACATCGAGGCGCACATAAAGTAGTCGGTCGAGTCATCGAAGGTCGGACGTCTTGACTCGTATGCGAAGATCCTGCGCCTGTACATAGTGTTATTATCGACGTAATTGTCGTCGATATACTCGGCGATATCGTCAACCAGACGGGAGCTGATGCGGAACGAGTCCTTATCGAACACCACGATATAGACGGTCATATCATTCTCAAGCAAAAAGCCCGTGATGACGTCGGTCGCAACCCTCAGCGCCTTGTCCTTTGGGTAGCCGTACACGCCCGAGGAGATAAGCGGAAACGCCACGCTCTCACAGCCGTGCTTGCTTGCGAGCTTAAGTGACTCGAGATAGCAGGATGCGAGCAGGATGTGCTCGCCGTGCGTGCCGTCCTCGTAGATCGGGCCGACGGTATGTATGATATATTTTGCGGGCAGGTTATAGCCTGCGGTGATCTTTGCCTCGCCCGTCTTACAGCCGCCAAGCGTTCTGCACTCGGCAAGAAGTCCGGGGCCTGCGGCACGGTGAATTGCGCCGTCCACGCCACCGCCGCCAAGAAGCGAGTTGTTCGCCGCGTTGACGATAGCATCGACCTGCATTTTGGTTATATCATTTCTTACTATTTCAAGTGGCATAACCCCACCTCCTGTTATTTAATCAATCCGCACTTGCGGTACACCTTTTCTATAAACGGTGACTTGTGTGCGATGTACTTATCAATATCGTCCGGATAGAGGCGCGCCGCCTCGGTCTTTACCCTGCTGTACTCCTCGGCAATATCGGGATTTGCACGCAGAAAATCGCGGAAGGTGATATGCCTAAAAAACTCCGCGGAGTCGTGCGGACAGACGTAAAGGTGATGCTTTTGTAGGTGCGGCTTGTCGGTGTAGCCAAACGCCTCGCGCCCCGCGATACCGAGGTCGCCCTCGTGAAAATATCCGATCTCGGAAAGCGCATCCTTGACCTCGTCAAAGGCCGAATAATCGGCGATCACAACATCAATATCGATACACGCCTTGGCACTAAGCCCAAAAACGGCGGTGCTGCCGACGTGCTCGACGCCCTCGATAAGACCGCCGAGCACACCCTCGATCTCACACTTTATTTTTTCAAAATCACTCGCCCACGCCGCATCGTACGGCAGGACTGTTACTCTATTTGTGCGCATAAGCACCTCGTTTATCCTGCATTCATTCCGTCGACTGTCTCGATCGGCTTGGCCGTCATTTCAACCCAAGCGGGGCGAAAGCCGCTTTTGATCGCGTTGCGCACCGATTTGACGTTGCACCAGGCGGCGCAGTAAAAGGGCACCTTTCCGCGATTCAAAATCTCAAGCGCAAGGCGGCTCGTAAGTGACGAGGCGATGCCCCGTCTGCGGTATTCTGGCAACACGTCAACACCGATCTGCCACATACTGTCACAGTCGGCAGATGCACCTGCGAGTCCGACGAGCCTCTCACCGTCATACGCGCCAATACCAAGCACGTCAAGATGCTTTCGTTTCTCGCAAAGCGCGTTTGACCATTCGGGCAGATAAAGGTCTTGAAAATCTCCCTGTGTGAGCACCTTGGTCCTGTAGGGACAGGCGTCCTCGACTGTCCGCTGACGAAGAGCATCCACGTCCGGCAAAAAGTACTCCGCCATAAAGCAGATGCGCTGACCCTTCTTTTCAAGCGCCTCGTTCAAAACGTGCAAATTCGGCGTTTCAAACAGATGCTCGGTGGGATATTTGTTTATGTAATTTTCGGTCAATTCGCGAAATTCCGGCGACACGGATGCCACCGTATTGCTTCCATAGGACACGAGCTGACAAGAAAACGGCAGGCTCAGATACCTCCTTGCCATCGCGTTTTCGCGCGAGATAACTATCACGTTTTCCTTCTTTTCAAAGTCGCCTGCATCTGCGCACAGATCCTGTGCCGATTGCTCCATCGCGATCCTTAAAATTTCTCGGTTGGTCATTTTCACTCCACGACCTTTACAAGCTCGGACATATCCTTGCGCTTCTTGGGGCGAAGTTTTTCGCCCTCCTTGGGATAGCCGATCGTGATAACGAGGCGCGCGGGGGCATCGAGGTCGCAGATCTCGCGGATCTTCGCATCGTCAAGCCAGCCAAGTATACAGCTGCCAAGCCCCTGCGCGCTTGCCTCAGCGGTGATGTAAGCCGCCACAATGCCAATATCGATCGAGCGGTAGTCATTCTTCTTCACCTTTGCGCCAAGGGCCGCAGTAGCAACGTACGGGCGCTCTGAAATAACGAGCAGCACCGGTGCATCTGATGCAAA
>JAZRAF010000026.1:0-1182 GCA_045634425.1 Eubacteriales bacterium | reverse complement strand
CAAGGTGCGACGGCAGATCTCGGTGACGATAATAAGAGCTTTGGCGAATCGCTTGACGATCTCGGCGCGTATGACGGTTGTTTTGAGGGAGAGTCCACCGATATCGTGGTTGAGTGCGTTTCGGGAACACAGGGCGCGTATAAGCTTGAAGGAACGACGCTGACCTTTACGGCAATCGGTGAAGAAAGTGTATATTCCATTTCCGGTACGTTCAGAGGAAACATTGTCATTGACGTTGGCAACGATTACAAATTTGATTTGGAGCTTCACGGACTTTCTCTCGTCTGTAATTCCACGAACCCTATCACCGTCATCCGCGGTGATGAGGTTGCAATCAAGGCAAAAAAGGACACGGAAAACTATATTTATGATATGCGGGCCGCTATTGATGAGGGTGATGGAACACTCTATTCGGGAGCAATTCATTCCGATGTTGACCTTGAGATCGGCGGCAAGGGTGAGTTGACCGTTGTTTCCGAGAACAATAACGGTATTCACTCAAAGGACGATCTGCAGGTCAAGAATCTCACGCTCCTTGTGGCTTGTATCGACAATTCGCTCAAGGGCAACGATGGCGTTGAGATCGAGGGCGGCAACACCACGCTCATCGCTTCGGGCGGTGATTGCATCAAGACCTCAAACAGCGATATTTCTGAGAAAGGCAATCAGCGCGGAAGTATCAGCATTGTTGGCGGTACGCACACTCTTTACGCTGCCTGCGACGGTATTGATGCGGCATATAATGTGACGGTTGACGATAGCACCACCGTACTGAATATCTATACCGATAAATACTCCAACTATTCAAAGGAGGTAACAGAAACCGCATCGGACGTCAACTATATCCGCTTTACAAGCAACAAGTATTATTATTCGGTCAAGTATTATAACTCCGATACGGATTACACTTGGGTGAATGCGGAATATCACTCCAAGGTGTCGGGCGGCAGAAGCAATTATTACTACTATTCCTATCCCAAAAAGCCCGACTATGCAAAGCAGCAGTTCTTCATCTATGAGAAGGAATCGCAACGCGGACAGGAGGAAGAATATCTTGTCAGCTCGGATTACCTGACACCGAATAGCGGCTCGGATACCTTCGCATTAACGCAATCTTATAACGGTCTTTCTTATCAGTGGACGAATTACACCACCAAGGTTCAAGAGGGCGGCTTTGGAGGC
>JAZRAF010000025.1:0-7151 GCA_045634425.1 Eubacteriales bacterium | reverse complement strand
AATAGACGGCGAATGGCGCGAAAACACGCGTGGCATAAGGATACGCGACAAGATCTACCTTGAATGGGGTGAGCGCTTCGAGTGGCCGGACAGCGATGCCGAGGTTAAGGGCGAGCGGTTTTTCTGCTACGGTCTTAAGGATCAGTTCGGCATCCTCTCGGACGGCACAGTCGTGCCGTGCTGCCTCGACAGTGACGGTGTGATATCGCTCGGTAATATATTTGATGAAGATATTGATGGCATTCTTTCGTCACCGCGAGCTACGGCTATGGTCGACGGATTTAAATGCGGCAAGGCATCTGAGGAGCTTTGCCGACGGTGCGGCTACGCACAGAGATTTGTATAATTAAGGGTCACGGATAGATTCCGTGACCTTTGCTGTTATTTGCAATGCTTGTAGATGAGCACGAGTCCTGCGCTGAAAAGCGCACCGCCGATGATGTCTGATATCCAGTGTACTCCGGAGAGTATTCTACCTATTACCATAAAGGTGACAAAGGCTGCGACTAGGGTGTTGATGAGGCGTTTTGCGGCCGTTTTCTTGACACGGGTGCCTATTTCAATTGCCGCTGCGGGCATAACCGTCATAACGAGCATGGTCGTAGAGGAGGGATACGAGGCCTCAAGCCGACCATCGATAAGCACGGGTCGGTAATTTATCACCACGTATTCAAAAAATACGTACACAAATATAACGGTGAGATAAAAAACACCAAGCACAAGCAAGCTACGGTCCACCTTTGTAAGTCTTTTGCGCCGAACCAGCTCGACAAGGCCGAGCATTGCAAAGCCAAATGCCACCGCCATCGGCACCAGCCCAAGCCAGTCGGTTATTGTGTAAAGTGTCATGTTGCTGCCGGTCAAGCTATGCACAGCGAAATTAAGTGCTGCAAATCCGACAACCGAGCCACCCGGGCCAATCGCACGAACGTCCACGGTCGATACCATAACAGTCCACATCACAAAGGAAAAAAACAGGGCGAGTCCAGAATAAAGACGAGCGTTTCTTTTCATTTTCTTACTACCTTTCTTTTTGGGTTAAATACATTTTAACCTAAGGTATCTAAAAATGAAAGAAACTCTCGTTCACGTCACTGACACTCTCCGTGTCACGGTGGTAGTGAAGTTTGTTTGGTAAAATCAGTCCTTGTGTCTTGTAAGCACCAGCGCTTTGACTGCGAGAAGCGCAAAGGCAAACGCCGCCGCGTAGGGGTGAAGACCGAGTGTAAAGAGCATCACCGCTAAAGCGCCGAGCGAGAGCGACAGAGGAGTTTTAACCTTGAGCCATATACGGCCGCCGCAGCCCTGCAGGGCAAGTGTCGCGATGCCGGTAAGGGATGCTGCAATCACGGCTATAAAGTATAATATTTTCGGAAAAAGTGACACGCCCCCGAGGTAAATAAGGGAAACGGGGGTGACAATCTCCCCCTCTCTTGATGCGAAAAGGGGTAGAAATATCAAAAGGGATATGCAAATATCAAGAAGTCCAAGCACAAGGTCGCGATAATGCTTTGCGGTGCGCCTTTGCTCGTCCTCTGCCACATTAAGCATCTCATCGGTCGAGATAAGCTCGTCAATCGTTACCGCGAAGAACTGCGCGATCGCCTTGAGCGAATCTATGCTCGGATACCCTCTGCCCGATTCCCATTTTGAAACAGCAGTTCTTGACACGTACAGCTTTTCTGCAAGAGCCTCTTGCGTCAAGCTCTTTTGTTTTCTTAATTCCTGAAGCTTTTTGTTAAATTCCATATTCTATATTGCCTTACCAAATAAACGGAATGAGTCTGTATTTTACCTTTTTCTTGTATTCTGCGTAGCCGACAAGCTCCGAGTCAAGTAGCTTTTCCTCGCCTATTATTCTTACGGCGATAATTCCGACGTAGGGCGAAAAGCAGAGAAGCGACCACCACGAGCCGAGCACCACGGGTATGGAAAGGAAGAGCCATATCGTAGCTGCGTACATAGGGTGGCGGACTGTTCCGTATAGACCCGTGTCAACAATTTGCTGATTTTCTTCAACCTTTATTGTTCTTGAAAGATACGCGTTTTCACGCATAACCTCGGCGTAAAGGGCATAGGAAACAAGTAAAACGACGGATGCTGAGATTACTGCCCAAAGGGGCACGCGCGACCAACCGAAGCGGTGGTCAAGTCCGGCTACTACAAATCCGGCGATAAAGATTATGCCCGAGAAAGCAACCACGCCCTTTTGCGTATTTTGGGTTTCCTTGGCATCAAGTCTCTTCTTAAGAAGCGCGGGAGATTTTATCAGCATCACCACGCCGACAATAAGCATCGGAATAAACAAAAGTCCCATAAAAAGCCAACCGTTTGCAAATTTTATGTCCCACGCCGGCAAAAATACGAGTGCGCCGACCATTAAAATGCCCATTATAAACTTCGTGAGCGCTCCGATAAAAAGCTTCATAAGCCCACCTCTGTGCGGTTTGTTTACGGGTCAATTATAGCACAGCTTTATTTTCTTTTCAACCTTTTTCATATAATCTATTGTATTTATGCGCCCGTTGTGTTATAGTAAAGCAAAGGAATACTCTGGAGGAGTAGAATTATGGAATTTAAGATCGGCTATAAGATAGAGAACAAGATGCAGGCGATACCCACCTCGGGCATAACTCTTGACGGCGAGATAGGCACCCGCTTTGACAGATTTGCCTACGAGCGAGTGAGCGGAGGCTTTGCAATCCGTGAGATCCTTCGTGAGGCGGAAAGATGCTTTGCTGACAAATATGACGACGAGTACGGCGAGGGCATGTGGCGTAACGAGTTCTGGGGCAAGCTTGTTATCTCTGCGGCGAGAGTCGCAAGAATGAAGAACGACGATGACCTTAAGGCTGAGCTTAAAAAGAGCGTCGACCGACTCCTTGAATATCAACAGGCCGACGGTTATCTGAGCACGTACAGAGATAGAAAGAATCTTTTCGGCGGACACAGAGACGATCCCACCTATTCCCTCGTTGGTTGGGATTCCAACTGGAATACCTGGGGACAGAAGTATACTCTTTGGGCGCTTATCGAGTGCGCAATGCTGCTTGACGAGGCGTACGTGCTCGACGCGGCGAAAAGGGTTGCCGACAGCGTGATAGCAGTCATCGAGGACTGCAATATGTGCCCGACTGCATCCGGTGTTCAGTTCGGTATGGCGGCCGGATCGATAATGAAGCCTATGCTTATCCTCTACCGTCTCACCGGAGATAAGAAGTACTATGATTTTTCAGTTACCATCGCAAAGGATTGGGAGCGTGAGGACGGCAGGTGGCCTAACCTTATCACAAATTCCCTGAATAATACCCCCGTTCACCTCTGGTATGACGAGGCAAACGGCTGGGCGGCAAAGGCGTATGAGATGATGTCCTGCTTTGAGGGCATCTTGGAGCTTTACCGTCTTACCGGTGACGAGCATCTCCTTCTTGCGACCGAACGCTTCTTTTCGCTTGTAAAGTGTGGCGAGTCCAACGTTCTTGGCAGCGTTGGATATTGTGAGCGATTCACGAATGCTAAGGCATTCCCCGACAGTGCGACCGAGGTCTGCGATGCTATACATTGGATGCGCCTGTCCTACGAGCTTCTTACAATTACCGGAAATGCAGAGTACGCCGAGGCGTTTGAGCGTGCGTTCCTTAACGCATTCCTTGCAGGCGTATACGAGGACGGCAGGGGTGGCGCATTCTTCGTGCGTAGCTCGGGTCGCCATTGGGTGTCCGGTGTTCAGTGCGACACCAAGTATCAGCACTGTTGCCTTAATAACGTTCCCCGTGGATTCGTTAATGCCGCCGAGATGGCAGTCACCAAGATCGACGGTGCATATTACGTAAATGCATACTATCAGTCCACCGTCCGTGACGGCGACGTATCCTTCCGCATCAGCGACGGATATACCGACAAGGGTTTTGTGACCATCACCGTGCGCGGCCTTAAGCCGGGTACCGCGGTGTATCTCCGAGCTCCCGAATGGAGCGGCAAGACCTCGGCACTGCCGATGTCGGGTGAGGCGGCGACGGAGCTTGCGGCAGGTAAGTATACCCCCGTGTTAATTTATTCCGAGTATAATACTATCATAAAGGTAAGCTTTGATATGACGCCCAAGGTCATCCCCTTTGGCGGTGAGTTCAAGGAGCTTCCCATGACCGACTACCACGTGCACAGATGGATCGACCCCCGCGCCGGCGTTTGTGATCGCACCTCGATGGTCAAGGGCCCGATGTGCACCGTTCAGGTTGGCCCCCTTGTGCTGGCTCGCTCGAAGAAGATCGGCTCCGCCGAGGAGGATATGTTCTCCGGCAAGACCGTATTCGGCAAGGACGTAAAGTGCACCGCGCGCCATATCCGCAGAAACAATCTGTTGGCGCTCTGCCGTGTGAGCATTGATGCCGATGGCGAAGCCTGCGAGTATCTTATGTGTGACTACGCCTCCGCGGCAAACTGTGATACGTTTGATCCTAAGTATTTTACGGTGTTTGTGTAATACCGTAGGGGCGATTCACGAATCGCCCCTACAAGATAAAAAGGATAGCGAAAATCGCTATCCTTTTTCTTATTATTCCGCCAAATCGCCGACTGCTCTGCCGTTATAGTCGCTGAGGAAATACTCGGCGTTTTTGCTCATCTCGATTGCTATTCTGCCGTCTCTGAAGCCGATAGTCCAGGAGATGTTGCCAAGGTAGCGGTCGATTATCTGCGTATAGACGAGAACTCTGTTCTCCTCTGCCCAAGCAAGCGACACCGCATCGTCATACATCGAGCCGTCAGAGGTAGGAACGCAGCCGTGCAGACCGGCATAGCCAAGGTGAGGGAACTTGCCGTAAACGTTGTGGTTAACGCCGAAGGGAAGCACCTTGTCGCCCTGTTTGTTGGTGTATCTGATCTCACCGGTCTTGGCATCGTTGAAATGGAAGGATATCTTGGTGATGCCCATCGGGTTTTCGTCAAGCTTGTAGACCTTGTCGTTTATGATCTCGCGGTAGGGCGAGTCCTCAAGACCCTGTACCGATACAAGCTCGAGGTTCTCGGTTTCCGCTGCGAGCTTTGCCTCTGCCTCGGGATCGGCGGGGAGGGGAGTATCGCTCATATTGTCAATTATCAGATCGATAAAGTTGGTATCTACGAGCGGACGCGCCGCAACGTTGTACTGAATGTCAGCATTTACAAGGAAGATAACGTCCTGATCGGGGAAGCAGATGGTGTCCTGCATACCCATACCGCGGAACGCAAAGGAGTTACGCTCACCGCGCCAGATCTGATAGCCGTAGCCAAGATTCATATACTGGTTATGCGCGGTCGCGCGGTTGTCGACGAGCTTTGAGGTCGCATCGCGAAGGAATTTTTCGTTCAGTATCTGCTCTCCACACCACTTGCCGTAGTTCATTACGAATCTCGCAAAGGTGAGCATATCGCGGGGGGTGCACATAAGACCCGAGTCACCCCAGGCTACGTCGTCACGCGAGAGAAGCATATATCCGTTCTCAAACGCGCCGAGTTTTTTGTAAAGGCGGTCGTTAAGGAAGTCGAAAAGGGACATTCCCGAAATTCTTTCTACAACCGCGCCAAGCATATACGAGCCGTCGGTGTCGTAGTTCCAAAGGGTGCTTGCGGGGCGGTTGTTCATCGGACGGTCGTTCAGGTAAAGCGAGGTTCTGTCCATCTCGCCGGGTAACGCCATCCACCATTTGTTTCCGTTGACGGTGCTCATTTTGAGCATCTCGCGTATGGTCTGATTTTCAAGAGATGCGGGGATGGGGGTGTTGATCTTATCACGGAAGATATCTACGAGCTTATCGTCAAGCGAAAGCTTGCCCTCCTGCTCAAGAAAACCGATCGCGATAGCCGCGTGGGTCTTTGTCTGCGAGTACATTCTGTGAATGAAATCCTTGTGAAAGGGCTTCCAATAGTATTCCGCAAATATCTTGTCGCCCTTCAGCATAATAACGTTATGTATAGCAAAGCCGAAGCGCTTGAGGTTAGATATAAATTTAGCAACGTGAGCCGAGCTTACGCCGGCCTGTTCGGGGGTGATCTTTTCAAACATACGGGGCCTCTCCTTGTGTGGAAAAATTTATTTTATTCTACATCAGTAGAATATAAAAGTCAATAGGTTTTAAGAATTATCAGCCGAAAACCTCTGCGGCGGCGATGACCTTTAAAATCTCGGGGTTTGCCTTGTCGCGGCCGTAGGCGTCAAGGAAGCGGTCGGTGTATTGCCACGTTTTGAGGTTAAACCACAGCGTCCAAGTGCCCCAGAATATGTCGATGTGTCTGTCGCCGACGCCCGCGTTGCCAAGGTCGATAAAGCCGGAGAGCCTCCAGCCGTCAAGCATTATATTGGGCAGGCAGTAGTCGCCGTGTATCAAAACGTCATTTTTAAGCGCCCCCTTGCCGTCGCGCAAAACGGCGATAGCCTCCTCTGCACTCGCATATCCAAAGCTGTCGGGAAAGTGGGATGAGTCGTAATTTCCCGTGCGGTAGTTTTCCTCTACGAGGGCGAGGTAATCGGTCGTTCTTTGCATAACGGGGCACCCCGTGTAGCGTAATTCGTGCAGCTCGCGCAGCTTTGTGGCCACTGTATCGCACAGCTTGGTGGGGTTTTCGAGGTATTCGGGGTGCGTGCAGTCCTCACCGCGTACCCTACTTGTCATAAGCAGGTCGCGCCCCTCAAAGGTCGAGTAGTGCAAAACCTCAGCGCCAAGACCGATGGAGTGAAAATATCCCGTCATCTCGGCCTCTCTTTTAAGCGTGCCAACCTCGCCTGACTTCAAAAAGCAGCCGCCCTCCCTTTCGATAAGGTAAACGCGCGCCTCGGGCGAGCAGGAGCTGTCGTATATTTTTGCCCCCTCGGCAAAGCGGCGAAGGTCACTCGGCAGGGCTATGGGAATTTTATCAATAAGCGTTCTTTTCATATGGCGGCGCTCCTTTTTTCTTTTACCTAATTATATCCCTTTTGCGCCCCTGTGTCAAGTAAGCGCAATATTCGGTAGTCTTTTTACGAAAATAAGTATTGCAAAGCGCGCCTTAGTGCGCTAAAATATAGGTGAACACATCTTTCCAGGAAGGAATCAAAGAAATGATAAGAGTGCTTATTTTTAACGAATATTATCACGAAAGAGTAGAGGAGAGCGCAAGGGTGGTATACCCCGAGG
>JAZRAF010000024.1:0-25265 GCA_045634425.1 Eubacteriales bacterium | reverse complement strand
ACTAACTCATTAACAAAACCACAGAAAGGAGAGCGACAATGTACGACAAGCACGCCGACGTGCTCTTTATGCGCGGCGAATACGAAAAGGCTGCCGAGATGTATCTCGAGGCGGCAAGGGACGGCGATATTGACGCCTCCTTCAACTACGGCTATTGCCTTATGCACGGTATAGGCGTTGACTATAACCCCACCGAGGCGAAGAGCTTCTTCTCCTTTGCGCGCGATATGGAGGGCGGCGAGTCCTGTTACAATATTGCGATGCTTTATCTTCACGGCGAGGGTGTCAGACGCGATTACCGTCAGGCATTCCGTTATATGACCGTCTCTGCCTCGCAGGGATGTATCGAGGCACAGCTCTACCTCGGTATGGTATATACCACGGGCTATATGCTCGAGCCGGATATCCAGGGCATCTGTATGATCCCGTTCCACAAGCCCGAGTACCGCACTCCCGACGCATTCCTCCTTATGGGCGATATCCCCGATGCCGAGGCTGACGAGGAGGCTCGCTTCTCGGTCGTGTCCGCCGATGCGCGCCGCGCCTTTGAATGGTTCCGCCGTGCCGCACACCACGACCCTACGTACGTTGCATCCCTCGTCGCAAAGGGACAGTATCTCTACGCTAAGTGCTATATCGACGGTATGGGCACCGACTTTGACCGCAAAAAGGGTGAGCTTCTTATGCTTGCCGCGGGTAAAAGCGGCTCTGAGGAGGCGGTTGCCTACCTCACCGAGAATGCCGTCTCTCCCGAGCGCCTTCTTGCTGAAGCAAAGGCGGAAAAGTACGGTTACAAGGGGGGCGTGTGATGAAAAACAAGCTTATATCCTATTCTCGCATCCTTCTTATAGTGCTTATAATTTGTACACTTTCGTTTACATTTTATCAGTCAATGCTTCCTCCCGAGGAATCTAACGAGGTAAGCAACGGTGTTTCCGATGCTATCGAGCCTATAATCCCCTCCGATACCCCCACAGGCTCTTACGTGCACACGAATTTACGTAAGATCGCCCACTTCATCGAGTTCGCCGCCCTTGGCACTGAGGTTGCACTTTTCGTCATCCTCTATTTGCCTACCTGGGGCGCAGAGCTTCGCAAAAAGATCAAATTTATGCTTCACTCCCTCGTCATTGCGCCCATCACTGCGCTTCTTGACGAAACTATACAGGTATTTACAGACAGGGGCCCTGCGGTCACCGACGTGTGGATCGACACTGCAGGCTTCATCTGTCTTGCCACCCTTGCATATCTCATATACCTTGCGGTCGTACTCATCAGGCGCCACACCGCAGGTATCCGTAACAGCGCGCCGGTAGATAAAAATGGTTAAGATCACATCGGTTGAGCGCCGCTCCCGTGCTGCACGTGCAGGCCTGCGTGAGGGCGATACGCTCATCAGTATCAATGAAAACGAAATAAACGACGTCCTCGACTACCGCTTTTATCTTGCGGAGGAAAGGATAAAGATACGTTATCAGCGCGGCAAAAAGGAGCGCACCGCTCTTATCAAAAAGCAGCAGTATGACGATATCGGCCTCGACTTTGAGACCCCCCTTATGGACAAAAAGCAGACCTGTAAAAACGGCTGTATTTTCTGCTTTATCGACCAGAATCCCGAGGGAATGCGCGAGTCTATCTACTTTAAGGACGACGACTCCCGTCTTTCATTCCTTCACGGCAACTACATAACCCTTACGAATATGACCGATGCGGACGTCGCCCGTATCGTAAAAATGCGCTTCTCGCCCATCAACGTCTCGGTGCACACCACCAATCCCGAGCTCCGCGTTAAAATGATGAAAAACAAACGCTCGGGCGAGGTGCTTAAATACCTTAATGACTTCAAAAACGCAGGCCTTGCAATCTGCGCGCAGATCGTCCTTTGCCGTGGCATCAACGACGGCGAGGAGCTTATGCGCTCAATGCGCGACCTTGCCGCCCTCGCACCCGAAATGAAGAGCGTGGCAGTCGTACCCGCAGGCCTCACCAAATTCCGCGATAAGCTCTATCCGCTCACCGATTTTTCAAAGGAAGAGGCGGCAAGCGTGATAGATATGATAAATTCCTTCGGCGACGAGCTGAAAGCAACTCTTGGCACCAGGCTTATCTACGCCGCTGACGAGTTCTACCTCAAGGCGGGCAGGGAAATACCCGATGCCGAGTATTACGAGGACTATCCCCAGATCGAGAACGGTGTCGGAATGCTCCGCTCCTTTGCCGACGAGTTCGGTATTGGTGCTGCGGACGTTGCAGATCTCGTAGCCTCTCTCGATTCTCACCGCACCGTTACTGTGGTGACGGGCGTTGCCTCGTACTCACTTCTTTGTACCCTCGCAGAAAAGCTTGAATCTCTCACGGACAAGCTTACCGTCAACGTCGTAGAGGTCAAAAACCGCTTCTTCGGTGAAAGCATCACCGTCTCAGGTCTTCTTACAGGTGTCGACATCCGTGACGCCCTTCGTGATACGGACCTTGGTGACGAGGTGCTCCTGCCGTCCTGCTGCCTTCGCGCGGGTGAGGACGTTTTCCTTTGCGGAATGACCCTTGATGAGCTTCGCGAGGCACTCAAAACAAGCATACGTATATGCGGAAGTGATGGCTTTGAGTTCATCGACGCCGTGTTCGGAATATAACAGAAAGGAGATCCCTATGTCAAAACCAATAGTAGCTATCGTCGGCCGTCCCAACGTCGGCAAAAGCACACTTTTCAATAAGATCATAGGCGAGCGCCGCTCCATCGTCGAGGATATGCCGGGTGTAACCCGTGAGCGTATCTATGACGAGGCAGAGTGGGGCGAGCACAGCTTCATCCTCATGGATACCGGCGGTATCGAGCCTAAAAGCGAGGATACCATCCTTAAGCAGATGCGTACACAGGCAGAGATAGCAGTCTCCACCGCCGACGTCATCATATTTATGTGCGACATCCACGCAGGTCTGCTTGCCGATGACCGCGATATCGCAATGATGCTTAAAAGATCGGGCAAGCCTATCGTCCTTGCCGTAAATAAGATCGACGGAATTGGCGACGTTCCCCTTGCATTCTACGAATTCTACGAGCTCGGCTTTGAGCGCGAGCCTATCGCACTTTCCTCTATCCACGGTACGGGTACGGGTGACCTTCTCGACGCTATCCTCGAGGTCTGCGACTTTGACGAGGACGAAAAGGAGGACGAGGGCATCATCAACGTTGCCGTAATCGGTAAGCCCAACGCAGGTAAATCCTCCGTCATCAACCGTATGTGCGGCGAGGATAGAATGATCGTATCCGACATCGCAGGAACTACGCGTGATGCAGTCGATACCAGGGTAGAGAACGACCACGGTGTATTTAACTTCATCGATACCGCAGGTATCCGCCGCCACTCCAAGGTCGAGGACAGAATCGAAAAGTTCAGCGTCCTTCGCGCAAATATGGCAGTTGAGCGTGCCGATGTCTGCATCCTTATGATCGACGCTGTAACAGGCATCACCGAGCAGGACGAGAAGATCGCAGGTATCGCCCACGAGGCAGGAAAGGCCTGCATCATCGCCGTAAATAAGTGGGATGCTATCGAAAAGGATACCTACACCACCAACAAATTCAAAAACGACATCCGCACCGCCCTTGCATATATGCCCTACGCCCCGATCGTCTACATCTCGGCTAAGACAGGTCAGCGCTGTGCAGGAATTTACCCCCTTATTAAAGAGGTCTACGCCGAGGCATCCCGCCGTATCAAGACAGGTCAGCTCAACGACCTTCTCAACGATGCGATGACCCGTGTTCAGCCCCCCTCGGATAAGGGTAAGAGACTTAAGATCTACTATATGACCCAGGTCTCCACCAATCCTCCCACCTTCGTTATCTTCTGTAATTCCGAGGAGCTCTTCCACTTCTCCTACCGCAGATATATCGAGAATTGCCTGCGTGATACCTTCGGCTTTGATGGCACCCCCATCAGGATCGTGATCAGGCAAAAGGGAGACGACAGCACCAACTAAAGGAGGTACCTCGCAGTGTTTATAGATAATATAGAAATTTACGTAAAAGCAGGTGACGGCGGCAACGGTGCCGTGTCCTTCCACCGCGAGAAATATGTTTCCGCAGGCGGTCCTGACGGTGGCGACGGCGGCCGAGGCGGCAACATCATCCTCAAGGTCGATCCCGGCGCAAACACCCTTCTTGCTTTCCGTTATAAGAGAAAATTCATCGCCGAGCCGGGTGGCAACGGTATGCCCGGAAAAATGCACGGCGCAAACGGCAAAGACGTAACCATTCTCGTTCCTCCCGGAACTCTCGTCCGCGAAAAGGATACCGGCCGTATCATCTACGATATGGCAAATTCCGACGAGTTCGTCCTTTGTAAGGGCGGCCGCGGTGGCTGGGGTAACCGCCATTTCGCAACCCCCACCCGTCAGATTCCGAGATTTGCAAAGGGTGGCACAAAGGGTGAGGAAAGAACCGTAACTCTTGAACTCCGTATGCTTGCCGAGGTCGGTCTTATCGGATTTCCCAACGTTGGTAAGTCCTCCATCCTTTCCCGCATCTCCGCCGCAAAGCCCAAGATCGCAAACTATCACTTTACCACTCTTTCGCCTAACCTCGGCGTTGTCCCCGTAAGAGAGGGCAAGGGCTTCCTTGCTGCAGATATCCCCGGTCTTATCGAGGGCGCAAGCGAGGGTGCAGGCCTTGGCCACGCATTCCTTCGTCACGTCGACCGTTGCCGTCTGCTTCTTCACGTGGTAGACATCGCAGGCACCGACGGCCGCGACCCCGCCGACGATATAGAAAAGATCGATACCGAGCTTGTTAACTACTCCCCCGAGCTTTCCTGCCGTCCGCAGATCATCGTTGCCAACAAGGTCGACACCGCTGATATGGAGTCCGAGTCGGTAAAGCGCTTTATCGAGTATGCCGAGGAGCTTGGCCGCAAGGTCGTATACGTCTCCGCCGTAACGGGTGAGGGCCTTGACGAGCTTGTTCGCGTTGCCGCTGAGGCACTCCGCGACCTTCCTCCCATCACCACCTACGAGGCTGAGGTAATTCCCGAGGACGATATCGTTGCCGCTCAGCAGGGCGTGCGCGAAACCACCGTCCGCCGCGAAAACGACAAGTACATCGTCGAGGGCGAATGGCTCTACAACTTTATGGGTCAGATCAACTTCGGTGATTACGAATCCCTCAACTTCTTCCAGCGCGTCCTCGTCAAAAACGGAGTTATCGACAAGCTCCGTGAGGCCGGCGTAGAGGAAGGCGACACCGTCTCCATCTACGACTTCGAATTTGATTTCGTATATTAAAACAAAAAGGACAGAGAAAAACAAAAGGACAGAGAATTTTACGTTCTCTGTCCTTTTTGTCGATATGCCTCGCCGTGCTCGGCTCGATATATTTGCCATAGGGCAAATTCGATATGTTTTCGCTTCGCTCAAACTCGATATGATATAAATCCCTCGCTTTTTGCATATCTCGCCTGTGGCGAGGAATGCAAAAGCATATCGAGTGCGACAGCACATATCGAGTTTGTATATCTCGCCTGTGGCGAGGAATGCAAACCATATCGAAAATCCCGCAAGGGACTTATATCGATGCGCACCAGCCTGACGGCACTGCGCTATTATCCGTCCCTGAATCCCTTGCCCATTATTTCACTCGTCTTGGTTATAATAATAAACGACTGCGGGTCGATCTGTTTGACCTTTCTGCGAAGCTTAAGTGCCTCGGTGTGTCTGCACACGGTTATAATTACCTGCTTCTCCTCGCCCGAGTAAGCGCCCTCTGCCTTGTGCATCGTCGCGCCGTGCTTCATCTCGGTCATAATGTACTCGCGTATCTCCTCGGATTTCGTGGTGATGATCGTAAACGCCTTGCACATACTCAAAGAGTCGAGAATATCGTCGATAAGGAATACCTTCGCAAACAATCCAAGCAGGGAGAAAAGACCCGTCTTGATGTCGTAAATAAAGATACTCGATATAGCAACGGCAAGGTCGGCCAAAAGAAGTGCCGTGCCGGTGTTCAGATTCGTGTATTTGCGCAGTATCAGTGCCACGATATCCGTACCGCCGCTTGAAGCGTTGCATTTGAATACGATAGCACCGCCAATACCGGTCAGCGAAACCGAATATATAAGCTCGAGAAGTGGCTGGTCGGTAAGCGGACCTGACAGCGGAATAAAATACTCAAGCAGCATCGACTCGACAGAGTAGAGAATTGCGCAGTAAAAGGTAAGAAATCCGCATTCCTTACCAAGTATAATGACACCGATTATAAGTATCAAAACGTTCATCGCGGTAAGGAGAACCGATTGCGGTATTGCCTGACCCAAAAGCCTTGCAAGAATGATCGATACACCGCTGATGCCGCCGGGCGCAAATCCGTTTGGCGCCTGGAAGAAGTAAATACCTACCGCAAGCATAAGAACGCCGATATTTAGTATCAGCCAGTATGTAAGCTTTTTCATAAACGGCGTTTTTCCAACGCCCACAAATTTATCCATATCAGTTCCTTTAATCTTTAAAAATGATCTTAAGCAAAAACAATTATACCCAAAAAAACGGGAAAGTCAATAGCATTTGCAATAATAATTTTTATATCGGTATTTCAATTGACAAATAGGTCAGAATATGTTAAAATAAATAAGTAAAAGATCAGTTTTCGGAGGGATATATGACTCGCGAAGAAGCCGCAAAAAGAATTAAGGAATTAACCGAAATAATTGAATACAATTCGCGCCTTTATTACGAGAAGGACGCCCCCGAGATCTCTGACTACGAATACGATGCGCTTTTCCGTGAGCTTGGCGACCTCGAGCGCGAATTTCCCGAGCTCGACTCCCCCACCTCTCCTACCAAAAGAGTAGGCGGCAAAGCGCTCGATAAGTTTGAGAAATTCACTCACAACGTCCGTATGGGCAGCCTTACCGACGTATTTTCATACGACGAGCTCCGTGACTTCACCGACCGTGTCGGCGGTATCCTCGGCGATGGGGTAGAGTACTCCGTAGAGCCTAAGATCGACGGCCTTTCGGTATCCCTCATCTATGAAAACGGCGTTTTCGTCCGTGGCGCAACCCGCGGCGACGGCATAACGGGCGAGGACGTTACCGAAAACCTGCGTACAATCAAGGATATCCCCCTGAAGCTCTCCGAGCCGATCCCTTATCTCAACGTCCGCGGCGAGGTCTATATGTCCCGTGCCGTATTCGCCGAGCTTAACGAGATCCGTGAGTCCGAGGGGCTCTCCCTCTTTGCAAATCCCCGTAACGCCGCGGCAGGCTCGCTTCGCCAGCTCGATTCCAAGATCGCCGCATCGCGTAAGCTCTCTATATTCATCTTCAACCTGCAGGAGGGCTCTCTTTATATGGACGGCCGCCCCTGTAAAACTCACTCCGAATCCCTCCTTCGCCTCGCGGAGCTTGGCTTTACCGTCCTGCCCGATTGGAAGGTCCTTTCCGGCTTCGATGCGGTAAGCGAGCACGTCGCTTATCTCGGTGATGCGCGCGCCGAGCTTGCATTTGATATGGATGGCGCAGTAATAAAGGTAAACGATCTTGACAGCCGTAAAACGGTAGGCGAGGGAACAAGCACCCCCAAATGGGCGGTCGCCTATAAATATCCCCCCGAGGAAAAGCGCACAAAGCTCCTCTCGGTCGATATCCAGGTCGGCAGAACGGGCGTTCTCACCCCCACCGCCAACCTCGCACCAGTCCGCCTCGCAGGCACCACCGTCTCCCGCGCAACCCTCCACAACGCTAATTATATAAAAGAGAAGGATATCCGCATCGGCGATACCGTCATCGTGCGTAAGGCAGGCGAGATAATCCCCGAAATACTCGAAAGCATAAAGGACCTTCGCGACGGTACGGAGTGCGAGTTCAAAATGCCCGACACCTGCCCCTCCTGCGGTCATCCCACCGTCCGCGACGAGTGTGGCGACGGCGCAGCGATCCGTTGCGTCTACCCCGGCTGCCCTGCACAGAACGCACGCGGCATAGTCCACTTCGCATCCAAGGGCGCGATGAATATCGACGGTCTTGGCCCTCAAGTAGTTGAGCTTTTGCTTGCAAACGACCGTATTTCCGACGTTGCCGACCTCTACACCCTTAAAGTAGAGGACGTCGAAACCCTCGACCGTATGGGTCGCAAGAGTGCCGAAAATCTCATAAACGCCATCGAGGACTCTAAGTCCCGCGGACTTGAAAGACTCCTGTTTGCACTCGGTGTGCGCGGTGTCGGTGAGGTTGCAGCAGAGGCAATAGCCGTAAAAATGCAGACCATCGAGGCCTGCCTCGGGGCAGGGTATGACGACTTTATGGCAGTAGAGGATATAGGTGAGATAACCGCCACCGCACTCGTTGAGTTCTTTGCCGACGAGGGCACTCGCGCGCTTATCGACCGCCTTGCCACCCTCGGTGTCAGCACTACCTCAAAGTCCGAGCCGAAGCTCGATACCCTCGCAGGACTCACCTTCGTTCTGACCGGAACGCTGCCCACAATGTCGCGTGACGAGGCCTCCGCCCTTATCAAGAAAAACGGCGGTAAGGTGTCCTCATCTGTATCCAAAAAGACCTCTTACGTCGTCGCAGGCGAGGAGGCAGGCTCCAAGCTTACCAAGGCTAACGAGCTTGGCGTTAAGGTAATAAACGAAGCAGAACTTCTTGAAATGCTCTAAAATTTAAGCCCTCCGAAATCGGAGGGCTTTTTTACTTTAATAGACACCCGTGTAAAATTAAACGCATAAAATTGACACTAAAATGTAAACAATAGTTTTCTTTTTCTTACGTATTTGCCGCCCGTGATATTTATCCCCCTTTTGGCAAAAATAAAACCAAACGTTAACTTAACTGCCAAATTCTTGACTTTTTCGCGCGAGTGTGTTATACTATACTCTAACAAAACAATTTAGGAGACGTTATGTCTAAGGAAATTAACAAAAACAGCCTCGTGTACAAAATGAAGGAGCATAGCTTCCTTTTTTCCGAGCTTGTAAAGCGTGACTTCAAAAAGAAATATAAGCGCACCTACCTCGGTATGCTATGGAGCGTCCTTTCACCCCTTTTGACGCTTCTTGTAATGAGCATCGTGTTTACCAAGTTTTTCGGTAACGATATACCGCACTATACGATCTACCTCTTCTGCGGTAACATCGTGTATTCCTTCTTCAGCGATGCGACCTCGGGCGGTATGGGCTCGCTGCTTGGTAACTCCGCGATATTCTCCAAGATCAACGTGCCGAAGTATCTCTTCCTTTTCTCAAGGTCGATAACCTCGCTTATCAACTTCGGTCTTACCCTCGGCGTGTTCCTCATATTCTGCATCATTGACAGAGTACCGTTCTCCTTCAGCTTCCTTGGCCTCATTTTCCCGATAGCGTGCCTGATTATTTTCAACCTCGGTGTTGGACTTATCCTCTCCGCGCTCTTCGTATTTTTCAGAGACCTTCAGTACCTTTGGAACGTGTTTACGATGCTCCTTATGTATATGTCCGCCATCTTCTACGACCCCGCCCGCTTTGGCGATCTTGAGCGTCTGTTCCTTCTTAACCCCGTCTACGTCTACATCAAATATTTCCGTATCGCAGTGCTTGACGGACACCTTCCGTCTTTGCAGTTCCACGCGCTTGCACTTTTCTACGCCCTCGCCGCATTCGGCATCGGCGCCCTCATCTACAAGAAGTGCAATCACAAGTTCCTCTACTACATTTAATTCGACTAAAGAACGGAAAACGATATGAATACACAACCCATTCTTTCTCTTGACAACGTTTCGATCCGCTATATAACGGGCGACTTCAAGGAGATCGGCATAAAGGAATTCGTAATGCGCAAGCTGACCCGCAACTATAAGGTCACCGAATTCTGGGCTGACAGACACGTTACATTTTCGATAAACCGCGGCGATATGCTTGGCATCATCGGCACCAACGGTGCAGGTAAGTCCACGCTTCTTAAGGCCGTGTCCGGAATTATGCGCCCCACCGAGGGTGTTGTTACCTGCAACGGCAAGATCGCCGCACTCCTTGAGCTTGGCTCGGGCTTTGACGGTGACCTCACGGTAAAGGAAAATACCTACCTTCGCGGCGCAATGCTTGGTTACACCAAGAAGTTTATGGACGACACCTATGCCGACATAATTTCCTTCGCCGAGCTCGAGGAATATCAGGAAAGGGCGTTTAAGCACCTCTCCTCGGGTATGAAATCCCGTCTTGCCTTCTCGATCGCATCCCTCGTCAACCCCGATATCCTCATTCTTGATGAGGTCCTCTCGGTCGGCGACGGCTCCTTCCGTAAAAAGAGCGAGGAAAAGATGAAATCCATCATTGGTGGCGGCGCTACCACCATTCTCGTATCCCACTCGATCCCCCAGGTGCGCTCAATGTGTAACAAAATACTCTGGCTCGACCACGGCCGTCAGGTCGCATTCGGCGACGACGTCAAGGGCCTTTGCGATGCCTACGAAAAATTCCTTCAGGACAAGATCCTGCCTACAAACCTTCCAAACGGAGCAATAAAATGAACAAAGAGATCACGGCCGCACAGGAAAACGGCTACAAATACAAGTTCTCAATAGTTATGGCCGTCTACAACGTTGGAAAATACATTTCCGAAACGCTTGATAGCATAATCGCGCAGGATATCGGCTTTTCCGATAACGTTCAGCTCATCCTCGTTGACGACTGCTCAAAGGACGATTCGTTCGAAATCTGCAAGCAATATGCGGCGAAGTACCCGAATAACATAATCGCACACCAGCTTCCCGAAAACAGCGGCAACGCCTCAACTCCCCGTAACGTCGGAATTGCTCTTACCGTAGGTAAGTACATCACCTGCACCGACTCCGACGATATCCTCACCTCAAACACCCTTTCCCGTGTATGGAGCTTCTTTGAGGATCACGAGAATGAAACCGATATGGTCGCAATTCCGATCGATATGTTCTACAACAACGATACGACCAACGTCGTTCCTACCAGAAGAAACGCCTTCTTTAAGGACGAGGATCGCATAGTAGATCTTGAGGAGGAATGGAAGTGCTCGATCTCCAGCGTCGCAACCGTATTCTGCCATTCGAGAGTCAAAGATTTTTATAAATTCGACCCCACCATCATCAACGGCGAGGACCTTATGGTCGCAAACAAGATCCTTCTTGAAAAGCGCACCCTCGGTCTTGTCGGCGGTTGTACTTATCTCTACCGCCAGCACGTTGCCACCGATGTCCAGGAGTCCTTGATCCAGCAGGGACAGAAGAAAAAGAGCTGGTATACTCACTCCATCAAGCGCATTACCCTCGATATGCTCGACTACGCGGCAAAAAGAACCGGTCAAAGCGTGCCCAAGTTCTATCAGTACGCCCTCGCTGCCGACCTTCAGTGGCGTATGATCGCGCGCAATAAGGCAGACAAGCTTATGGAGGGCGCAGAGCTTGACGAGTTTTACGACGTCCTTATCGACGCCTTTATAAAGTTCGAGTACAGCATTATTATGGCGCTTCCCAATCTTCCCATAACCGAGAAGATATTCGTTCTTCGTAAGAAGTACGTCCACGACCTTAAAAAGAAGCAGAAAAGGGTAGATACCGACCTCTTTGCAAGCTTCCCGCCCACCGTACATCTCTACGACCTCAGGGTGCATTCGGACGGCAGCATCGATATCCACTGTGACTACAACGATATCCTGCACGAAAATGCATACACCCCCGTTGCATATTTCGACCCCAAGACCCCCGTCCGCACCGTAAATACGGGCAAAGGCGTAACAACCTACTTCCATAACGAAGTTATGTACGTTAAAAGGGAAATAGTCGTCCGCTTTAACGTCAAGGACGTAAAGCCGTATTCCAGACTCTTCTTTGCGTTCAAAACAGAGAAGAGAACTATTCGCACCGCACTTACCGGTTCGGGCAGATTCCCCGTAAACCCCAACTTCTACGGAAGCTATTATATCCTTGGCAAGTTCGTCCTCAGCTTCGATAAAAACGCCCTGCGCTTCGATAAAAAGAAGCTCTACTCGCCCATCACCTGCGAGGCAAGATACCTTCGCTCCATATTCAGACAGAGCTCCGACAATAAGCTTAAAATACTCGCTCACCGCGTGGCGTACAAGCTTCTTAAGCCCTTCTTCAGCCTACAGAAAAAGAAGAAGATCTGGCTCGTCTCCGATAAAGCAGACCGCGCCGACGATAACGGCGAGTTCTTCTTCCGTTACCTCGCAGAGCACAAGAGACCCAAGGACAAGTGTTACTTCGTAATAAGCCGCGACAGCGTCGATTATAAGCGTATGAAGAAGTACGGAAAGTGCATTCCTTACCTCTCGTACAGACATAAGATACTCTCTATGTTCGCGTCGTATCTCGTTTCCGCGCATACCCACGACGACTTCCGCCGCCCCCTCGGACTGTATCACAAGTATATGCTCGATGCAACGAGCAAAAACCGCTTTATATTCCTTCAGCACGGAATAATAAAGTCCGACCACTCAAGGGTCCTTAACAAGTTCAATATCGATATCGCGATGTTCGTTACCTCCTCCGAAAGCGAGAGGGACAGTATCGTAAACGGCAACTACGGCTATATTGGCAAGGAGGTTGCGCTCTGTGGTATGACACGCTACGACGGCCTGTATTCCGAAACCGAGCGCCTTATCACCATCGCCCCCACCTGGCGCTACAACCTTTGCGGTCCTATGGATACCTATACCGATACCTATTCGCTTAAGCCCGATTTTGAGGAAAGCCTGTATTATACCTTCTTCAAGAGCCTTCTTACCGACGAGCGCCTCTCAAGCGCGGCAAAGCAGTACGGCTATAAGATTCAGTTCCTCCCCCATCCCATCCTCTTCCCGCATAAGGCTCGCTTTGAGGTAAACCCCGAGATCAAGGTCCTCGGATACGGTACAAGCTTCAAGGAGGTCTACGCAAAGAGCGCACTTATGCTCACCGACTATTCCTCTCTTGTGTTCGACTTTGCATACCTTAAAAAGCCGATAGTGTATACGCTTTTCGACTATAATGACGAAAGCAATTCCTATCACGCAGAGGGCTATTACGATCACGAAAGAGACGGCCTTGGCGACGTTGCATATACCCTTGATGAAACCGTTGATTGCCTCATTGAGTATATGAAAAACGACTGCGCACTGAAGGATAAATACCGTCAGAGAATAGAGAAGTTCTACGCATTCAAGGACACGAAAAACTCAGAACGTGTATTCAATGCTGTGACAAAGCTTGAAAAGCAGGAGTTCTTCGGAATATAAAAACGAACAGGCTTAACGCACTCCGCGTTAAGCCTGTTTTTCTCAGTATGACAACCCAAATGCCTGATTGATCGCACCGCCTATGATCAAGGCGGCGTTGTCGGTTATCTCGTCTATCTCGCGCGGCGAAATAAACAGCGGCTCAAAGTCCAGCTCGCTTATCCTCGACTGCGCCCCGAAAAGTCGGGAGTCTATCACCGTCGGCACACCAATTCCGATGACCGGCACACCGATCGATGAGCGCGTTATCGGGGTCTTAAGGTTTCCCATACCTCCGGGAAATACACCCGTATCGCATATCTGTATAGTGTTGCCAAGCCTCGCCCTCGAGCGGGTCGTTATCGAGTCTATCGCCACTATCACGTCGGGGGAAATACCCTCGCAAACCGCCCTCACCGTCGTCGCCGTGTCCATACCCGTAATTGCCGGCACACCGGGGCAGAGAACGGCTATCTCCGAGCACTCAAGCTCGTCGAAAAAGTCCTCGTCATACTCCCTTATATGCATCGTTGGCTTTACACGGGTGGCACTCTTTACCCCAATCGAGTCCGCCGTGACCTTAATATTTCCAAGCCCTACGACAAGTATCCTGCCCGGCAGCACCGATATATCGTCGCACATCGTGCAAAGCCGTCTTGCCACCTCCTCCTGCGCATCGTAAAGCACGTCATCGTCCGCCGTGTCCAGTCTCGGCAGGGTAAGGGTATCGTACGCTCCGAGCGGCCGACCGATGCTCCTCGCACCCGCCTCACTCGTCACCCTCACTCGCTCCCACGTCCCGGGCGGGCAAAGCTCCTTTTTGTATTCCACACCCGTCTCGCTAAGATCAGCCCTTCGCCTCTCAAGCGCAAGGTCGGTGTACGCCCCGTCGCATATGCTCACTCCGTAGCTGTAATTGTACATTCGCATTCTCCTTTCACTCGTTCATCTGATTATCCCCCCGAAAAACCAACCGTATTCACAAATATCGGGGTACAATTTGCACAATTTTACTACCGCGCGATTGTGCATATGGCTGAAAAGATTAAGAGCGCGCAAATATAGGTTGAAAAAATCCGTACTATATGTTAAAATATACGGGTAAAATTAAAATGAAAAAATATTTTGTCGCACAAGCGACAGAACGGAGAAAAAAATGAAAAAGATTTTTAGCTTGGTATTGGTTCTCTCCCTTCTTCTCAGCACCGCGCTCGTTCTTACGTCCTGCGGCGCTCCCGAAAATGAAGGTGCACAGATACCCGTGTATCTTGGCGAGCCGATCTATGACTTCGACCCCACCGACTACTACGTTGACAGCAATGCTGATCAGCTTATGAGCCTGCTCTATGAGCCCCTCTTCACCTTGACCGAAAAGGGTAAGCTTAAGAAAGCAGCTGCAGATAAGTATGAGGTAAACGAGGAAGAGCGCACTATCGTCATCGAGCTTCGTGAGACCTACTGGTCCGACGGCTCTCGCGTTCTTGCTTCCGATTACATATACGCTTGGCGTGACGTTATTCTCGATCCCACTAAGGCTAACCCCGCTGCCGCTCTCTTCTACGATATAGAGAACGCCGCAGAGATCAAGAAGGGTGAGGCATCCTCCTACGAGTTCGGTGCTACCGGCAGCCTTTACGAGATCACCATCGTTTACCGCGAGGGCGCAGACTACGAGCAGCTTCTTAAGAACCTTGCTTCCGTTGCTGCCGCTCCCCTCCGTCAGAACGGTGTCGCTCAGTCCTCCTCCTATTGGGCAAAGAGCGTTAACTCCATCTACACCAACGGTCCTTTCAAGGTTGATACCCTCGACTACGAGGACGGTATCCTTACCCTTACCAGAAACCTTGGCTACCACCAGAACCCCAATAAGGTAGACTACGACAACGAGGTTAACCCCTACATCCTCACCACTCCCTTCGAGGTTGCGGGCAAGACCGTTGAGCTTACCTACTCCGACATCGAGGATAAGGCGATCTTCATTATGAGCGACGCCACCCTCGCTGACAGATCCGCAAACAAGGGTGAGGCAGAGGTTTATGACGATCTCTCCACCTACACCTACGTTTTCGATACCACCAATCCTCTCTTCGCTAACAAGGACGTAAGAAAGGCGCTTTCTCTCGTTATCGACCGTAACGCTATCATAAGCGCAATTACCTTCGGTAAGGCTGCTGACGGCTTCGTTGCACCCCTTGCTGCAAAGGATATCGAGCAGTCCCTTATCTCCGCTTCTGCTAACAAGGCAGCAGCTGAGGAGCTTCTTGCAGGCGTTAACTTCGCAGGCATCAGCAAGTCCTTCACCCTTACCGTAAACGACGATGCAGAGAGCATCGCAATCGCTGAGATCGTTAAGGAAGCTTGGGAAAGCCTCGGCTTCTCCGTTACCATCGATGCTGTCGGCATCATTGAGAGCACCATCATCGACTTCGCTAACAACACCAACATCGTGGTAAAGGATTCCAAGATCCAGTACCTCGTTAAGGAAGCATCCAAGGGCAACGTTCAGTACGACGTTATCGCAGTTGACTGGCAGATGTACTCGGGCGATCCCTTCGTAGCACTTGCTTCTCTCACCTCCGACATCAACGGCTGCGGCGCAATCTTCGACGATGCAGAGACCTCTCTCCGTCCCAACATCTCCGGCTGGTCTAACGCAGAGTACGACGCACTTATCAACGCTGCATACTCCACCGCAAACGACGATGCAAGAAACGGCTACCTCAAGGATGCTGAAAAGCTCCTTATGGAAGAAATGCCCGTAATTCCTCTCGTATTCAACGAGACCTTCGTATTCACCGCAAAGGGCATCTCTAAGGTAAACGTTGACGGCCTTGGAAACCTCAACTTCACCGATACTAAGCTCAGAAAGTACGAGAAGTACCTTCCCGAGACTGAAGAAGAATAATTAATGCTTGTTGGGGCTGTCGCACACGTCAGCCCCTCTCGCCTTTTAACCCCCCTCAACAAATTTTAAACGGCAGGGAATATGAAAAAGAAAAAGTTTACTCTGCGTACCGTCACGGATATAAAGGTGTTCCTACTCTTTTTGCTTGAGCACATCCGCTATCCCGTCGACCGTACCACCCTTATCAATATAGTTTCCGAAAATACCGATGAGATCATCATCGACTACGACGGCTGTCTTGCCGAGCTTACCGACTCCGGCCACGTCTGGGAGGACGAGGATACCGACGGTGAGAGATACTACGGCATAACCGACTCCGGCACTATGGTTGCCGCCGAGCTCTTCGATAGCCTCGACCCCGCCTTCAGGGAAAAAAGCCTTAAAAGCGCGATCAAGCATATGTCGCTCTCAAAGCGCGGTGCTCGCGCTACCTCGACGATAGAGGAGGCAGACGGCGGCCGCTTCAGAGTCACCCTCGAGCTCTCTGATCAGACGGGCACGATAATGAGCACCTCCTTCCTTGTTTTCGCCCGCTCCGAGGCAGAAAAGATCCGCAACAACTTCCTTCTGCGTCCCGAGGACGTGTACAGGGGCATTCTTCTTTCCTCGACAGGCAGACTTGAATATCTCAAATAATTTACATTTTATTGTGCGATTTGACAAAAAGGTCGATATATAATAGATAAAAAATGTACAAATCTTTGTATAAATGCGACTTTTTTGTCTAAATCTCTTGACAAATTGTTAATAAACATTTATAATTAATTCATTAAAGGTGGAATTGCAATGGGTAAGCACTCTGACATCGGAATATCCGAACTTCTCCTCCTCGTGCGCGAGGGTGATGAGCTTGCGTTTTCCGAGCTCGTCGAGCGCTATACACCTATGCTTAACAAGGTGATTTCACTTTTTCACGGCTCCTTCGTCGAATCCGGCGAGGCGTATACCGAGGCGTACACGACCCTTTACCGTGCCGCCGCGTCATACGATCTTACCAAGGTCGACGCCGTGACGTTTGGACTCTATGCCCGTATCTGTATCTATCGCCGTCTTTGCGATATGGTAAAGAAGGAGCTTCCCACCGACGACTCTATCGATGAGAACGTTGATGAGGGAAGTGTAGGCATTGAGGAAGAGCTCGTCGCTAAGGAGCGTATGCAGCGTGCGATGCGTGCCGCACGCGAATTGTTATCGGATTACGAATACGAGGTTTTTTCTCTGTACGTTATGGGCTACACCACCGCTGAGATCGCAGCCGAGCTTCAAAAAACGGCAAAATCGGTCGACAACGCGAAAAACAGACTTTGGCGACATTTGAGAGAGCATAGGGATGAGTTTACCGATATAATTTGACAAATGCCGCTTTTATATGCCCGAGTAGCTTAAGGGAGAGCGTTGTTTACAAAGGCGTCGGTTGGAATCCGTCCAAGGGCAAAAACAAAACCCATTTAAGTGAGGAAGAAAGAAAACATGTACCAGGACAAGACATTGAAGTGCAAAGAATGTGGCAATGATTTCGTGTTCACCGCAGGTGAGCAGGAATTCTATGCATCCAGAGGCTTTGAGAACGAGCCCTCCAGATGCAAGGAGTGCCGTACCGCAAGAAAGAATGCACAGAAGGGCGCGAGAGAAATGTTCGCAGCTGTTTGTGTAGAGTGCGGTAAGGATTGCCAGGTTCCCTTCAAGCCCACCGAAGGTAAGCCTGTTTACTGCAGCGAGTGCTTCGCAGCAAAGAGAGCTCCCCAGGAGTAATATTACGCTCTGAGAAAAAGTCCGCTTTTTGGCGGACTTTTTTCGTTTTCTCACACCCGTGTAAAAATAAATAAATATAAAAAATATTTTTTTAGCGATAACTATGTACAAATTTAAAAATATATGTTATAATTTATAGGTAAAAGTAGATTTATTTGCCTTTTTGGCGCCCTTGGAGTATAAATATGGAAAACAAACACGGATATAAGAACAAGAATGCAGGAAAAAAGCCCTACCGTAAGCCCGCCGGTGCGACCCACGAGGTAACCGAGGTCGTAAGCGAGTGTGTGGTAAGCGGCCGTAACGCCGTGCGCGAGCTTCTCGCCGCCGAGCGTGATATAGATAAAATTTACGTAACCTCGGGTGATCGTGAGGGCTCGATAAAGCTCCTTATCGCACAGGCAATGGAGCGCAAGATCCCCGTCATCACCGTTGATAAGACCAAGCTCGATGCGATGTGTGCAGGTGCACGCCACCAGGGCATCGTCGCTATGGCGGCAGAGCATAACTACTCCACCGTTGACGATATCCTCGCCTATGCGGAAGAGAAGGGAGAGAAGCCCTTCGTCATCATTCTCGACGGAGTTGAGGACCCTCACAACCTCGGTGCTATCATCAGAAGTGCCGATTGCCTCGGCGCACACGGTGTCATCATTCCCAAGCGCCGTGCAGTAGGCCTCACCCCCACCGTTGCTAAGGCAGCCGCAGGCGCAACTGAGCACGTCAGAGTTGCCAAGGTCACTAACGTCGCCTCCACCATAGACGAGCTTAAGGAGCGCGGACTTTGGATCTACGCTGCAGATATGGGCGGTGCAGAGTATTATAACACCGACCTTACGGGCAGTGCCGCAATCGTCCTCGGCAGCGAGGGAGACGGCATATCAAGACTCGTTAAGGAAAAATGCGATTTCACCCTCTCCATACCGCTCCACGGTATGGTCAATTCAATGAACGTATCCTGCGCCGCGGCAGTCATCTTTGCCGAGGTCGCAAGACAAAGAGACCTGAAGGGAGGTAAGTAACTTGGACGAAAAGGAAATAAAGCTTGAGTTTACGGTAGAGGATATCGAAACTACCGTGGCAGCCGACGCCGCTAAAAAGAAAAAGCCCGCCGAGCGCCCCGTAGCACAGCCGAAAAAGGAAGTGTCCGAGCTTTCCGTTCCCGATAAATTCACCGTAAATCCTAAATTCGGCGGCATTCCCGAAAAGAAGGAATCCGCAAAGCCCGAGAAGCGCAAGAGTGCAGAAGGTCCTATCGTGGTTCGTGAGGAGCCCACCGTCCGCACCACCTACGTTCCTCGCTTTACCGAGGTCAGCGAGACCTACAAAATGGCCGACCCCAAAAATCCTCGCACCCCCACCCCTCGCCCCAAGCCCGAGGTAGTAGTGGTCGAGTCTGAGGAGCCCGAGGTAGATCCCACCGCCGAGTGCGATGAGAACACCGTAATTCAGGACGCCACCCTCGTTACCGTCGGTGCGCCCGAGCCTGAAAGCTACGATATTCAGTCTACGGTCTTCAAATTTGAGACCCACGACGACAATAAGGAGATTCCCGCACCCGTACAGCCCGAGCCCGAGGAGATCGAGCCCGAGGTAGAGGAAGAGGAGGAGCTCCCCCCTCTTGAGCCCATCTCCGATACCCCCAAGGAATATCAGATTCCCGATCCCGAACCCAAGAGCGAGAATACCGCCCTCGCCACCCGTGACGTTGGCCTTGCCGCCCTTGAATCGGTTGAAAACGTCGGTGACGAAACCGATGAAAACGTGAAGAAGAACAGGGACTTCACTCAGCAGACCCAAAGAGATAGCTTTAAGGACAGATTCCTTGACAGCATTATGTCTATCAAGGTACGCCTTTTCACCTCTTTAACTCTTCTCGTTATGCTCCTCGTAATTGAAAACCTCTGGCTCTTCGGCGCTGATATCCCCAAGGCGCTCGGCATAGCTACCGTTCCCGGTGCTATGGCGGTCCTCGATGCGATATTCGTCGTCTGCCTCTTCGTTCTGGCACTGCCCGAGGTCCTCGCCGCAATACATAAAATGCTTCTTGGCCGTGCCGTGCCCGAGCTTTTCGTGCCCGTCGCTGCAATAACCGTGGTCGCATATACCGTTGTCGTTGTCGCCACCGCACCCGTGAAGTACCCCCTCTTCGGACTTCTGTTCTCCCTTCTTTCGGTCGGCTCTATCGTTGCCGCACTCTTTAAGAAGCTCGCAGATTTCTCTAACTTCAAGATGATCTCCGTAGGCGGAGAGAAGAGAATAGTAGACCGTAAGCTTACCCGTACTCTCCCTGAGGAAAACCTTGCCGTAGACGGTAAGGTGCAGGGCTATAAGTCAAAGACCGTCCGTGTATTCCGCACCTCCTTCGTTGCCGACTTCTTCAAGCGCAGCGGCAAGTGTGCCGAGAATTCGGGTGGCGTCGTGCTTATCATCTCCGCATCCTTCGGCCTTGCATTCGTTGCTGCCGCCGTTGCATTCTTCATTCCCGGCATCTACGCACCCCTTATGGCGTCCGCTATGACCTTCGCGTGCGTATTCCTGCTCGGAATGCCCGCATTCTCTATTCTCCTTCACAAGATCCCCTTCTTCCATTCGGTAAAGCAGGCAGAAAGCGAGAATAGCGCAATAATCGGCGAAAGCTCCCTTTACGATTATTCCGGCGTTGATGTTATCACCTTCCACGATACCGAGGTATTCGGTGATGAGGACGTCAACCTTCAGCGCATTATGCTCTACGGCAAGAGCGAAAATCTTGAAAAGGCTATGAATCAGATGTCCGCTATCTTTGCGGTCGTCGGCGGCCCTCTCAAGAATATGTTCGCCGATGCGCTTGACCATATGCCCAGCACCGCTACCCGTGTCCGCATCGAGGAGGAGGGCATCGTTGCCCGTGTCGACGGCGTCGAGGTTATGGCAGGTACTCTTGAATATATGGTCAGAAACGGCATCAAGATCCCCTACGATCCCGGTAAGGAGAGCTCTGCGCTCTTCTCCACCAAAATTATGTACGCTGCAGAAAACGGTGAGGTGTATGCTAAGTTCTATATCCGCTACACCCTCTCCGAGGACTTCACTATGATCCTTCCCGCACTCGCGGACGACGGCGTAATACCCCTTATCTACACCCGTGACCCTAACGTAAACGCCGACCTGCTCCGTACCCTCACGGCAGGTATGGACTCTATACGCGTCCTTAAAAAGCAGACCCTCCCCGACGGTGAGGACAAGCTTTACCACCGTGTCAGCGCAGGCATCGTCACCACGGGCGATAAGATCGACGTTATAAGTATGCTCCTTCTTTGCAAGAAGTACGTAAGACTTCAGCAGCGCCTCTCGATAGTCGAGCTTTCCGCAATGGCGGTCGGCGCTACTCTCGCAGTCGTGCTTGCGATGAGCGGAATGATGGTCGTTCCGTCCTTCGTGCTTGCAGTATGGCAGCTTGCTTGGTGCGGCGTGATGATCTTTATGAGCCATCGCACCCTCAAATCGTCAAAGGATAAAAATAAACAGGATTAAAGGATAAGGCGAACGTTTCCGTTCGCCTTATTATGAGAAATAAGATATGAAGCTTTCCGAAACCCCGAACATTTCCTCCGTCCTTAAGTCGGTTCAAAAGCCCGGCAGATACATCGGCGGAGAATACAACAGCATAATCAAGGATAAAAACGCGGTGAAGTGCCGCTTCGCATTCGCCTTTCCCGACACCTATGAGATAGGTATGTCCAACCTCGGTGTCCGCATCCTCTACGACGTTATCAATAAGGATAAGGACATCTGGTGCGAGCGCGTTTACGCTCCTTGGATCGATATGAAGGAAAAAATGGAGGAGTACAACATTCCTCTTACCGCCGTTGAAAGCGGCGATGAGATCAAGGAATTTGATATGCTCGCATTCTCCCTTCAGTACGAGCTCTGCTATACCACCGCCCTCCAGATGATCCGCCTTGCGGGTATCCCCCTTTGGGCAAAGGATAGGGCAGAGAGCGACCCCATCGTAATCGGCGGCGGCCCCTGCGCATATAACTCCGAGCCTATTGCCGAGTTCTTCGACCTTATCAATATCGGTGAGGGCGAGGAGGTCCTTCTCGAGATCTGCCACCTCTACAACGAAATGAAGGATAACGGCACATACACCCGCGCCGGCTTCCTCCGCGCCGCATCGCATATCGAGGGCGTTTATATCCCCTCCCTCTATGAGGTCACCTATAACGAGGATGGCACCATCAAGTCCCACGCGCCGATCTATCCCGACGTCCCCGCAAAGATCAGAAAGCGCATCATCGCCGATATGGATACCGTCTCCTATCCCGAAAAGCTTGTAATGCCTTATATCGAAACGGTACACGACCGTATCGTCCTTGAAATTTACCGCGGATGCATTCGTGGCTGCCGCTTCTGTCAGGCAGGTATGGTCTACCGCCCGATAAGAGAGAAATCTCCCGAGGTGCTCAACAAGCTTGCAAAATGCCTCTACGATAACTCGGGTTATGAGGAAATATCCCTCATCTCCCTTTCTATAAGCGACTATTCAAGACTCCGTGAGCTTACCGACTCCCTCCTTGAGTGGACCGATGACGCTAAGGTCAGCCTCTCCTTGCCCTCGCTGCGTATCGATAGCTTCTCCGAGGAGCTTATGCAGAAGATATCCACCATCCGTACCGGCGGTATCACCTTCGCACCCGAGGCAGGAACTCAGCGCCTTCGCGACGTTATAAACAAGAACGTTTCCGAAGAGGACCTTATGCGCTCCGTTGACATCGCCTTCCGCGGCGGAAAGAGCAACGTAAAGCTTTACTTTATGGACGGCCTCCCCACCGAAACCGAGGAGGATATCAAGGGCATCGCCGACCTCGCCTCCAAGGTAGTAGGGCAGTACTACAAGCTCCCCAAGGAGCTTCGCCCCCGTGGCGTTGGCGTCACCATCAGCGTGTCCTGCTTCATTCCTAAGCCCTTTACTCCCTTCCAGTGGGAAAAGCAGGACTCCTTCGATACCCTTATGAAAAAGCAGGACTACCTCAAGACCTGCATAAGCGACAAAAAGAAGATCAGATACACCTACCACGATGCTAAGGAATCCTTCATCGAGGCAGTATTCGCACGCGGCGACCGCCGTGTCGCTCCCGCTATCGCCCTCGCAGTAGAGGAGGGCGCAATGTTCGATGCGTGGGATGAGTGCTTTGACTACGATAAGTGGATGGACGTCTTTGCTCGCACAGGCGTTGATCCCGCACACTATACTACCCGTGGCTACGGCATCGATGAGGTCCTTCCGTGGGATATCATCGACTGCGGCGTAACCAAGTCCTATCTCCTTCGCGAGAGGGAAAGAGCCTACAAGGGCGTGACCACACCCTCCTGTGCCGAGCACTGTAACGGCTGCGGCGCAAACACAATGGGCGCAAAGACACGCTGGTGCAAGGGCTGCAAGACCGGAGGTGACGGCAATGAATAATAATACCCCCATCGTCCTTCGTATCAAGTTCAAAAAGGTGGGCAACCTTCAGTACGTCTCCCACCTCGACCTCGTCCGCACGATGCACAAGATCATCGTCCGCTCCAAGCTCCCCCTTTGGTACACCGAGGGCTTCAACCCCAAGCCTAAAATGGTGTTCGCCGCACCCCTTTCCATAGGCACAGAAAGCCTTGTCGAGTTTATGGATCTTCGCCTCGTTGAGCGCATCGATCCCGCACTCGCTATTAAAGCTCTCAACGCCAATATGACCGACGAGCTCGTCGTGCTTGACGCATATTATCCCGAAACCAAGCTCACCGACCTTAAATGGCTCTCCTACGTCATAACCCTCAACACCCTCGGCGCATCTCCCGAGCTTGCCGATAAGGTAAACGCCGCCCTTAAGGCCGACGTTATGCCCGTCGCAAAAAAGCAGAAGCCCGATGACACTATGGATATCAAACCCCTCATCAGATACGCGACCGCCGTCTACGATGCAGGGAACATTCGCATCGATTGCACCCTCTCTGCCGATGCCTCGTCATTCCTTAACCCGGAATACCTCGTTAAGTACCTTCGCGCGGCTTGCGGCGTGCTTTCTAGTGGAAATCTTCTGGCAGAAAGCTATGAGATCCTTCGCCACAGTGCATACGCCGCCGATATGAGCGTCTATCGCTAAAAAATACTGTCTATATTCAATCCCGAAAGCCGCCTTAGGTGCTCAAGCGAGTATTTAAGGCGGCTTTTTGTTACCGTTATCCCGTCATCATCGCCCGCCTCAACCATCGCCACCAGCTCCGCAAACGCAAGCTCGATGTTCATCATATCCTCGTGGTCCACTGACAGGCTGATATAGCTCTCCAATCGCTTGTAATGCTCGAACACCTCCGTGTACCCGTCATTTTCCGCGCACTCCACCTCGCGCACTATCCCGTCTATCACTTGCCTTAGCATGATCGCATTCGTCACCACTGCAACAACGACGACTAAAAGTATCACCGCCGCAATTCTTACGCTTCTCATTTTTCTTCCTTTAATATTATATTTATATTACCCGAGTCGTCCTTGCTCATAAAAAGCACCCCCGTCCTCTCAATTTGCCGCCCACGCAGCTCACCCTCGATCTCCTCGCGCGTGAACCTCCCGTCCCTTAGCTCCACCTCGTTTATCTCTCCGTCTATTATCAAAGCGTGCGATAGGGTGTCCTTTCCTTTCTGCATTATCGATATCTTTCCGCTCTGCTCAAGCACCGCATAATCGATAAGGGAAATATCCCCGATGCTCTGCGTCCTCATCTCACACAGGAACTCGTTCAGCGATATCCTGTTCTCCCTGAGCGCGTTTTGATCAAGAACCCCCTTGTATATCAAAAACACCGACTCACCCTCAATGCATCTTTTTAATTTTGCCGACCTCGTTTTCGCATAAGAGAGCAGGATCTCTACCGATAATATAAATAAAATGGGAATAATAGCGTTAAGCAGCGGTATATCAGGGTCGTCTATCGGTATCGCCGCAATCTCCGATATAAGCAGGGCAGATACAAGATCGCTTACGTCAAGCTCACCGATCTCTCGCTTTCCCATCAATTTCATCGCAAAAGAAAGCAGTAAATATACTATTACCGTCCTCGTTAAAATCGAAATCATATACCCAAATCTCCCTTCAAAACTAATTATTATTTAAAAAATCGAAAAAATTCAAAAAAGTTTTGAAAAAAGTATTGACAAACGAAAAATAATATAGTATAATAACAAAGCGCATCACCGCAGAAGGGTTGTCCCAAGTGGTGAAACGCTTTTGATCATTGAAAATTGAACAACATTGAAATTTTTCAAGCACTGAAAAGTGCGAAAGATCTCGTTAAAACACTTTGAATTGACAAAGTACAAACAAGTAATTAAGTAAGATAAGCTAGTAAAAATAGCTCTGAAAAAGG
>JAZRAF010000023.1:0-1102 GCA_045634425.1 Eubacteriales bacterium | reverse complement strand
CTGATCTAAAGAGGTAGTTATGAAAAATAAAGTTTTAAGTATACTTTTATGTCTCTCCCTACTTCTGTCGATTTTGGTGCTTACATCTTGCTCTGACAAAAACGATCCACCTCGGGCAGAAGCCGAATCCATCGTGATCCTTTATGAAAACGACGTACACTGTGCCGTGGATGGATACGCAAAGCTTGCATCTATGAAAAGAGCGCTTGCTACCGCTTATGACCACGTGGGCGTTGTTTCCTCGGGTGACTTTGTGCAGGGCGGCACGCTCGGTGCGGTATCCAAGGGTGAGTACATAGTAAGCCTTATGAACAAGGTGGGCTATGATGCCATTGCACTCGGCAACCACGAATTTGACTATCAGCTTGAGCAGCTCATGAAGCTGAACAACCTCTCAAATACCAAGTTCCTCTCTTGCAATTTTTCTGAAATAGGCGAGGACAAGTCCTATTTTAATCCCTACACCATCGTATCTTACGGTGACGTAGAAATCGCCTACATCGGCATCACAACGCCCGAAACCATCACTTCGTCAAATCCCGCACAGTTCAAAAACGAGAACGGCGAAATCATCTATACCTTCCACGAGGCGGATATATACGACGTTGTTCAAGCAAACGTTGATGCGGTCAAGGCGGCAGGCGCAGATTACGTGATCGCACTCTCGCACGTCGGCTATGATGAGTCGGGCGAGCTGTTTGATATCACCGATATCATTGAAAATACCGACGGATTTGACGTAGTTCTCGATGCGCACGCGCATCTTGTTATCGAGGAGAAAACTCTCAAAGACAAGAGCGGTGACGACGTTCTGCTTTCCTCTACGGGAACGAAATTTGAGTACATCGGCAAGCTCACCATCACCGAGGACGGACTCAATACCGAGCTTGTAGAAACCGCTACATACGAAAAGACCGATGCGACCGTGGATGCGTACCTTGCCGAAATCAATGAGAGCTACGCAGAGCTTGGCAACCGTGTAATCGGTCAAAGCACTGTAACGCTGAACACCCACGACGGCGATACTCGACTTGTCAGAAATAGTGAAACTGCCCTTGGCAATCTCTGCTCGGATGCCCTTCGTGTGATGACGGGCGCTGAC
>JAZRAF010000022.1:0-12102 GCA_045634425.1 Eubacteriales bacterium | reverse complement strand
GCACACGTTGGTATCGTATGGATAAGCTCGGTGAGGGCTATACCTACGAGGACGTGCAAAGACGACTCCGTGAGAACGGTATGCGTCGTTCCTTCACTCCGTACAAACCCTATACCAAACGGGAGAAGCCGAAAGGACTTGCGGCTCTTTATAAGCACTACTGTTATCTGCTTGGCATACTCCCAAAAGAAAAACCGAATAACCGTGAAGCATACGCCGCAGTACGCGAGGATGTCAAGAGAGCGCGTATGTATTCCGAAGAAGCAAAGCTGCTTGGCAAGTACAACATCAATACCGCCGAGGAGCTTTCTTCTTTTACCGAGAATTTATCGGGTAGGTTCGTAACACTTGCCAAGGAACGAGCAGCCCTCCGCAACCGACTCCGCCGTATGCACGATAGCGTGGAAATGCAACCGATAAAAGATAAGATTTCAGAGCTATCAAGGCAGATGGCGGTGATCCGTCGTGAAATGCGGCTTTGCGAGGATATTGCCCTGCGAAGCGGTGCTATTGAAGCGGTGGTAAACACCATCGACGTACCCGATAAAGATATACCAAAGAAACCCCAAGACAAAAAGAAGGAGGAAAGAAAAGTATGAATACTTCCGGTGAAGCAGCAGATCAGGTAATGCGGATGATGCTAAACGGAACGGAGGTGCTTATCAAGCTCACGGGAACGGGAGCGAAAAACGCTGCCGTCTTGCTCTACTCCATAGCGAGGGAGCAAAAGAAAACCAAAGGCTCGGCGCGGCTTGAAAGTATGCTCCGTAGCGGTAAGCCATTGAAGGTCTATACCTTTAAGGCAGACGACCTGCCGAAGTTCAAAGAGGTCGCCAAGCAGTACGGTATTCTCTATACCATTCTCAAAGAAAAGGACAAGACGGACGGCGTGTTCGACGTAATGGTTCGCGCCGAGGATGAGTCCAAAATCGCAAGGATTACCGAGCGTTTCAATCTCGCACAAGTGGACGTTGCCACTCTCCGTGCGGAAATCGTAAAAGAACAGGAGGAAAAGAAAGAAAGTGACCAAGAAGCGCAGAACCCACCCGAAGCCGAGCACCCTGAGAAGGATGCAAGCGAAAAGCTCGCTGATGAGATGCCCGCCAAACCTATTCAGAGAGAAGAGCCGACAATCGAAAACCCTACTGCGGCACGGACAGACAAAAATCCAAAGGACGCTCTCGAGGATCTGTCCGAGCGCTCATCGGACAATGTAAATCCCAAAAGCGACCGTAATATGACGCAGGAAGGAAAAGCAGACCGCAAGCCTTCGGTCAAGAAGAAAATCGAGGACATCAAGAAGCAGCGAGAGGAAAAGAAAAAGGATACTCCCAAAGCTCCCGATAAGTCCAAGAGCAAAGGCAAATCCAAAAGCAAGAAAAAAGAAAGGAAAGGTAGATAATGTCAGAGTTTGAGAACATTTTTGAAGAAGCCAACAAGAAAAACGGCAAAGAAGCTCCACCCCCGAAGCCTGCTCCCGAAGCGACCGAGAAAAAGAGCTTTGCCGATAAGATGAGGGAGAAAAAGCTGAAGTGCTACGAGATGATTGACGAAGGGTGTGCAAGCATCGTAGCCAACGCAGAAAATATGCAGCAGTTCCTTGACGTGCAGAGTCGTTGCGAAAATTACTCCCTCAGCAACAATATCCTCATCTATATGCAGATGGACGATAAGCTCCCCACTCGCCTTATGGACTTCGACGGTTGGAAAAAGGCAAACTGCTCCTTGCAGAAAGGCGCAGAAAGCATTTGGATCTTAGAGCCGAGTCCGTACACCGTGGACGGTGAGAAGCGTATGGGATACAACGTCAAGAACGTTTTTGACATCAGCGCAGTTGTTGATCCTCCCGCGAGTGAGTTCCCGAAGAAGCTCAGCTTTGAGGACAATAAGCTCCTTGCGGCTCTTGTGGACGGTTGCTCCGTTCCCATTCAAAAGACCGATGCCGACCTCGGTAACGAAGCTGCTATGTACGATGCCAAGAACAAAGTCATTCTCTATAAGCAGGGCGCGAATTTCGGCAAGCTCTTTCCCGCAGTTGCGAAAGCGAGAGCACACGTGGAAATGGCAAAGGGTGATACCGCCTACCGTACCGCAGACCACGAGTTCCAAGCAAAGTGCGCGGCGTATGTTATCGTTGCAAAGTACGGCAAGGATGCAAGTGAGTTGAAAATCCACTCCGTTCCAAACAAGTACACCACTCTTGAACCCGATGCGGTCAAGGAGGAATTGGGCATCATTCACGGCACGGTCAAAGACGTATCCAAGAATATGCGCGCTTACCTTGAAAAAGGTAAAGAGCAGGAGCAGACACAGAACGAACCCAAGACCACCGTGCCACCGAGTAACAAATATCATCCGAGGGAGGCACGCTGATGGCTGAAAAAAGAATTATTGAGGTCGATGACTTTGAGCATCGCGTGATGATGAAGGCGTTAGCTGACCAACGTAACGATTGCTTGGAGGAAGATAAACCCACCGACGATTTGAGCAAGGTTCTCTTAAAGGTCATCGACGCTCCCACCAAGAAAGAAAAACGAAAGAAGGAACGCGATGAAAGATAAGAAACCGTTGTGGATAGGCGTAGCCGTTTTCGGTTGGCTCGTCATTATATGGGTTTCTTTTCTCGTCGCTCCCACCCTCAGCGGAGGTCTTTCCTCAATTATCCCCAAGCTGTCAGAAGCACTTTCCAACCCGTTCTATCTCGTTTGGAGCGACAACACACTCACGACCTTGTTTGTGTTATCACTCATCTACGGTCTTTCGATACTGATTTATCACTACACCAAGCCAAACTTTCGCCGCCGTGAGGAACACGGCTCTGCTAAATGGGGCGAGGTCAAGGAGATAAACAAGCGGTATCAGCAGAAGCCGAAGGACTCCAACAAGATACTCTCGCAGCACTTGTCTATCGGGTACAACGCCAAGGCGCACCGACGAAATTTCAACACAATCGTTGTGGGCGGTTCCGGCGCGGGAAAGACGAGGTTCTACGCGAAGCCGAATTTGATGCAAGCGAATACCTCTTTTGTCTGCCTCGATCCGAAGGGCGAGCTACTGCGAGATACGGGTGGATTGCTCAAAGCCAAGGGCTACGAGGTGCGAGTGCTCGACCTCATCAATATGGAACGCTCGGATTGCTATAACCCCTTTATGTATATCGAAAGCGACAACGATATACAAAGGCTTGTCACTAACCTTTTCAAGAGCACGACTCCGAAAGGTAGCCAATCCAACGATCCTTTTTGGGATACGGCAGCTTCAATGCTACTGTTATCCCTTGTTTTTTATCTCCACTACGAAGCACCGCCGGAGGAACAGAACTTCTCAATGGTTATGGAGCTTCTTCGCAACGGAGATATTGACGAGGACAACGAAGCCGCAGGCAGCGTTCTTGACGACCTTTTCGCGCTTCTTGAATACGAGAACCCAAACCATATTGCGCTGAAGTATTACAAGTCCTATCGGTCGGGTTCGGCAAAGACCTTGAAATCTATCCAAATCACGCTTGCGGCAAGGCTTGAAAAGTTCAATCTTGATAGCCTTGCCGCTTTGACCTCCACCGACGAGCTTGACTTAAAATCCTTGGGTGAGAAAAAGGTGGCGCTGTTCGCTCTTATCCCCGACAACGATACCTCTTTCAATTTCCTTGTATCAATTCTCTATACGCAGCTTTTCCAACAGTTGTTTTTCGTAGCCGATTTCAAATATCGCGGAACGTTGCCCGTTCACGTTCACTTTCTTATGGACGAGTTTGCCAACGTAAGCCTGCCCGATGATTTTGATAAAATCCTCTCGGTTATGCGTTCTCGCGGTGTGAGCGTTTCCATCATCTTGCAGAACCTCGCACAGCTAAAGGCACTCTTTGAGAAACAATGGGAAAGCATCGTCGGTAACTGCGACGAGTTCGTGTATCTCGGCGGTAACGAGCAAAGCACCCACAAGTATGTGTCAGAGCTTCTTGGCAAGGAAACGATTGATACCAACTCCTACGGACGGAGCGACGGTCTGCGCGGTAACTTCTCGACCAATTCCCAAGTGGCGGGGCGTGAGCTTCTGACTCCCGATGAGGTGCGTATGCTCGACAATAAATACGCTATCGTATTTATCCGTGGAGAACGCCCGGTGTTCGACCTCAAATACGATATTCTATCCCACCCGAATATCAAGTTCGGCACGGATGGAGGCGCAAAGCCTTACGCTCATAATCTCGGCATTTTGGAGGGCGGCGTGACGGTAGAAGTCATTGATCCCGCAACGCTTACGGGTGTGAACCTTGCGGATATTCCCACGGTGGACGAGTATTTCAAGAACGAAATCGAAGCCTACGACGAGGAAGAAACCGAAATGCTATGCGAATTTTTGAAATCTATGTTAGAAGAAAAGGAGAATACGAATGAAAAGAAACAAAAACGTAATTAAGAAAAGTCCTATGCCCACCAAGGCAAGGCGCTTTATGAAGGTGTGGATGTGCCTTGTCCTCTGCATCTTTATGGTGTCGGTATGTGCGGTGTCGGCGTTTGCCGCCGAGGACGATCCCGTGCAGGTTGTCAACAACCTTTCGGACTTTATGTTCGGTCTTGTTCGCGCGGTCGGTATGATTATGCTTGGCTTCGCGGTCGTTCAGATCGGTCTGTCCTTCAAAAGCCACGATCCCTCGCAGAGAGCCAACGGATTCTTGACTCTCGCGGGCGGCGTTATCATCACCTTTGCCAAAGAGATTTTAACGCTTATCACGGGCTGACGGTCAGCGAAGGTGAGGTGAGCAAATGTCGAACAATTGGGTTGTAGAAAACCTTGAAAACGCCCTTGACACTTGGAACGGCAAGCTCGCTGAAATATGGCGGCTCATATCCGAGTCGCCCGAAACCTTCAAAGGTGGCGGTATATGGAACGTGATGGTGAATATCAACGGTGCGCTCAAAGCCATCGGCTACGCGCTTCTCGTATTATTCTTCCTTATGGGGATAATGCGACAGTTCAATAGCTTTCAAGAACTCAAACGCCCCGAACAGGCACTCAAAGTATTCATACGCTTTGTGCTTGCAAAGGCGGCGGTCACTTGGGGGCTTGACCTTATGCTTGCGATGTTCACCATCGTGCAAGGCATCATAAGTAAAATTATGATTGCATCCGGCATTACGGGGCAAGGCGGTGCATACCTACCCCAAAGTATGATAGACACGATAGAAAGCTGCGGTTTTTGGGAGTCGATACCGCTATGGGCGGTGACTCTTATCGGTAGCTTGCTTGTGTGGATACTGTCGTTCATTATGATACTCACGGTGTACGGCAGATTTTTCAAGCTCTATATCTATGTGGCTATCGCCCCCGTTCCAATGTCAACCTTTGCGGGCGAGGAAACAAGTCATATAGGCAAAGCCTTTCTCAAATCCTTTGCGGCTGTCTGCCTCGAGGGTGCGATTATCGTGCTCGCCTGCATCATTTACTCTCTGTTTGCAGCCTCTCCACCTTCGGTGGCGGCGGGTGCTTCGGCAGTAACGCAGGTGTGGACGTATATAGGCGAATTGCTCTTTAATATGCTTGTGCTTGTCGGCACGATAAAGCTCTCGGACAGAGTTGTACGAGAGATGATGGGCTTGTAAGAAAGGAGCGACTATGTTTGAGGATATAAACGCTCTTGTCTATTACGAGGGTAAGCTTGAACGGTGCAAGGCGGAACACGAAATGATGAAGGCGGTAAACGAGTATTACCGCACTCACGGAACGATTATCGGGTGTCCTGCGGTCAGCGAAGAAAAAGCGGCAGAGCTTGACGAGGATATGCGCCGCAGATACCCGATGCACAAGCAACCGTTTATGCCTTACACCTTACGAAACAAATTGGCGGAGATCCGCCGCATCGAAAAAACTATCGACTGCGACATCAAAGGCAACGATAGAAAAAGAAATAACGAGAGAGGACGTTAAGTATGGAAATCAAGATAAACAAAGAAATCAAAGACTTTAACGAAACAATGTTTTTCGGTCTTTCGGTTCGTCAGTTTATCTTTGCTATCCTCGCTTGTGCGGCTGCGGTCGGCATCTACTTCGGGTGCCGACCGTTTTTCCATACGGAGATACTTTCGTGGCTCTGTATGATAGGTGCAGTACCGTTTATTATCTTCGGCTTTGTCCGTTATAACGGTATGCCTGCCGAAAAGATCATCAAGGCGTGGATACGCTCGGAAATACTGATGCCCCGATACCTGCTCTTTAAGGGTAAGATCGGAGAGGAAGAAAAGGAGGAACAATGATTACAAGTAAGAAGAAACAACCCGTAGAGCAAGACAGAATACCCACAACCGTCGAGGATACTATACCCATTCAGAAAATCTTTGAGGATGGTATTATGCTTGTCGGCAGAAACTTATGGGCAAAGACCTTTCGCTTTACGGACATAAACTACGAGGTCGCTTCTAAGGACGATAAAGAAGCGATGTTTTTTGCGTACTCGGATATTCTCAATCTGTTCGATGAGAAAGCGAGCACGAAGATCACGATACGCAACCGCCATATACCGAGAAGCGAATTTGAGGCAAAGAATATGCTCCCCCTTATGGGCGACGAGCTTGACCGCTACCGACACGAATACAATTCCATTTTGGAGCGCAACATCGTTCTAACTTCGGGTGTGGTGCAGGATAAGTATTTGACCGTAACGGTCGAAAAGCCGTCTATCGCAGAAGCAAGAACATATTTCAACGGCAAGTTTGCCGAATATGCCGCCGCTTTTGCCAAACTCGGCTCAAAGCTGACCGAGATTGACGAGAAAGAAAAGATACGCATTTTCTTTGACTTCTTCCACCGTGGGCGCGAGGACGATTTTATGTATGACCGCTTGCTCTACAAGCGCAGAAAGCATAAATTCAAGCTCGCACTTGCCCCCGAATCTATGGAGTTCAAAAGCGACCATTTCAAGATGGACGGCAGATACGGCAGAGTGATCTATCTCAAAGATTACGCCAACTTCATCAAAGATAGCTTAATATCGGAGCTGACCGCCATCGACCGAAATATGATGCTCTCGATTGATGCCGAGCCGATACCCCAAGAAAAGGCGGTAAGGCAAGGCGAAAGCAAGCTCTTGGCGGTGGAAACCAATATCTCGAATTGGCAACGCAAGCAGAACCAAAACAATTACTACTCGGCCACCGTACCATACGAAATGGAACGGCAGCGTGACGAAAGCCGCGACTTTCTCAACGACCTTGTGGAGCGCGATATGAGAATGATACCCACCCTCATCACGATAGTTCACACGGCGGATACCAAGGCGCAGCTTGACGCGGATACCGAGAGTATTCAGCAGTGCGCGAGAAAGCATCTTTGCTCCCTCGCGGTGCTTCGTTGGCAACAGCTTGAAGGACTCAAAACCTGCCTTCCTTACGGCGGCACAAAGCTAACGATACGCAGAACTCTCACAACCGAGAGTCTTGCGGTGTTTATGCCGTTCAGAGCGCAGGAGGTCTGCCACAAAAACGGTCTTTATCTCGGCAACAACGCCATAAGCAAGAATATGATTATGGTCAACCGTTTGGAGCTTCTTAACGGCAACTCCTTTATTACCGGCGTTTCGGGTTCGGGTAAGTCCATTATGGCAAAGCAAGAGATAGTCAATCTCTATCTTTCCGACAAGGATGCGGATATTATCGTCATAGATCCCGAGCGTGAGTATTGGAAACTGACCGAAGCTCTCGGCGGCGAGAATATCACGCTATCCTCAACGAGTAAGAACCATATCAATGCCTTGCAGATCAACAAGGACTATGCCGACGGTGCAAACCCCGTCACGCTAAAATCCGAGTTTGTACTATCCCTCTGCGAGCAGGCTATGAACGGTGCTCTGAGTGCATCGGAAAAATCCCTTATCGACCGTTGTACCTCCATCGTTCTCCGTGACTATGTGCAGAACAATTACACGGGAGCACCGCCCACTCTAAAGGACTTCCGCGACGTGCTCTTGAAGCAGAGTGAACCCGAAGCAGCGGATATTGCTCTCGCCATTGAGTTATTCACGGAAGGTAGCCTTAACACCTTTGCAAAGCAGACCAACGTAAACACCCAAAACCGCCTTATCTGCTACGATATTCACGAGCTTGGCAGAACCTTGATGCCCGTGGGTATGCTCGTCGTTCTTGACAGTATTCTCAACCGTATCACCGAGAACCGCGCCAAGGGTAAAAAGACCTATATCTTTATCGACGAGATATATCTGCTTTTCCAATACGAATACTCCGCGAACTTCCTCTTTACCCTTTGGAAAAGAGTCCGTAAGTACGGAGCGTTTATAACGGGTATTACGCAGAACGTGGACGACCTTTTGCAGAGCCACACGGCGAGAACGATGCTTGCAAACTCCGAGCTTGTGATTATGCTCAACCAAGCGGCAACCGACAGAGCCGACCTTGCAGAGCTACTTTCAATGTCGGAGCTTCAGATGTCGTATATCACCAACGTAGAAGCAGGTCACGGTCTTGCCAAGATAGGCGGTGCGCTCGTTCCGTTCCAAAACCGTCTGCCCAAGGATACACAGCTCTACAAGCTGATGACCACCAAGTTTGGAGAATAGGAGGTAACGTATGGAATATCTAAACCTTACAACACCCTACGGGCAGACCTACGAGGTGTGCTTTGAAGCGGAACGCTATGCCAACAATCACAACCTCGCCTTGCAGATGTATTTCAAGGACGAGGACGGTATGCTGATGCCTTATTCAACGCTAACCATCAATCTCAGAGAGCCGCACGAGCCGAACTGCTCCTTCGTTGACACCAACGATAACCCTTGGGCAGAAAAGTTTATTACCGACAATAAGCTCGGCAAGCCTACGGGTAGAAAAATGAGGTCGGGATATTGGGAATATCCGCAGTATCAGTTTGACTTGAAGGAGATCGAAAAATATCAGCTCAACGCGCCAAAGCCCAAGACAAGGGACAAATCACGAAAACGTGATGAAGCTCGGTAGGTGATGCTATGAGAACTGCGAAAACGAGAGAGTCGCTACGCAGTATCAAGGCGGTAGATAAAGCCGAAGGACTTGCCAAGAAAAGCAAAAATGGTGCTTCTTCTCTTGCCAATAGTGCCGAAGAAACACAAAACTCCCGACACGAAACCGAAGTTGAGTATGCGGGTAACGAGGTGCAAGACAAGGAGGAACGAAGCGGAAGGAGCTTAGCTCGAGGTGCTGCACGTTTCGGTCAATGGGGTTATCGTACCACGTTGCGGAATATCCAAAGATGGAGAAACCGCCCGCGAAAGATAAAGCTAAAGGGGGATACTCCAAAGGAGCTACCTCCACCCCAACGACCGATGCTTACCGAGGGTGCTAAAGGGAGCGTAAAAACCGCCTCCAAGGGCATCAAAAACGGCTCTAAAGCAGCGAAGAAAGCAAGTCGAGCATCGGCTAAGGCTGCTAAGAAAACGGCTAAGGAAAGCGCAAAAGCGGCAAAGCAAGCCGCAAAAGCGAGTGCAAAGGCGGCAAAGGCGGGGATGAAAGCATCTGTCCGTGCGGCGCAAGCCGTCAAACGAGCCGCTATTGCTACTGCAAAGTTTATTAAGGTGGCGGTCAAGGCAATCATCGCGGCGGCAAAAGCCATTATCGCAGGTGCGAAAGCACTTATCGCGGCTATCGCGGCAGGCGGCTGGGTTGCGGTTCTGATTATCGTGATTATCGTTATCGTGGCTCTTGTGGCAGGCTCAATATTTGCCATCTTCATACCCGCAGAGCAAAACGGCATTACGGTGTATGAGGTGATGGGAGAGCTTGACCGAGAGTTCCACCAAAAGGAACAAGAGCTGATAGCGAACTGCCAATACGACGTGCTGACCTATGAGGGAGAGATGGCGGATTGGAACGAAATAGTTGCCATATCCGCCGTCAAGCTCAACCTTGATACCGAAAACCCGCAGGAGATAGCGACCTTCGATGAAGCCAAAGCCGACGAGCTAAGGAGCATCTACCGCACGATGAACACCGTGCGTATCGAAACGAGAAGCGAAACGAAAGATGTCAAGAAGCAGGTGCGCGACGAGAACGGCAATCTCGTGGAGGTTACGGAAACCATCACCACGACATATGCCACGGTGAAGCGAACAGGACTTACGGCTCTGCAAGCCGCCGACGAATACGACTTTACCGACTATCAGCTTGAAATGTTAACAATGCTACTTGACGAAAAGAATACCGAACTGTGGCAGGGGCTACTCGCCCCGGCACAGTAAATAACAACGCCTACCGTGTAAAAAACGATAGGCGTTTTAATATATAACAGATCAAGCAAAAGGAGTGATGCCAAATGGACAATAACCGCAATATGCTAACCAACCTTTACAAAAACCACTACAAAAACATTTTTTCGGAGGAAAACAGAATGAAAAAGAACAATCAGACAAAGAGAAACAACAAGAAAATTTTGACGAGCGTTCTGCTCGTTGCCTTCGCCCTCTTGATGGTGTTCGGAGCATTGATGCTCTCGCCCTTGACGGCATCGGCAGCAACAAACCGCGCAGGCTCGTACACTATTTCCGGCTCGTATAACATTGGTGACGGAAGTGTATCGGGATACCTCAGCGATTTCAGAATTACCGTTTCAACAACGTATTTTACTGATGACTCGGCAACCGTAGCACAGACGAAGTACAACGACCACACCTTCGATTGGACGTACTTCTCGTTCTATATGAACGCTACGGATGTTGATGCTCACACCTCGTTCAAGCTGACAAGAAACGGCTCGACCTATGTTAGTAAGTCGCTTTCGGGTAACGGTAGCGGATACCTCTATCAAGGTTCACTTGCCGACGGTGACTATGTACTCACTTATGTAGGCGAATATTGGGCAGGTATCTTCTCCAAGAAAACCTACACGTTCACTTACCGCTTCACGGTTGACACAACCTCTCCGAGCGTTTCCTTGAAGGCAAACGGCTCTACCATTTCAAGCGGCTCTTACACCAATAAAGCAATCGCGTTCTCTGCGAGTGATAGCTATTCAAGCACGAAGATCTATTACCGTTCTCCCTCGTCCTCGTCCTATACTTACACCACCTCTACAAGTAAGAGCGTTTCCGCAACCTCTGCCAATAACGGTTGGTGGTATTTCTACGCGACGGACGGCTATCAGAGCAGTAGCACCTACTCGGTTTATCTTGATACGGTTGCCCCTGTCGGCACTGTGAAAAATTCAAGCGGAACTACTATTTCCAACGGCGGCTACACCAATAAACCCGTTAAGTATTCTGCGACCGATACGGGTGGCGTGAGCTACTATCAGGTCAAGAACCCCGGTTCTTCCTCTTGGAGTTCCTATACCGCAAATACCGCACTTTCCGCTTCTACGGGTTGGTACACCTTCCGTGCGGTCGATAAGGCGGGCAACACCTCTACCGAATACAAGGTTTACTACGATGCAACCGTTCCCACGGGTACTCTCTACGGCGGTACTACCGTAAAATCTTCGGGTGGTTATTCCAATGTATCCTATGTCAAGTATGTAGCTTCTGACTCTCATAGTGGCGTTGCAAACTGCTATGTTAAGAAGCCCGGTAGTAGCTCCTATGTGTCCTACACTTCGGGAACTCAGCTCACCGCAGAAGGCACGTACTATTTCTACTGCACCGATATGGCGGGTAACACAAGCTCCACCGTATCTATCACTCTTGACAGAACGGCTCCCACGGGTACGCTCTACGGCGGTACTACCTCCAAGACAAGCGGCTCTTACACCAACGCGAGCTATGTAAAGTACACCGCGTCGGATAGCACCTCGGGTGTAAACACTCTCTATGTGAAGATGCCCGGTAGCTCTTATTACACCACCTATTCAAGTGGCACTCAGCTTGCAACTGAAGGAACTTACTCCTTCTATGCGGTTGACAAAGCAGGAAATCAGTCCACGACCGTGACGATCACGCTCGACGTGACCAAGCCTACGGGAACTCTCTACGGCGGAACTTCGGTTCTTTCTTCGGGTGATAACACCAATGCAAGCTATGTGAGATTCGTTCCGAGTGATAATATCTTCCTCGGCTCTATCTATGTGAAGAAGCCTAACGCAAGCTCCTACGAAAGCTACACTTCGGGAACTCAGTTGACCGCAGAA
>JAZRAF010000021.1:0-3174 GCA_045634425.1 Eubacteriales bacterium | reverse complement strand
CCCGTTTGGTATAGGGTTTGTACGGAGTGAAGGAACGACGCATACCGTTCTCACGGAGTCGTCTTTGCACGTCCTCGTAGGTATAGCCCTCACCGAGCTTATCCATACGATACCAACGTGTGCTTTCGTCGGGGCGGATACGCAAATACTTTCCTCGCCATTCAAGAGTGTAACCGAGTGATTGAAAGGTGGCGGCGAACTGCGGATAGGTGAAACAATGCTTGATAGCTTCGTCCATATCTCGCCGTATCAGACCTCGCACCGTCGCTCGTCCTTCTTGCTCCGCTTTTATCTCTCCGATATGCCGTCCTTTTCCCATTGGCTTCTCAATAACCGACAATCCGTATTCACGGCAAAGTCGGTCGGATACCTCGCGTATCTTACGGTAGGTTTCCTTGCAATCGTGATAGCGTTTCATATCAAATCCCGTAGCCGGGAAAGCAAAGTGATTGTGTATCGTTCCCGTGTTGGTATGAGTGGAAATGACCACGGGAAAGTTGCCCCATAACTCTTGGGCGAGTCGCACACCGATCTCGTGTGCAACGTGGGGTGCAACCTCACCGCGCTTAAAGCTTTGATATGCGTGGTAGGCGATCGTTTCGGACATACTGCTTGACCGCGAGTTGAGTTGTTCCATTATCTCCACCGCAGAGTCAAGATCGCATTGGAGAGTGCTGACATAGAGCCGTTCTTCGGTTTTGAGAATATCCACTCCGTATTCGACGAGAGCCTTCAGCGTATCCTCTGATAAATTCTCCGAGGATTTGTGAAGATCTCCCACATAGTCAATCAGTTGCTTTAGGTGGCTTCTTACGTTCCATATTTTTGTTACCGCCAATCTTGATACCTCCCCTCGCGAGTTGTGCCGAAAGCTCCGCAACAACACGCCATACTCGGTTGGCATTTCGTCGGTATTCGGGTTCATCAAAGAAGCCGAGAGAGTGCGCTTTCGTCGCAAGTTGGTTCATATTGATGCCGATGTGCTGAAGCTCGTCAATGACCTGCCGATATTCCACGGGCGGAAACGCCACGGGTTGAAATCCTGCGATAAGCTGACGGATATAATTGCTCCGTGACATATTGGCGGCGGCAGACCATTCATCAAGTCGTTTAAGCTCTGCATCGGAGAGATATATTTGTACGGGATTGTTGCGTTTACGCATAGCTGTTTTATTGGCGGGGGTATTAGGGGATTTCCCCTAACAAGCGCCTATGTAATGACAAAAGCAGTGCTTGCTAAGAGTGAAAGACACTAATCCGCCGCCTCAAAGTCCTCCTTTCATCGTTCTTTATCGTTGCGGCTCTTGACCTGTTCTTTGATGTCATATTCGACACCTTGATAGTCCTCAGCGGTCAAAATATAATGTCCTCGGTGGTAGCCGTCGTTGACGATTGTTTGCGCTTCATAAGCATCTTCTGCTTCTACGGTAACGGTTCTTGAAAGCGTTTCCGTGATTACCACCTCAAAGGTTTTGTTCTTTTCCTCGCGGTAAATTTGCAGGTCGTGATGGCAAGGAATATAGATTTTTCCGTTCTCCACGCAACGGAAAAGGTCGTACTCGTGACCGCCCGCAGCTTTGTAGAAATCATCGTAGGAGTACGGAAATTTGCTCGGATAGGCATAACCTTCCTCGCATAATCCAAGCTCGGCATCAATGGAAATTCGCTTTGAAATTGCGAAAAATCCACTCTCAGAACCCTCCAATTTCCTTACGGGAAAGAAGCTGTAGCCGCCGTATTCAAAGGTTCTTTTACTCAAAAAATCACCGCCTTTAGAGCCTTGCATTGAACGCCTGCTCACAGATCTCGTCGAGAATATCTGTAAGGGTGATTTCCATATCTTCGGGTACTTTCTTGCCGAGCGCATAGCGGTAGGTCATAGCCGCTTTGTCCTCGTCATCAAACGCCCACATTCTCACAAAGTATGTGAAAACGATACGCATATCTTCAAGCAGCCACATCTCGTAGCCCTCTACGACGGTCGTAATATCGTCCTCGTCGGTATCCCAAACGGAGCACAGAAGATGCCCGTTTCGCTCAAACAAACGGTTCTGCTTGATGTTGTTATGGGGCATTTCGCAACCCATAATCTCACACGCGCAAAGGGGCTTGTAATCCCAATCGAGAACGGGATCAAAGGTATGGAGCGCGTCGATTGCTTCATTGATTTCAGCTGTAATACGCTCTTTGTTTACGGGGCAACCGCCGTAATTTTTCAAGAGCATCTTACGCAGATTTTTCTGAAACTTTTTCATATAGCGCGACTCTTTGGAGTTTCTATCTTGCATCGTTTTTACGGTTATCCTCATTGGCATTTACCTCTCTTTTCTTATCGTTAATTAGGTTCATAAGGTAGTCGTTATAGTCCTTGCTCCCGTCGGGTGGAGGGGTGAATTTGACCTCGTACCGACCGCCAAGAACATATCCAAGGGCAGCCGCACCGCGCCGTCCTTTATCGTCATTGTCGTAACACAAGAATATCTTTTTCACGCCCGGATTCTTCGATAGAAAATCCGTGAGTGATACGGGTACTTTCGTGTTTTCATAGCTCCCGCTTGGGGCATATATGCCCGATACGGAAAGCAGATTTTCGTGTTTATAATCACCTCCGTTTGCGTTCAAAATTGTTGCATAAGATAAAAGGTCAATAGCACTTTCAAAGACGAAAACGCTGTCTTTTTTACCTTCCGCAATAAGACGAAAGGTGTAGGTTTTGTCGCTGCCTGCTATGTCCTTTCTGTTGGTTGTACCGTCCGTCGCTCTCCAAGAGCAATACTTCATTTCGCCTTTCTCATCGTATCCGAGGAAGAAAACCGAGCCGTATTTGTCGCTTTCGGCTATGAGCCTTCGTGCGATGCAATCGTCGATAATACTCTCGGATATTCCTCTTGACACAAGGTATCTACGGGAGTTCCTACACGCAAAATTGTGGCGTGGCATCATCAGATGCTCGTACCGCTTGACCTTCGTTTCGGGCAAAGAAAAAGACGGTCTTACAACCGTCGTGTCCGTCAATATCCGTACCGCTTCGGATAGCTCCAAGCCCTTGACTTTCACAAGATAGTCCAGGGCGTTAGAGCTGCCGAACCCACGCGACCACCAAAACCATTTGCCGTTGGAGATCTTCAAGGAGTCGTGCGACTTTGTGCAGTACACGTTGTTACCGCACCGCAT
>JAZRAF010000020.1:0-15519 GCA_045634425.1 Eubacteriales bacterium | reverse complement strand
AGCTCTGCATCCTCGCGCAGAGATGCGGAAAGATTGCCATGGTGGATAAGGAATATATCGTTTTCGCCACGGCGCTTTGCGATCTGGCGCATCGTGGCGGTAACGTACTCGGTTTCTTCCCTCGAGTTTGAAAAGACGAGGGCTTTTTTGCCGTAAACGGCATCGTAAAGGAATTCGTATCCCGGATCAAGCTTTGATTTGCTGCCGCGATCCTGCTTTGCGCCCTCGGTCTGATCCTCGTTGGGATTCTGAATATAGAAATGCTCGAGGCCAAGTCGCCATTTAAGGGCGGATTTAGGAGGTACGGGGGCGGTGGTATCACGGCCTGTGCCTGCACCGAGCCAGCCTGCCGCCTCGGCAAGGTCGCCAAGGGTTGCGCTAAGGCCTATGCGGCGCGGATGGTGGCCGATAAGGCGTGCGATACGGGAAAGAAGGCACAGCACCTGATTTCCGCGGTCCTGGCCGATAAGGGCGTGGATTTCGTCGATAACCACGTAACGAAGGCCGCCGAAGATGCGCGGAATATCGTTGGCGCGGTTGATTATCATAGATTCAAGCGACTCGGGGGTGATCTGAAGAATTCCCTCGGGGTTCTTTAAAAGCTTGGACTTGTGCCCTGCTCCTACGTCGCCGTGCCAGTGCGTGAGGGTTATTCCCGTTGCGTCAAGCAGCTCCTCAAGGCGGTAAAACTGGTCGTTTATCAGCGATTTGAGGGGGGCGATATACAAAACGGAGACCGAGCGCTTTTCGGGGGGATTATCGACTATATCGGCGATTATCGGGAAAAACGCCGCCTCGGTCTTACCCGAAGCCGTTGATGAGGAAAGGAGAAGATTTGACTCGGTTTCAAAGATCACCTGTGCGGCGGCAAGCTGAATTTCGCGCAGCTCGCTCCAGCCGTGGGAATAGATATATTCCTTTATGAAGTCCGGGAATCGCCCGAACACTCTATCTGCATCGGTCATATTTTTCTCCTTTCGTTTTTTATATATCGATGTCGAAAAGGCTTACCTTTCCTGTTTTTGGTGCTTCGATGGGCACGAACTCAAGCTCTGAGGTCGATGCCGGCTTGCTTGCGGCGGTAACGCTCTTCACAAGCTCGTCAAAGGTTGCGGTGGGGTTATCTCTGAGGATATTGAGGAGTGTGAGGAAATCACGGATTATCTCACGGGGAGTTATCATTTCGTCAGCACCCGCACGAGCGGTAGAGGTACGGATGAAGCTTTCTATCTCTGCATCGGTAACGAGGGGGATATCGGTGCCCTCCTTCTGCATATAGAGCTTGGAGAGTCGCTTTGTAAGGGCGAGAAGCTCGTTATCGGAAAGACGGCGCAGACGGATAACGGGGGATGCGAGGTTCTGATATCCCATTTCGGAATATCTCGAGTCGGTAAGACGGCTCTTAAGTGCATCGTAGCTGAAAAGACCGCGTCTTGTGTCCTCGAGGAACTGAGGAGTACCGCCGAAGATCACGCCAAGGCTTTTAGCCTTGCCCTGGAGAGTATCGTTGAATATTGCGAGAAGCTTTTCGTAGTTTGCCTCACGGGAGATGCGGTTGGGGATCTTGTAGAGGTTGACGCATTCGTCAACGAAAAGGATAAGGCCGGAGTAGCCGAGCTTTACCGAAAGCGAGGAAAACAGCTTTACGTAGTTGTACCAGTTATCGTCGTCGATAATGGTGCTTACGCCGAAGCCGAGAGCGGCTCTTGCCTCGGTCTTGGTGGAAAATTCGCCGCGAAGCCAGCGGATGCAGGCGCTCTTCTTCTCGTTATCGTCGTGAATGGATGCGGTATAGTACTCACCAAGCACGCCTGCGAAATCGAAGCCGCCGACGTCACCCTCAAGCTCTGCGAGGGTCACGTAGACCTTCTTTTTGAGCTCCTTTTCAAAATCGGGGCTGTCGGGGAGTATTCCCTCCGCTACAAGGTCGGTCTTAAGCTTGGTAAAGTGACGGGAAAGCACGGTTGCAAGTGCGCCGCCGTCGGGTGCGGCCTTGGTGGCCATATTTATCATAAGCTCCTTATAGGTTGCAAGGCCTGCTCCACTGCCGCCCGTAAGTCTGCGCTCGGGCGAGAGGTCGGCATCCGCACAAATAAATCCACGCTCGAGAGCGTAGCCGCGGATAAGCTGGATGAGGAAGCTTTTACCGCTTCCGTAGCGGCCTATAAGAAAGCGGCAGAATGCGCCGCCGTCGGCAACCGTATCAAGGTTGTCAAGAAGCGAGTTTATCTCCTCCTGACGGCCGATCGCGATATAGGGCGCACCGATACGCGGTACAACGCCTGCCGCAAGGGACGAAAGAAGGGTGTTAAGTATCCTTTTGGGGATTTTTACTTCAGTATTTTCAAAAGCCATATTTCGGTTTCCTCTTTGTAATCATCAATAACTGTGTAGCCGTCGTCGCCGATTTCAAGTATTACGTCGCCGAATCCGTCGGCAAACGCCTCGTTGATCTCATCGGCGAGCGAATCCTCAATTTCACCAAGCTCGGCAGCGATTGCACGCATTTCGGCGGCGTTCCCGTCAAGTGCCGCTTTGATAAAGCGGATTCGGGCGTTATCAAGGCCGTAGGTGTTCACGCCGTCCTCGATCTCGGGGGCAGCTGCCTGCTGTATGGGTGCTTCGGTGACAACATCGTCCTTATACTCGTCGATATCCTCGACAAGGCGGGCGGTGGTACTCCAGGATGCGCGCTCGATCTCGTCGGCATCGGCGGTTGAGAGCTCGTTTGTCTGCAACTCGTAATTTTTCTCGTATTCAGGGCGGTTTGCACGCTGTCTTTCCCTGTTCACCTTATCGAAAAGCTCGGTGAAATACTCGTCGATAAGCGTGCGGTATTCGGGGGGCAGATCCTTGACCGCGAGGCGGCTCTTGACGCCCATAAGCGCACGAAGCTTGTTTTCGGTATATTTGAGCGCTGCGGTAACGATGCCGCGAAGCTCGGTCTCCTCGGATATCGGGCGGTATTCGACCGATATGCGATACTTGCTTGCCGAGGTGGTGAGAGCTGAGCGGAATGCAGAGCGCTCCATTTTTGCGACCGTCCAATCCTCGGTGAGGATCTTGCCGCCGAGAAGAAGTCGGGATACGAGAACACTCATAGCGCCGATAAGGTGGCGCTCGTACGCCTCTTTATTTTCGCCACCCGAGAACTTGCCTGAGCGCCAATCGTAATCGGAAAGATATGCGATAACGGACGCTGCGCCCTCAGGGCCGAGGGTCTCGGCATCGGAGAGATAAAACTCCTTAAATCCCGATGCGCCAACGACTGAGAAAACGAACTCACGAATGCGGTCTATCGGGCAATCAAGCTGATATACAAGGCAATAGTCCTGCACCCAAAGCGCCATATTCGCATCGATGTTAGGAAGCGCCTTGCGGTATTCGCACCAAACGTCAAGAAGCAGGTCTAATCCCTGTTTTGGCGGTATAAGCTCGGGCAGATTTATAATTTCATAGACATACAGGTAAAAATACGAGTAGTCGGTTTTGATGTATTTCTTGCGTCTTACCATAGAGCGCCAATAGAAATAGTAGTTCTTTTGCGCCTGGTTAAGCTGGGTGTACTGCGGCATATACGAGTAGTAGGGTGCGAAGTCGCAGGGGTTGGTTTTGAAGTCGAAATACAGCTCTGCCGCCTTGACGAAATTCGCGTGAAAATCGTATTTATCGGGGGTGTGGCGAATGCTTACGCGCTTCAAAAGTCCGCTTGCGGGGGTATATACCACCTCGCGGCTTTCCTGCGATCTTGCCGTGGGCGCGGGGGGTGTAAGCTTGCGTGAAGCGGCGTTATCAACCGCGTCCTGCGTGTCGGACTCGGGTGTAGATATTTCAACGTCGACAAGCTTTTCCTTAGTCGAAAAGGTGGTAAGCGGTGCCATTTTTTTAGGCACGAGCTTGTCTATATCCCAAAAATCATCTCTATCGATATCTGACATTTTCCCTGCTCCCTTCGTACAAAAATCATCAATGTAATATTATAACACACACGCCGTAGATTGTCAATATTTTACGGGCGTTTTCTTACAAAAAAGTGCATCCGACGGCTAACGTCGGATGCACCGAAAAATTGACTTATGATCACACAAATTTTGCGTGATATGCTCTGTATCTTTGCTTGCGCAATTCCATACAGGCAAAGACCGCCTGATCAAGGGTATCAAAGATACCGAAAACCGACGGGCCGCTGCCGCTCATCATTGCGGCGCGTGCGCCAAGCTCAACGAGCCTCGTGCGGATCGCCTTGGCGGTGGGACAAAGAGGAAGTATTGCTTCCTCGAAAACGTTAAACATTCCCTCGGGGTCTATTTTATTCTCGCGAAGCGCGGGCATAAGATGCGCAAAATGCTCCTCGCCACCCGTAGGGCGCGTGCCGTCAAAGTCGGAATAGAGGGTGTCGAGCGACTTATAGGCGGTGGGAGTGGACATATGCTCGTTTCCTATTGCGATAACGACGTAGCCGGGGACGTTGACGTTCAGCCTTGTCATTATCTCTCCTCTGCCCTCGCAAAGAGCGCATTTTCCGTAAAGGCAATATACGACGTCGCTGCCAAGCTCGGAGGCGAGCTCGTTAAGCGCGGATATTGAGAAAAATCTGCCGTAAAGTCTGTTCATCGCGCGGAGGACTGCCGCGGCATCGCTCGAGCCACCTGCAAGACCCGCGGCAACGGGAATGCGCTTTACAAGCTCGATATTGACGGTGGCCTTTATTCCTGCACGCTCAAGAAAGATGTATGCGGCGCGTGCGGCAAGGTTGCGCGCATCGGTGGGCAAAAATCGGTTGCCCTCAACAGACATCGTGACGGTGGTCTCCTCGGCGGGGGAGGCGGTAACCGTAACCGTATCACCAAAGGTGACCGAGTGCATAACCGTTCTTATATCGTGGAAGCCGTCCTCACGCTTCGAAAGGACGTCAAGATACAAATTTATTTTGGCGTTGGCCTTTTCTTTTATAGTCTTCATTTCAGCTCCAAGGCGTTTTATATGTAGTTATTTTAGCACATTTAGCGAAGAAAATCAATATTTTCGGCGATTTTATAGTCAAAATGAAAAAATCGGTGTTTTTTCAAAAAATTTATTGACAATTAAGTATATATATGATATAATACTATATCGGTCGGACGACTCGTCCGTACCCCCTTGCCGTCGGCTGACGGCCTTTTAAAGACCATAAGGAGGTGCAATTCAAAATGGAAAAGAAGATTTGTTCTTATGAGACTCTCTTCGCTGTAAACGGCAACCTTGTTGAAGAGGATTGCAAGGCACTCGTTGAGAAGTTCGTAAATCTCGTTAAGGATAACGCAAGTGACGTTGTTGTAAACGAGTGGGGCAAGCGCAGATTCGCGTATCCTATCAACTATGTAACCGAAGGATACTACGTTCTCGTTACCTTTAAGAGCGAACCCAGCTTCCCTTCTGAGCTTAACCGTGTATTCGGTATTACCGAAGGCGTTCTTCGCCACATGACCACTGTTAAGGCTGAGAAGGCAGCTAAGGCTGAGCCCGCAGTTGAGACTGCTGAGGCAGAGGCTACCGTTGAAGCTACTGAAGAAGCTTAACTTTAAAGACTAATAAAACATCGGAGGCGGAAAAATGGCAAGTTTTAATAAGGTTATCCTTATCGGAAATATGACGGCTGATCCCGAGTTGAAGCAGACTGCTACCGGCATTTCGGTATGCTCCTTCTCTATCGCGGTAAATCGTCGTTTTAACAAGGCCGATCAGGGTCAGCAGAATGTTGACTTCATTAACATCGTTACTTGGAGACAGCAGGCTGAATTTGTCAGCCGCTACTTCAAAAAGGGCAATCCCATTCTTATTTGCGGTCAGCTCCAGACCAGAAGCTGGAATGACAATCAGGGCCAGAAGAGATATGCGACCGAGGTTGTTGCAGACGAGGTTTCCTTCGTAGTTTCTGCAGCACAGAACGGTGCGGCTCCCTCTGCTCCTATGGGATCTACCTACACTCCTGAGGCATACGGTGCTCCTGCATTCAGCTCGACTCCCGGTGCTAGCTTTGAGGAAATTCCCAACGACGGTGATCTTCCCTTCTAATTATATTAGTTAAGGAAGCCGTCCTCGTCCCTTTGGCTCACAACGGACGAGCAATATAGAAAACGTGAGTCGGAAAGGTTTATGGACTATTCAAATGGATAGAAACGATACTCAGCGCCCCTTCCGCCCTGTTCACAGAAGAAAGAAGGTTTGCATCTTCTGCCAGGACAAGGTTGAGGCAATCGATTACAAGGATGTTGCAAAGCTCAGAAAGTTCATTTCCGAGAGAGCAAAGATCCTCCCCAGACGCGTATCCGGCACCTGTGCTCTTCACCAGAGAGAGCTCACCACCGCTATCAAGAGAGCTAGACAGATGGCTCTTCTTCCCTACGTGTCCAACTAATTAAAAATGCAAAGCACTCCGCGATTGCGGAGTGCTTTTTTTATACTTTTTTGGAAAGGTAGGAGGAGGGGGTCCTGCCGGTTACTCTTTTGAAGATGGTGGAAAAATACTTTGCGTAGGCGAAGCCTGAAAGCTCGGCGTCCTGCTCGACGGAATAGTAGCCCGACTCCAAAAGTGCGATTGCGTGGCGGATACGCAGGTCTATCAAATATTCCTTTGGAGAGACGCCCATCTGCTCACGGAAGGTGCGTCGGAAATAGGATACGCAGTATCCGACCTCGGCAGCGAGGGAGTCGATAGAAAAAGAGGTATTGGCGATATTTTCGTGTATTACGTTGACCGAATGCTGAATTCTCCACTCCAACGAATCGGTATGCATTTCTATTGATTGGCGCTCGATCTGCTCAAGTATCGACAAGAAAAGCGAATCCATACGATAGACGTATCCGCACGGACGGTTTTGCCAGGTTAAAAGAAGCTTATCAAACAAGCGCGCGATCGCCTCGGGATTTGTTGAGTGAATATTCATTATCTGGTGCGCCGTTTGGAATGCCGCCTTAAAATGTATTACGACGACCTCCTCATCGCTTAACGTGTTGATATTGTAGTCATACCCCTCGGGAACAAAGGTTATATCGTTTTTATTCAAACGAATACGGTCGTCTCCTTTAACGACCTCCGCTTTTCCGTGGATACGGAATATCAACGCGTGGTATGATCTTGACGGCGAATATCTATACGATATCGGGAAGCCGATGCGCAAGACCGAAAGTATTTTAAAATCAAACCGTTCACTATTAAACATATCAACAGTATACAACATATTTTTGCCTTTGTCAACAGCAAAACAGTAGCGAAAAGTGAACCTTTACGCTTCTTTTGCGGTTGTGAATTTCCTCGCCTGTTGATATAATTAAGTTGTAAATACATTATACAGGGGGAAAACCTATATGAAAAATATGATTTTGAAGCCGACGGTAGCGGTTAATGAACAGGGCTGGAAGAAGATCGATCTTTCCGGCGAGATCACGACCAATATCGTATCGCGCAAGTACGATTACCTGCTTTCCTTGCTTTCGCTTGGCAAGGCAAAGAATGTAGCGAAAAACGGACTTTTGTTCCTTGCAATCGGCGAGGTTGATACAAATGCCGAGTGTGCCGAGGGCGAGGTCGTCGTTCGTATAACCGAAAAAGGAATTGCGGTTATCGGCAAGTGCGAGGACGCCGTTTCAAACGGTGTTAAGATGCTTATCGATATGAAGCGCGTTACTCCCGAGTGCGGCGAGTATCCCGTGGGCGAGTTCCGTTACACTCCCAAGATGAGCTTCCGCGGCGTGCATATGTGCATATTCAAGCCTAACGACGGCACCGAAAAGGACGACACCTACGTTGCTGACCTTCGCCGCCGCACCGAGATCGCGGCGCTTTGCGGTTACAATTACATATCCTACGAATTCTGGGGAATGTTCCCCTACGAGAAGCGTGAATACGCACACTGGCCCAACGCCTGGAGCCGTGAGGATACCGAGGCGCTTATTTCCTTCGTTATCGACGATCTTCATATGATCCCCTTCCCCACACAGAACCTTACGAGCCACGCAGGCTGGAGCCGTATCACCTCCCGTCAGCACGTCGTGCTTGACCAGCGCCCCGACCTTCACGAGATGTGGATACCCGGCGGCTGGTGCTTTGCTACCACCCGTGCGGACACGAAGGCATATCTTCGCGACATCATTGAGGACCTCGTTAAGACCTACCGCAATCCCCCCATCGTTCACTGCTCCTGCGACAAGTGCTTCGGCTTCGGATCGACCGAGGAGGAGCGCACCGTACCCGCGGACGATCTTTTCGTAAATCATCTCCACTTCCTTCACGGTGAGCTTGCATCCCGTGGCGTGCGTATGGCGATGTGGTCGGATATGCTCTACTCCTCTTTGGACGTAAAGTATTGGAAGTGCGATCCCTCTGTGACCGACCGCCTGCCCAACGATATTCTTATGAACGTTTGGACACACAAGGATATCGGAAAAGAGGATTGGCAGGACGTGCCCTACTTTGAGAACAAGGGCTTCCAGACCGTATATTCCCCCTTCCTTGACAAGAACGGCGCAAAGAATATGATCGAGCAGTGCTTCAAGAACGGCTCGCTCGGCATTCTTCAGACCACCTGGCACCGCCCCGAGCTGGCGCTTCCCACCGTGGTTTACTCCGGCGCGTATATGTGGAGCGGCGAAGAGCCCACCGAGACAACCGTTAACGAGATTTTGAATAAGTAAGGAGAAAAAATATGGCTATCAAGCATACTGCAGTAAGCTACTACGGTCTCAACTACGTTGAGCACGCAGAAAAGGACTTTATAGAGATGAAGGAGCACGGCTGCGATACCGTTATCCTTGCTATTACCGAGTTTGATATGGACTTCTGGTTCCCTAATATCAACAATATCGTAAAGACCGCGCACAAGGTCGGTCTTCGCTGTATTGCTGACACTTGGGGTATTGGAAAGTACTTTGGCGGCGAGCAGGTTTCCCTGTTCTTGCAGAACAATATTCACCACAGACAGGTTTCCGCTTATACAGGTGAGGTACTCAACGCGGCTTGCTTCAACACCAACGCTTTCCGTGATTATTTCACCAATATTTGTATGAAGCTCGCAAGAGAGACCGAGGTCGACGGATTTTTCTGGGATGAACCCCATTACGCATATCCTAAGGCTTACGCATCTATCACAGGTGGCGCAGGCGACGACTGGTCCTGCCGTTGCCCCGAGTGTATGAAGAAGTTTGAGGATTACTACGGCTACGAGATGCCCAAGTTTATGAATGACGACGTAAAGCAGTTCAGGTGGAGAGAGGCACTCAAGACTCTCGCCGACTGTTCAAAGGCACTTAAGGAGTACAACCCCAACCTTGAAATTACCTGCTGCGTTCACGCAACCAAGAACACCTACTACGTAACCGAGCTTCGCGGATACGATAACTGGGATATGGTTGCCGCGTGCCCCTATTTTGACGTATTCTCTACCACTATCATCAACTGGTCGCTTCCCGAGTCCTTCTTCAAGGAGATCACCGAGAGAACCGTTCGTATTGCAAAGAAGTACGGCAAAGAGAGCGAGCGTTGGCTTATGGGCTATTGCGCACAGCCCGATGATTTTGCACAGATAGACAAGGTCGTTGATATGTATGAGTCGATGGGCGTTGACCGCCTTGCGACCTGGACGTATCGCGGCGGACTTGGCACGAGCGTTGCGGCGCCCGATCCTATCAAGCTTTGGGATGCTATCGGAGAAAACTACAAAAGGGTGCTTAAAAAGTAATTATGAGTGAGTATCTTGAAAAAATAATTTGTAATCTTAGTGCAATAGAGACCGAACAGGCTGATGCACTTGCCGAGGCGACAAAAAAGGTGGCCGAGGTTATCGAAAACGACGGTCTGATATTTACGTTCGGATGCGGTCACTCTCACCTGCCCGGACTTGACGCATTTTACCGTGCGGGCGGCCTTGCAAACGTTTCACCTATGCTTGATACCGACCTTATGCTTCATAACGGCGCGGCAAAGTCGAGCAGAATGGAAAAAATGAGCGGTATTGCCGGCGAGATATTCAGAAGATATACCCCGAGCGAAAAGGATATGATATTTATCTTTTCGGCATCGGGCAAGAATACCGTTCCCGTAGAAATGGCAGATGCGGCGAAGAAGGCAGGCGTTAAGAGCGTCGGTATATCGTCCTCATCTTATTTTGAAAAGGGCGGCAGACTTCACGAGCACGTTGATATTGCGATCGACTGCAAGGTTCCCTACGGCGATGCCTGTATGGACGTTGGCGAGGCTAAGATGGGCGGACTTTCCACCTATGCGGCCTGCTTTATTCTCAACACCTGCCTGATAAACGGCGCAAAGCTTGCGCTTGAGGGTGGAAAGGTTCCCCCCGTTTATCTCAGCGGAAACGTAGAGGGGGGTCGCGAGCACAACATCACGCTTGAGGATCTGTACCTTGGAAGGGTTAAGCATCTATGAGTAATATTGCCGTAATTGGTATCGTTGGCAACTCGGTCTTTCTTCCCGTTGATCATTTTCACAAGGGCGGAGAAACCGTTGAGGCCACATCAGTTCATTTTGAGCCCGGCGGAAAGGGCTTTAACCAGGCTGTTGCCGCAAAGAGATGCGGCGCTAACGTTTCTTTCCTTGCGGCGGTCGGTTATGAGTATCGCAGCGAGTTTGCGGCTTTTCTTGAAAACGAGGGCATAAACCACACGCTCGTTTTTAAGGACGAGTCGACGGCGTTTGCAGCTATCGTGACCGACAAAAGCGGAAGCAACCACGTAACCGTATATCAGGGCGCACAGCTCTCCTGCGAGGACGTTGCGCTTTTTGAGGACTCGATAAAGGCGGCGGATATACTGCTTATCAACAACGAGGTTGCAGAAGAAGTCAACGTTGAGGCGATAAAAATCGCAAAGAAGCACGGAGTTAAGTGCATACTTAACCCTGCGCCTGCGAGAGAGACGTCTGATTTTGTGCTTGATGGCATAGACCTTTTCACCCCTAACGAGCACGAGCTGCTCGGAATTGAGGACAAAGAAAACGTGATAGTAACTCTCGGTGCGAGGGGCTGTCTTATAAAGTCGACGGGCGAGGAGATACCCGGCGCAAGCTTTGGTGCGGCGGTCGACACCACGGGTGCCGGCGACACGTTTAACGGCGTGCTTACAGCAATGCTCGCAAGCGGATACACTCTTGAAAAATCCGCAAAAATAGCAAATGCCGTGGCGGCGCTTGGCGTTACGAGAAAATATGCGGCATCATCAATTCCGTCGGCAAAAGAAATAGACGAAATCAAAAACGATACATTAAACAAAAAATAAAAAGCAAAAAGAACACAGAAAATTCCGTGATACCCGTTAAGAGTGTCAAGAATTTCCCGTGTTCTTTTTATTATTTAAGCCTGCTTCTCGTAACCGAATTCTACACCCTTGATCTGAGTGGTAGAGCCGGTGTTGGTAAACGTAATAGTTTCAAAGGAATCGACCTCAATGGTTACCGTGAAGTTCTCGGTATCAGCGGTATAGGTATAACCGGTGAGGAACTTCTTAAAGTTTTCAACCTGAGTAGCGTTGGTCAAGTATACGGTGATCGTTTTAACAACGCGACCGGTCTTGTTTTCAAGAACAAAGTTATTTCCCTTGTAGACTCTCATATGATCCTTTGCGGTAGTATAAAGCTGGGAGCTCGTGCCCTTAACTACCTGAACGGAGAAATCAGTGCCGGTCCAGGTGTAAGTACCTGCAGTCGTGTCTGCGACACCGCTGTTGTTATCGGTTCTGATCTCAACGTACTCGTATTTGTAGTTTACGTTCTTTCCGCAATCGTCGCAAAGATTATCGGCGTTGGTATCAGCGCAGCCGAGAGGCTCACCGAAGCTCTGTCCGCAAGCACAATAAGCGGGATCGCTACAACCTGCGGGATCAAAGGTGAAGTCGTGGGGATGCTGCTCAAGAACGGTTGCTACGGGCGACTGCATTGCGGGCCAGTACTGGCCGTTAGGAGCTGTATTGGTGGAGTACTTATTGATCTTTCCGTAGATCTGAACCTTATCACCAACAACGATCTTGATCTCCCACTGTGCATGAGAAACTCCGTCAGCATTCTTGGGAAGTCTGAAATAGAACTTCTCTCCTGTTCCGTCATCAAGAAGGAATATACCGTTCTTTGCATCGAGAACCTCGACGACCGTGCCTACTACGTAGTAAGCTCTGTCTACGGAAACCTTGCTTCCGATACAGTTAGCGGTAAAGGTGGAGATCACGGAATCTGCAGGAGGAGATACCTTTACGGTACAGCCGTCTCTATCGCATTCTACATCAAGGTTTTCATCAACGTGGCCAAGCGCCTCGGCATCAGCGGTATAGGTGTCGCCACAGGGGCAGGTATATGTAGCAGTACCGGCATCCTTACAGGTCGCGGTATTTGCGGTGACAACGTGCTTATGTCCCTCGGCGGTTACCTCGTCTGCGACGTAGGTATCGCCACAGGTGCAGGTGTAGGTGGTGTAACCGTCAACTACACAGGTGGGCTCGGTTACAACGGACGTATAGGTGTGACCGGTTGCATCTACAACCTGCTGAGCAACGATAACGGTCGAGCAGACCGAGCAATGCTGACCTGCGGTCTTACCGGGAGTGGTACAGGTCGCTGCCTCCTCAGCATCGTCAAGGGCGGTATGTCCAAGAGCCTCGCCCTCGGTTGCGCCGCACTCACACGTCTTAGGCTCGGTACAAGTTGCCGCGCTGAATTCGTGAACGTGAGTTTCCTCGGGAGTGCCACAGGAAACAACAAGAAGCATAAGCGCAACGGCAAGCATGAGCATAGCCAAAATTCTTAACTTTTTCATTTCGATTCCTTTCATTTTTTAAAAAACTTTGAATACGTTTAAACGCATTCCACATTATTATAGTAAATAAAACTATAAAAGTAAATTGGCTTTTGTACCAAAAAATAAACCCTTTTGTGCGCATAATGCACAATCGTTATTGTGCGTTATTGACATATTGATACAAATCTTCAAATCTGTACTCAGATCAATGATTAAAAAATCGCAGCATTTTACAAAATACGACAATTTACTAACCTGTTTTAGGTTAAAAGTGTTAACCCGAAACAGATTAAAATATAATAGTTATAGTGATCAGAGATTGAAAGGTGCGATTTATGTATTCAAGATTACGGGACCTGCGTGAGGACAATGACCTCAGCCAAAAGGAGCTTGCAAAAATAATAGGAATGTCACAGACGGGATACTCAAAATATGAGACCGGCGAGAACGATATTCCCACAGTTATTCTGATCAAGCTCGCAAGATTTTACAGTGTAAGTATTGACTATTTACTTGGTGAGACAAACGAAAAGCAGAGGTATAAAAAATAAGGACAGAGCCGTGCTCTGTCCTTATTTTTTATTTTACATTTCGAGATCCTCGAAGTAGCCGTGGTACTCGATGTGAACGCTGCTATTCGGGAAAAGCATACTGTAAAGCTCAGCGCAGTAGTCGTCGGTCATTGAAGCCATATAGTCAACGACGATCTGGTTGGGCTCGGTTTCGATATACGGCATTTCTGCGGCGTAGTGATTACAGGTTACGAAATCAACGTGATGCTTGAATATGGGCGAGGACTTGTTGCCCTCCTTAAGATCCTTAAGCAGCTTGTAATAGAGTCGCTGCATCATCGGCTTTACGCTATTGTCAAGAACCTGAGAGATCTTCTCGGTTCTGTATATCTGCTCGTAGTTTACACGTTTTGCCTCTTTAAGACCGCGATAATGCTCCTCATCGAGCATAATATAAGGCTTGCCATAGCTGTTCTCTATTATGTTTACCTCAAGGTTGTTGATGATCTCGGCATGCACGGTGCCTATGCCGCCTGCGTTAGTGTAGGACGGGGTGAGCTTTGCTCTTATCGCATCCTGTCTATCCTTGCCGAGATATGCGATTATATCGCAGACTCGTACAACGCAACCCTCGAGAGTTGAAGGAATGATCTTCAGTATATTCTGCTCGTCAATGTAGCACCCCTCAACCATCTTGTCGTAATCGGCAAAGGATGTCATAGGAGCGGGGCGGTACTCGCTAAGCTCAAACTCACCGTTATGGGAGATGATGCCGTTCAAGGTATCAAGGGTGAGGTTGTGATCGAATATTCCGTCAAGAACACGCACGCTATGCACGTTGTGGTTGAAGTATCTGCCTGTTTCAGCACGGTATACCTCGCTGAGATAACGCTCACCTGCGTGACCGAAGGGGGTGTGGCCGATGTCGTGACCAAGGGCAATAGCCTCGATAAGGTCGAGGTTAAGGTTAAGTGCGGTGCCGATGGTACGCGCTATACGGGAAACGAGCTGAACGTGCAACGCACGGCGGGTGATATCGTCGTTCTTATAGAACGAAAACACCTGCGTTTTATCGGTATAGCGGTTGTAATAGGGGCTGTGCATAATTTTGTCGGCATCACGCATATATGCGGAGCGCCAGACCGATTCCTTATCGCTGTCGGGGTTACGGCGCAGCGCATCGGTGCACTTAGCGGCAAAGTTAGGGCGAGTGCCGTTCTTTATATCTTCTCTTATTCTTTCGGTAATTTCAGCAGAGAGCTTCTCGTATTTTCTTTGTTCCATAGAGATAACTCCTTTTTATATTATTGTAAGTTTATTTTATCATAAAAAGAAATGCAAGTCAAGTAGAAATTGGTGAAGTCTGTTTTCCCTTCTCTTTTTTGACAAGGCGGCAGTAAAACGAGGTGCTGTTAAAGCCTACCGACTCTGCCGCTTCGGTAACGGTATATCCTTCGGATATAAGGTCTCGCGCGACACGCAGGCGCACGGCGTTGCGGTACTCTATCGGTGACATTCCCGTCGCGGATAAAAATAGCTTGCGAAAATGGCTTTCACTCACGCACGCCATCGCCGCATATTCGGACACGGGCTGACCTTCAGCGTAATGGTCGTTTATATAGCGGATGACCGCGCTTACGTCACCCGCAGTAAAGCTATCACCGAGAGTCAAGTGGTGCATAATTCCGTAAAGAATAGCCGCAAGGCGGTAAGGCGTGTTTTGTTCGGTGTTAAGCGCGGAGTCCATAAGAAGTGCCGCATCGGTATTGCGCGGATATACCTTTATACTTCCGTCAAGTCCGTCGGGCGTGCCCTTAAACAAAAGCATCACGATAGAGTTTTCGGAGGCGGTGTATTCGGAGGTAACGTCGATGCCTGCCGGTATGATCATATATTCGCCCTGTGTGGCAGCCAAGGACTGCTCGGACGAGCGGACGGTGATGCCCCCCTGCTTGACAAGAAGCAATCTGCCGCTGTCGGGTATTGACTTATGTCTGAATTTGTAACCGCACGGTCTTTCGATAGTAACGCATTTGACGTCCATATAGCGCGCTCCTTAATGTATTTACACTTTTATTATAGCAATAAAATCGGATAAGTCAATAAAATCAGCAAAAATAGCATAAAAACAATCGAATAGTTCAAAAACAATATCGGATAGTGTATTGAAGAATTAAAAGAAAAGAGGTATAATCAACTTAACGGTTCAGAAATAAGGAGGTGCCTATGGG
>JAZRAF010000019.1:0-16920 GCA_045634425.1 Eubacteriales bacterium | reverse complement strand
AAGCATCGATAGCAACTGTAATATCGTCGCCTGCCTGTGCACGGGAGCGTGAAGAAACTCTTGCGATGATATTCTTACCGTTTGTTGCATCCTCCATACCCTCAAAGCCAAGGTAAAGATAGATCTCAGCACCCATAAGCTCGGTAACGTCAACGTTAACCTGCATAAGAGAATCGGAAAGAGACTGAAGGAACATAGGCTCGTCATGAATAGCCTCGGGACGAATACCGAAGATAACTTCCTGACCGATGTACTCCTTAAGAGCGGGGTTGGTAGCCTTCTCGCTGGGAAGCTTAAGCTCGGTAGCACCGAAGGTAGCGTAAAGGTTCTGACCCTTCTTCTCAAGCTTACCATTGATGAAGTTCATCTGAGGAGTGCCTATGAAGCCTGCAACGAAGAGGTTGCAGGGAGAATCGTAAAGGTTCTGGGGAGTGTCAACCTGCTGGATAAGACCGTCTCTCATAACAACGATACGGGACGCCATTGTCATAGCCTCGTCCTGGTCGTGAGTAACGTAGATGAAGGTGGTTTCAACCTTCTTGTGAAGCTTGGTAAGCTCGGTTCTCATCGAAGCACGAAGCTTTGCGTCAAGGTTGGGAAGGGGCTCGTCGAGAAGGAATACCTTGGGGTTACGAACGATCGCACGACCGAGCGCAACTCTCTGCTTCTGACCACCGGAAAGAGCCTTAGGACGACGCTCGAGAAGGTGAGAAATGTCAAGGATTCTTGCAGCCTCTTCAACGCGGCGCTTGATCTCCTCCTTGGGAACCTTACGAAGCTTAAGACCGAATGCCATGTTATCAAATACGGTCATATGGGGGTAAAGAGCGTAGTTCTGGAACACCATCGCGATGTCTCTGTCCTTAGGAGCGATATCGTTAACGTATCTGTCACCGATGTAAAGCTCGCCCTCGGAAATCTCCTCAAGGCCTGCGATCATACGAAGGGTAGTGGACTTACCACATCCGGAAGGACCAACGAAGATAAGGAACTCCTTATCCTTGATCTCAAGGTTGAAGTCGGAAACGGCTACTACGCCGCCGGGATACTTCTTGTAAATGTGTCTTAAAGAAAGACCTGCCATAACTTGGGTTCTCCTTGTTAAAATAGATTTTTATTTTTACCTCTAATATTCTAACATATATGCGCGCAAATTACAAGGCGCATTTTCACGGATTTTGAGGCTTGTTATTGTGAAAAGGTGACAAAAATATAGAATATTTTACTACACAATGCCCAACGTGGTTGGCGACTCTCTAATTTATTAGAAAAATTAAAGCCGTGGTATTACTCCTTAAGGACTCCGTCAATATAAAGGTCGGTGTTTTTGAACTGAGGTGTTGAGGGAAGTACGATCTGAAGATCGCCGCAGTTCGTTACATAGATCTCCTTAGTGGTGATGTAGGGGTTTGCGTTCGTGGCTCTGTTGGGCTCCTCCTCAAATCCCCAGCACTGAATGGCGTAGCGGTCGTTGGGGTCAAGGTCGTTGTCGCATCTGCCGTCACCGGTGGTGTCGTTGAAGGACTTGGTGCCTCCGTAAACCGACTCGCAGTTGCACTTTTTGTAGTCGTTGGGATATGCCGACATATCTGCCGTGGGGCTGGAGATATCCGTCTTGTAGGTTTCAAGCTGCTTGTAGATGTGAAGCGCCATATTGTTCGTTGCAACGTCCCACTCGCTTCTCACGCCGTTTTTGACCTCGTAGCCAAACTGTACGATCTTGACGTCGTTGATCTCGATCTTTTCGGGCAGGTAGCAGGTGTAGCCAAAGAAGTGGTTGACGTATTCTGCTCTTATAAGTGTGATGTTATCGTGCTTGTGGTCGGTGCGAAGGGTAAGGCCGTTGATGATAACGTTACCGTTCCAGGTCGAGCCGTAGTCCTGTCTTAAAACTATCGCAGAGTTTCTTCCGTCGGTGTAGACGGTGACGTTTTCGTAGATAATAGTGCCGCCGCCGATGAAGTTGACGTGCTCAAGGGTGGAATTCTTTATAGTGCCGTTGTAAAGGCTGCAATGTGCGTCAAAGGAGCAGACCACCATATCGTCAAACGTAAGGTTCTTACAGTAGTTCGTACCCATAAAGCCCTTTTGCACAACGCTTCCGTCAGGCTCAAAGAAATTGGAGTGACGGGAATGGCGCCATATAACGTTGTTTGCATAGTCGGCGTGCATCTCGTACGAGCCCATCCAAACCTCGCTCGATCCCGAGCCGGTGGTGTAGAAGTACTTCGCCTTCTGATAGATCATACCCTCGATGATTACGTCGGTGGCGTAGAGCACGTTGACAAATCCGGCATAGGGCGCGGAGTGCTCAATATCGTCATCAAGCGTATGCTCGATGTTCTTGACGGTTACGTTCGAGCGGCTGATCTCGATGTTTCTTGCGTGGTACATATATGTCGAGGGGGCATCGTTAAGAATTGAGTGAACGTGTGCGCGGTCGATGCAGCCGTAGTTGTCAAATTGGCCGAGTGCGGCGTAGTTGTCGACCTGGTCCTTAGTACCGCCGGAGAGGATAAGGGGTGCCTCATCGGCAGGGTATACCTCCATCTTGGAAAGGGTGGTGTAATCCCACTGCAAGGGGGTGGAGGGGTCGATGGTGCCGTCCGCGTTGACGAGGATTATCTCCTCCTGTGCGGTGCCGTTGTTTTGGTTGCCGCCGTAGCGGATGTGGTGGCGCTTGGTGTCATCGTAAATATGTACCATAACGCGCATACCGGGGGTAAAGTTTTCGATAACGGTAGAGCCAAAGCGAAGCTCGCTTACGGGAAGGTCCTCGCCCGTGATAACGTAGCTATCCTCGCTGGGGGTTATCTTGAATATAGGTGCATTGTACGCCTTGCTTTCGCTCGGGTCGGCAAGCACGCGGTCATCCCATATAAAGGAGCAGCAGTTCCAATACGTGTCGGTGTTTACGATAATGCTTTCGGTGCCGTTTGCCGCGCCGATGTAATAGGTCTTACCCTTGGTGCCGTTTACGGTGTGACCGTACTTGTTGGCCTCATCGTGGCATTCCTTTATAGCGAAGAAATCGTCGGTCGTGCCGTCACCCTTCGCGCCGAAGTCCTCGTAATAGATGTTGCGCACGTCTTTGGTAAAGGTGTAGCTTGATGCGATCTTTACCTTTGCGGAGGAAAGCTTGGAGTCGATAAACTCGGTCATAACAGCATCAAACTTGTTCTCAAACTCGCACTCTATATGAAGGTCGCCGTCCTTTACGTAAACGGTGAAGCCCTCGTCGGTGGTGCGGTCCTTGTCACCCTTGGTGTTTTCAACGTATATGGCCTTCTGGTCTGCCTTCACCTCGGAGAGGGAAACGTATTCAAGCCAGATGCCCGCATCCTTGTAAATGGTGTCGCGCAGGGTCGTTGCCGCACTCTTTGCGATCTTGGAGCCGTCGGTATATGTGATAACGAATTCGTTTATGGGTGCGTTACTAACGGTAAACTCGGTGATGTCGTAATCGGTGGGGATAGACTCGTACTTCGTGCCCTTGGGGATAACGAGCTCGTCGATCGTGTCCTCGTAGCCTTCAAGGTTGAAAAGGGTTTCTTCAAGGTACTTAACGGCCTCCTGATATCCCTTATCGCCGCCGCCAAGCACGAAAAGCTTGTTGCCGATAAGCTCTACCGAGAAGCCCTTGTAGCCGAGGTAGTGCTCGTCCTTCTTAAACTGCTCGCCGCGGTTTTTCGGTGAGCCGAAGATGATCTCGACCGCATCGTCAAAGCCGGGGGCGTGGTAGTTAAGCTTAAGGTCACCGTTCTCAAGATAATATCTGTTAAGGTTTTTGATAAAGTCGTTTACGTAGCCCTCAGCCTTATCCGTGAGGGAGTCGGCAGATACTACGGCAAAGCCGGTCTTGGAGCCGCTAACAAGCACAAGGTCGGTACCCGTGTCACCATTTCCGCCCTCGTCGCCGCCATCAGGCACCACTTCTGTGCCGCAGGTGTCGCACTTTCCGTCACTGTCAACGTCGGTGTGCTCGGTGCACGCACCGTCACCGCCACAGGCGAAAAGAAGAAGGCAAAGCGTGAGTGTGATCAGGGTCGCAAGCAGCTTTGCGCCCTTGCCGCCTTTAAACAAATTAGTCACAACTGTTTCTCCTTTGTGTTTTTTATTTTAGAATAGCACTTTTCGTGCGCGTATTCTATAATAAATTTCACATTTATTTTGCATAAATTCAGTTATTTGTGAATGGCGTGCTACGTTTCTTTTTGAGCTCACCCTACCTTTTTGCCGTTTTTGATCACGACGTCACCGTCAACCGTTACGTTAAGGTCCTTGAACTGCGGGGTCGTGGGCCATACGATCTCAAGGGGATTTTCGGTATCTCCGTTGACGACCGTTACGCTCTTGGTGCCGATATACGGGTTGGCGTTCACCAATGTGTTCGGCTGCTCCTCAAAGCCCCAGCACCAAACGTTTTGTCCGCTCGGACCCTTGACGTTGTTGTTGCATCTGCCATCGCCGTCGGTATCGTTGAAGGCGCCACAGGAGCACTTTTTCCAGTCGTTTTTCTTTGAGCTTATGAGCGCGTTGGGATCGGAGATGTCAACGCTTGTGTAGTTGTATACCGTGTTATAGGTGAAGAGATATATCTTCTTCTTGTTGACCTCCTCAATAACCTCGTTTCTGATACCTTCTTTAACGGTGACCGAAAAGCCGAGCATATTCACGTTTTCGATATATATGTTCTGTGGTAGGTAGCAGGTGTAGCCAAAATAATGGTTGTTCCATGCAGAGGAGATAAGGGAGAAGTTATACCTGTTCTTGGTCTTCATCTCATATTTGAGGTCAACGTCCTTCATATAGACGTCACCGCGCCAGGTTGCGCCGTAGTCGGAGCGAAGCTGGATCGCCGTTTTTGATCCGTCGAGATAGAGGGTACAGTTTTCGATGGTAATAAGACCGTCGCCGATAAAGTTGAGATGCTCGATGGTGGAGTTCTTGATCGTGCCGTTGTAAACTCCGCAGTGCGCGTCAAAGGAGCATACGAAGTTGCCGTCAAAGGTGAGGTTCTTGCAATAGTTCGTGCCCATAAGACCCTGGTAAGAAACGCCGCCGTCCGCATCAAAGAACACGTCCTGAACGATATTTTTCCAGGTCACGTTGTTCGAGTTGCTTGCGCTCAGCTCATACGTGCCCATACCGTTCGACTTGTTGGTCTCAAGGTGATAGCCCTTAAGATTGTGGATAAGCACGTTCTCGATCAAGACGTTGTTTGCGTAGGAAACCTTAGTGAATCCGCTGTACGGAGCACCCGTGCCACCCTGAGATTCGGGAATCTCGCCCTCAACGACGTGGTTTATATTCCTGAGGGTAACGTTCGATCTCGTGATCTTGATGTTGCGGTCGTAGTAGGTGTATCTTGAGGGGGCGCCATTGAATATGGTCTTGATATTAACTCGCTGGTCGCCGTCGCCACCCGTTACGGTGATGGGCTTGGAGTCACAGGGATAGACCGAGATATCCGAGATCGTTTCGTAGTCCCACTGCAAGGGGGTTGAGGGGTCGATCGTTCCGTCTGCGTGCACGTAGAGTATCTCATGCTGGGCAGATCCGTTGTTGGCGTTAAGGCCGTAACGTATGTAGTGTCTTTCTTTGTTGTTTTCAATGTATACAAGGCAATCAACGCCGGGGGTCCATCCACCAAGATCGGTAGCACCCTTCATAAGTGAGTCGACAGTGATCTTGGAGTTGATGTATGCGCTCGCCGTTTTCGTGGGCTTGATCAAGAATACGGGAGAGGAGTAGCAGGGAGTGCCGGGGCCAACCTTGCTGTCGTCAAAAATGAATGTGCAGCCGTGCCAGTTGGTGTCTGTTTCGATCACGATGCTGGTGGATTTGTCGTTGTCGCTGAGGTAATTACCGATGTAATAGGTCTTGTCAGGGCCGTCCGAGTGCACGGTGTGGCCGTACAGATTTGCGTAGTCGTGGCAGGCCTTGATAGCGAAAAAGTCGTCGGTATATCCGTCGCCCACCGCGCCAAACTCAGAGTAGTAGACGTCGCGCTTGGCTACCGTGTATGAATAATCGCCGCCAAGGGTAACAGTGCTTTCACAAAGCACGCTTTTACAAAAATCGGTGACGATGTCGTCCATTCTGTCGCTAAGCTCACACTCGACGTGCAGGTCGCCATCCTTGACGTAGAGTGCATAGCCGTTTTCGGTGTAGCGTGAGGGGTCGCCGTTTGTAACCTCAAAATATATCGCGCGATCGCCGGCCGATATCTCGGTAAGATCCTTCTCGGTCATCCAAAGGCCAAGGCTTTCGTAAACGTGCTGCTTAAAGATGCGTGCCGCTTCCTTTGCGGGGCCGGAATTCCACTGATATGCGATCACATAATCGGTAATGCTGTTGCCGTTGATGTTGATCTCGCCGATAGGGAACTCGGTGGTGTGCTGCACGAAGCTCGTGTTCCAAGGAATGATAAGCTCGTCTATAATGCCGCTGTTGACGTCCAGCTTCAAAACGCTGCTTTTCAAATATTCGATAGCGTTTTTATAGCCCTCGTCACCGCCCGCAAGCACGAAAAGCTTGTTGCGGATAACCTCTACGGAAAAGCCTGAGGGGCCGAGGTGGTGAGCATCTCTTATGAAGTCCTCGCCACGGTATGAGGGTGAGCCGAAGATGATCTCAACTGCGTCGTCGTATCCGCGGGCATCGTAGTTTATCTTCAGTCCGCGGTCGTCAAGATTATTGTTGTTTAGATCTTTTACAAAGGCGTCAACGTAGCTCTCTGCCACGCTTGAGAGGGAGCTTGCCGCGACCACCGCAAATTTGGTTTCGCGGTCCTCGACGAACACAAGGTCGGTACCCGTGTCACCTTTTTCGCCCTCGTTTGAGGTGTCAGCGCCGCAAATATCGCAGATTTTGTCGCCATTTTCGTCGATATGCTCGGTGCAGTTAGTGTCGCAGGCTATAAGCGCCAGCGAAAGCAGCGCCACGAGCAGCAGCGTAAGTAATTTTTTCATATAGGTGTTCCTTTGGTGCGAGCGACATAGGCTGTCGCCCGCGCTTTTTTGTTATTCTACAGCCTTGCCGTCCTCTACGATAAGCACGCCGTCAACGGTTACGTCAAGGTCCTTGAACTGAGGGGTAAACGGCCAGACTATGCTGAGGGGATTTGTGAGATCGGAGTTTATAACGGTTACTGATTTCGTGCCGATATAGGGGTTGATGTTGAGGTTTCTGTTTGCCTCGCTTTCAAGGCCCCAGCACCAGGTGGTGCCCTTAACCTTGTTGTTGCATCTGCCGTCGCCGTCCGTGTCGTTAAAGGTCTCGCAACCGCAGACGTGAAGGTCGTTGGGGTTGTCGTGCACGAGGGCGGTGGGGTCTGAGATGTCAACGTGAGCGTACTTGTAAACGGTGCCCGAGGTGAAAAGGTAAAGCTGCTTTTTGTTGATTTCAACTACCGTTTCCCGTCTTACGCCGTTTTCTACCACAACGTCAAAGCCGAGGGTGCGCACGTTTTCCATATAAATGTGCTGGGGTAGGTAGCAGGTGTAGCCGAAATTGTGGTTTATCCAAGAGGATGAAACGACGGATATGTTGTTCTTATCCTTCGTCTTCATTTCATATTTAAGGTCAACGTTTTTCATATAAACGTCGCCCGCCCAGGTCGATCCGTAGTCAGAGCGCAGGCGGATAGCCGTCTTTGCGCCGTCGACGTAGATCGTGGTATTCTCAACGGTGATAAGGCCATCGCCGATGAAGTTAAGGTGCTCGACCGTGGAGTTCTTTATCGTTGCGTTGTAAACGCCTGCGTGTGCGTCAAACGAGCAAATAAAGTTGCCGTCAAAGGTGAGGTTTTTGCAGTAGCTCGTGCCCATAAGACCCTCGTAGGAAACACCGCCGTCAGCATCGAAGAAAACGTCCTGTGTCACGTTTTTCCAGAGTACGTTGTTCGAATATTTGGCACTTATCTCATATGAGCCCATTCCGTTTGTGGGGTCGCTTTCGAGGTGGTATCCGACAAGATTGTGGATAAGCAGGTTCTCGATGGTAACGTTGTTTGCGTAATTAACCGCGGTAAATCCGTTGTAGGGTGCGCCCGTGCCGCCAAGCTTCTCGGGCACCTCACCCTCAACAAGGTGGTCGATGTTTCTGAGGGTAACGTTGGATCGGGTTATTCTTATGTTTCTGTCGAAGTAATCGTAGGTTGAGCGGGCGCCGTTTGCGATGGTTATGACTGTTGCGCGCTGATTTCCATCGCCGCCCGTGACGGTGATCGGGTCGGTGTCACAGGGATAAACGGTGAGGGAAGTTACCGTTTCGTAATCCCACTGCAAGGGGGTGGAGGGGTCGATCGTTCCGTCGGCGTGCACGTAGAGTATCTCGTGCTGTGAGGAGCCGTTGTTGGCATTGGAGCCGTAGCGGATATAGTGGCGCTCGTTGCTGTTTACAATGTAAAGAAGGCATTCGGTGCCGGGTGCCCAGCCGCCAAGGTCGGTAGCGCCCTTCATAAGCGATTTGACGGGAACGCCGCTGCCGCTGAACTTTCTTTCCTTGTCGGTAGCCTTGATAAGGAATATTGCCGACTTGCGGCAGGCGGAGTTGGTGGGAACCTTGCTGTCATCAAAAATGAAGGTGCATCCGTGCCAATTGGTGTCGGTCTGTACGATTATGCTTGAGGTGGATGAGCCGGTGAGGTAGTTGCCGATATAGTAGGTCTTGTTTGGGCCGTCGGAGTTTACCGTATGGCCGTAAAGGTTGGCGTAGTAGTGGCAATCCTTAATGGCGAAGAAGTCGTCTGTAACGCCATCGCCCACCGCGCCGAAGTCCTTGTAATATATGTTTCTTACATCCTTGGTGTAGGTGTAGTCGCTGTCGATCTGAATATTGGTTTTTGAAAGCTTCGAGGATATAAACGAGCTCATAAAATCCTCAAACTTGTTTGAAAATTCGCACTCGATATAAAGGTCGCCGTCCTTTACGTAGACGATCGCGCCGCCCTCGGTGGAGCGGTCAGCATCCTTTTTGGTGTCAAGCACGTAGATAACGCTTTGCTCGCTCGTTACCTCATCGGCTGTGGCGTAGGGGACCCATATGCCTCCCTTTTTATAGAGAGCGTCCTGCAGGGCGCCGGCGGCAGTCTTGGGGGAGGAGGTGGAATTGTAGGTGATGACGAACTCGCGTGCGCTCTTGCCCGCGATGCTTACCTCAGCTATCTCGTAGCCTGTGGTCAGCTGCTCGTATTTTGTGTCCTTGGGAACTATAAGAGTGTCGATCGTGTCGAGGTAGCCCTCAAGATTAAAGAGAGTGTCCTCGAGGTACTTAATTGCGCTCTGGTATCCGGCATCACCGCCCGCAAGCACGAAAAGCTTGTTGCCGATGACCTCGATAGAGAAGCCCTTGTGACCAAGGTAATGGCCGTCCTTGACAAACTCCTCGCCACGGTTCTTCGGTGAGCCGAAGATGATCTCGGTGCCGCCGTCATTATCCTCGGGGGTGTCGCGCTTAAGTTCGAGGTCTGCATCTGAAAGAAAATGCTCGTTAAGCTCGAATATGAAATTCGATACGTAGGATTCGGACCTATCGGAAAGGGTGAGTGAGCAAACGACGCTGAAAAGGGTTTTTGAGTCGTTTACCAGCACGAGGTCCGACCCCGTGTCACCTTTTTCTGTGTCCGTAGCGCCGCAGACGTCGCATATTCCGTCACCGTTTTCGTCGGTATGCTCGGTGCAGTCGGTGCCGCAGGCAAAAAGGGAGAGGCAAAGCAGGAGTGAGAGAAGTAAAATCAGTAATTTTTTCATTGTGATTTCCTTGCTTTGGGTGTGAGCACCCGGTGTGGGCGCTCACACTCTGCTTTTTAGTTTTTGACGGGCTTGCCGTCCTCTATGATAAGCACGCCGTCAACCATAACGTCAAGGTCCTTGAACTGCTTGGAGGTCGGCCAGATCATAGGAAGAGGTCTTTTAGGATCCTTGTTGATGAGGGTAACGGTCTTGGTAGCATCGGTGGGGTTGATGTTCGGGCTTTGTCCTGAGATAAGCTCATTGGGGTCGGAAAGGTCGTTGACGTTATGTGCAACGGTCTTTGAGAAGAGCGAAACCTCTCTGTTGTTAGTTGCGATGACATTCTCGCTTCTGTTTCCGCTTGCATCAACGGAATACTCGATGTGCTCAAGGGTGATGTCCTTAAGCCATACGTTCTGGGGCAGGGAGGTCTTGTAGCCGAAGTCCCAGTTGTACCACGATACCCTCATAATAGCGATATCCTCGTACGAGGAGGTGGCGTCGGAATATTTCATGGTAAGGCCGTCTATCTTGACGTCGCCCCACCAGGTAGCGCCGTAGTCGTCGCGGAAGTTCATCGCTGCGTGCTGCTCGCCGTCAACGTATACGGTAACGTTCTCAACGGTGATAAGGCCGTCGCCGATGAAGTTCATATGCTCAAGGGTGGAGTTTCTTACGGTTGCGTTGTATACACCCTGGTGCGCATCAAACGAGCAGGTGAGCATATTGTCAAGGGTGATGTTCTTACAGAAGTTGCTGTTCATCATTCCGTGGAAGGTCACGCTGCCGTCCTTGTTGTAAAAGTTGGACTGCGTGCATCCGTACCAAAGCACGTTGTTGGAGTGGGATGCCCACATCTCGTACGAGCCCATGCGGTTGCCGGGATCGTTATAAACGTGACGGAATTCGGGGTGCTGATAGATCATACCTCTTACGGTAACGTCAGAGCAGTATTCGATCTGAGTGGAGCCCTGATAGGGTGCACCCGTGCCGCCCTCGGCCTCGGGAATATCGTTGCTGATTATGTGCTCGACGTTTTCAAGTATTGTGTTCGAGCGGGTGATGTAGATATTGCGCTTGTAGTAGGTGTACTGTGAGAGCTCAGCGCCATTGAATATGGTTTCAACAACTGCCTTTTCGTTCTCTGTGCCGCCGCTAATAGTAATCGCGCGGTCATCGGTGTGGTAAACCTTTACCTTGGTCACGGTGGTGTAATCCCACTGCACGGGGGTGGAGGGATCGATCGTGCCGTCAGCCTTTACCATAAGTATCTCGTGCTGAGAGTCGCTGCCCTGGTTTGCGCCGTAGCGGATGAAATGCTTGACGTTATCGTTATATACGACGATCATACAGTCAAATCCGGGTGCCCAGCCAAGGTTGGTAGCGCCGGAGGCAAGGGAAGAGATGGGAAGGGTGCTGCCGGAATAGGTTTGTACGGCATAATCGGACTCAACGTGGAATATTGCGGTGGTTCTCTCGGGATCGGTGGCCTTAACGCCGCTGTCGTCAAAGATGAACTTACAGCCGTTCCAATTGGTGTCGGTGCGTACGCTGATGTATTCGTATCCGTGGCCGTTGCCGATATAGTAGACCGCATCCTTGGATGCGTTAACGGTGTGGCCCCAAAGGTTTGCATAATCGTGGCAGGCCTTGATCTCGTCAAAGTCGTCAACCGCGCCGCTGCCTATCGCGCCGAAGTCGGAATAGTAAATATTGCGTACGTCTACCTTTTTTACGGTACCGTTTGCGATATTGATGCTCGATTTCTTGGTTCCTGCGATCTCGTTCTTAAGATAGGCGGTCGCCTGCTCCTTAAGCTTTTCGGGGAAGTCGGATTCGATGTGGAGGCTGCCATCCTCAACGTAGATGATGAAGCCCTCGTCGGTGGTGCCTTCGCCGCGAAGCTCTAAGGTCTCAATGAAGATCGCCTTCTGTCCTGCCGCAAGGTCGGAGATGCCGACGGTCTTAAGATAAGCGCCGGTCTTTTTGTAGATAGCATCGCGGGATTCCTCGATAACCGCGAGTGCGTAGGTGTTGTCAAGATCAACCGCAAAAACGTACTCGGAGATTGGGTTGCCGTCTATCGAAAGGGTAAGGTCAAACTCGGTCTGTGCCGCGGTCTTTGCCTGGCTTGCACTCATGGTTACGTTTGTGAGCTCGTTTGTGGTGTCGGTGATACCGAATACGGTTTCGGAAAGATATGCAAGCGCATTTTTGTACGCCGTGTTAGAGCCGGCAAGCACGAGTATCTTGTTGCCGACGATCTTTACCGCCCAGCCCTCGTATCCGTAGGCGTAGGGGTCCGCGCCAAGCTCTGCCGCACCGCCCGTGATAGGGCCGACGACGATCTCTACACTTTCGGTGTCGCCGGTTGCGTTTTTAAAGCTCACTCCATTGGTAAGGTCGTTAAGGTCCTTATAAAAGTTTGTAAGGGTCTTGCCAAGCTTGTCCTGAAGCTCTGTGCTTGCAACCACATTGAAGGTTGCATCGCCGTTTTTGATAAGCTCAATATCGCTTGCCCCTGCGCCGCCCTCGTCGCCGCCCTCAGTATTTACTGTCGCATCGCAAACGTCGCATTTGCCGTTGCCGTCAGCATCGGTGTGCTCTGTGCAGGGATCTGTGTCCCCTCCGCAGGCAAAAAGCGCGAGCATCAGGATAAGCGTGATGAGTAAAAAAAATGTTTTCTTCATTATTCGTATGCCTCTTTTGAGTACAAGCCCCGCCCGCGGCGAGGCTTGCGCTGTTATTAATCTTCCTTCTTCTGAAGAACTCCGTCAATGTAAACAACGGTATCCTTGAACTGAGGAGTGGGGGGAACTATAAACTCGAGGTTGCCACAGTTGGTAACGGTAACCTCCTGTGTGGGAATGTAGGGGTTTGCGTTTATTGTCTTGTCGGGAGTGTTTTCAAAGCCCCAGCACCATACGGAGTAGGAGTCAAGGGGATTGAGGTCGTTGTTACATCTGCCGTCGCCGTCGGTGTCGTTGAAGGTCTTCCACTTGGTCGGGTCATCGGGATAAGCCTTCTTATAGACTGCCTCACAGTTACACTTGATGTAGTCGTTTTTGTATGCGCTCATATTTGCCTCGGGGTCGGAGATATCTACCGAGGTGTATTTCTCAAGTGCGTAGTAAAGGTGAAGGGGAACGTGATTCTGTGCCACCTCGGTCTCGATTCTGATACCGTTCTCCATCTTGAAGCTGTAGCGAATGATCTTCGCATTGTTGACTGAAACGGTTCTCGGGAGATAGCAGGTGTAGCCGAAGTAGTGGTTGGTGTAGGTTACGCCTATTACCGAAAGATTGGGCGCTGCCTTTGATGTCTTAAGGGTAAGACCGTCTATGATAACGTCACCGTTCCAGATAGAGCCGTAGTCGGAACGGTAGGTCATCGCAGCGCTGGCACCGTCGGTATAAACGGTTACGTTCTCGTACTTGATAGTACCGCCGCCGATGAAGTTAAGGTGCTCGATGGTGGAATCCTTGATAGTACCGTTGTAAAGACCGCAGTGTGCGTCGAAGGAGTGGTTTACTACGTTGTCGAACATAAGGTTCTTACAGTAGTTGGTACCCATGTTACCGTCGTAGGTAACTCTTCCGTCGGGCTCGAAGAAGTTGGAGATTCTGCAGGCACGCCAGGTAAGGCGGTTTGCATAGCCTGCGCTGAACTCGTATGAGCCCATACCAACGCTCGTGCCTGCCGCGCCTGTGGTAGCGAAGCCTTTCTGCATCTGCACGATCATACCCTCAACCACAACGTCTGTGCAGTTATTTACTGCGATCCAGCCGTTATAAGGTGCGGAGGTCTCAACGTCGTCGTGAAGGATGTGCTCGAGGTTCTTTATGGTTACGTTAGAGCGGGTTATGGCGATGTTACGTGCGTGGTAATTATACTCCGAGGGTGCGGTGTTGAAATAGGTGTGTATTACCGTGCGGTTTATGTTGTGGTAATTGTCGAACGTGCCCATTGCGCCGTAGTCGTCTACCTGACCCTTAGTACCGCCGGATACGGTGATGGGAGTGTCGTTAACGGGGTAAACGGTCATCTTGGAAAGATCGGTGTAATCCCACTGAATGGGGGTGTCGGGATCGATAGAGCCGTCGGGATTTACGATTACGAGCTCAACCTGTGCACTACCGTTATTCTGGTTAGCGCCGTAACGGATGTAGTGGCGCTTGGTGCTGTCGCTAAGGACTACCATAACTCTTTCGGAGGGCTTCCAATCGCCGATGGAGGTAGAGCCGGACATAACCGACGTTACGGGAAGCTTGCTTCCGCTGATGGTGTAGCTCGGATTGTCAGCGGTGATTTTGAAGATGGACGCCTGGAATGCCTTGCTCTCGCTGGGCTTATCGATAACCGAGTCATCCCAGATGAAGGTACAGCAGTTCCAATAGGTGTCTGTCTTGATGTAGATGCTCTGAGTGCCGTTTTCGCGGCCGATGTAGTAAACGGCGTTGGGATCTGCATTTACGGTGTGGCCGTACTTGTTTGCATACTCGTGGCATGCCTTAAGTGCGAAGAAGTCGTCGGTAAGGCCGTCACCAACTGCGCCGTAGTCCTTATAATAAATGTTACGAACGTCCTTGGTGTAGGTGTAGCTCGAGGCGATCTTTACCTTAGCGGAGGAAAGCTTTGCATCGATGAACGAGTACACGATCTCCTCAAACTTGTTTTCAAATTCACATTCAATGTGAAGGTCGCCGCCCTTTACGTATACGATGGCGCCGCCGTCGGTTCTGCGCTCGGCATCACCCTTGGTGAACTCAACGTAGATTACCTTCTGATCGTCGGTTATCTTGTTAGGTGCAACGTAGGGAAGCCAAACGCCTGCCTGCTTGTAGATGGTTTCCTGAAGGATAAGGGCAGAGCTCTTTGCGATCTTGGAGGAGGAGGTGTAGGTAAGAACGAACTCGGATACGTCAGTACCGTCGATCGTAAGGCTTTCGATGTCGTATTTGTCGGGGATGTATTCGTAATTTGTATTGCCGGGAATTACGAGCTGATCGATAGTGTTGCTGTAGCTCTCAAGATCAAAGAGGGTCTCTTCGAGATACTCAATAGCGTTCTGATAGCCCTTCTCGCCGCCGGCAAGCACGAAGAGCTTGTTGCCGATGACCTCAATGGAGAAGCCGGTGTAGCCAAGGTAATGCTCGTCACGCTTAAACTGCTCTCCGCGATGGGTGGTAGAGCCGAATATGATCTCGATGGTATCATCAAATCCGGGCGCGTCGTAATTGAGCTTGAGTGCCTTGTCTGCAAGGTAATAGCGGTTAAGGTTAGAAATAAAGGTGTTGACGTAGGTCTCTACCTTGCCGGGGATGTTCATAGCGGTTACTACCGCAAAGTTGGTTGCGCCGTCCTTTACAAGAACGAGGTCGTCTTCATTCGTGCTGCCACCCTCGTCTCCGCTCTCGGGCTCGACGGTAGCGCCACAGGTGTCGCACTTGCCGTTGCTGTCAGCATCGGTATGCTCGGTGCAGGGGGTGTCGCCGCACGCTGCAAGTGCAAGCACGAGCATGATGGAAATGATCAAAAGTAATATTTTTTTCATGTTTTAGTCTTTCTTTTTTCGTTTCGGTAGACCCAGCGTGTGGGCCTACCGTGTTAAATTTAGGGCTGAAGCTCGCCGTCGATATAGACCTTGACGTCCTCAAACTGAGGGGTGTTGGGGATCAGGATCTTAAGGTTGCCGCAGTTTGTGATGTATATCTCCTCGGTGGGGATATAGGGGTTTGCGTTCGCCGTTTTGTCGGGATCGTTTTCAAAGCCCCAGCACCATACCGAGTAGCCGTCGTTGGGATCCATATCGTTGTTACATCTGCCGTCGCCGTCGGTATCGTTAAACGACTTCGTGCCGTTATATACCTCGTGGCAGTTACACTTCTTGTAGTCGTTTGTGTAGCTGGACATTGTAGCGTTAGGATCGGAAATGTCGACGTTAGCGTATCCTTCAAGATTGCGGTAGAGGGAGAGAGCCGTGGGGTTGGTATCGAGTATGCGCTCGATTCTTACGCCGTCCTTCATCTCATACTCAAATTTCTGCACCTTTACGTTGTTGAGGTAGACCTTCTTGGGAAGATGGCAGGTAAAGCCGAAGTCGTGGTTGGTATAGTAGACCTCGATGATGGATAAGAGGTTGGTTTCGTAGGAGCTCTTAAGGGTAAGGCCGTCAACGTAGACCTCACCACACCAGGTTGAGCCGTAGTCCTGTCTGAAGATCAGGCCCGCGCCGTTGCCGTCGGTATAAACGGTAACGTTTTCAAGCTTAATGGTACCTGCGCCGATGAAGTTAAGATGCTCTGCGGTGACGTTCTTAAGGGTTGCATTGTAGAGGTTCTTGTGCGCATCGAACGAGCAGGAGAGCATATCGTTGAAGGTCAAATTTCTGCAGTAGTCGGTGTTCATATAGCCGCGGGACTTAACGCTTCCGTCGGGCTCAAAGAAGTTGGACTGTCTGCAATGCTGCCAGGTAACGTTGTTGGAGGACTCCGCCTGTATCTCGTACGATCCCATTCCTACGTCGCCGCCCGAGCCTATGGTTCTGAAGGTCTTCTGCTTCTGGAAGATCATACCCTCGACGGTAACGTCGGTTGCGGTAAGAACCGCAATAAAGCCGTGATAGGGTGCTGAGGTCTCAACGTCGTCGTAAAGCACGTGCTGAATATTCTTGACGGTTACGTTGGAGCGGGTTATCTGAATATTGCGGTTAAAGTAGGTGTACTTCGAGGGGGCATCGTTGAAGTAGGTGTATACGACTGCGCGGTCGACAGCGTCAAAGTTGTCAAACGTACCGAGCGCCGAGTAGTTGTCTACCTGTCCGCGCTTGCCGCCCGAGAAGGTGAGGGGCTCGTCGTCAACGGGGTAGATCTCCATCTTGGAAAGCTTGGAGTAATCCCACTGCACGGGGGTGGTGGGGTCGATAGTACCGTCTGCGTTAACGATGATTATCTCGGTTTGGTCCTTTCCGTTATCCTGGTTTGATCCGTAACGGATATAGTGGCGCTTGGAGCTGTCGAATATCTGGATAAGCACACGCTCGCCGGGAACCCAGTCGCCGATGGTGGTCGAGCCGGAGGGGATCGAGCTTACGGGAAGCTTTGAGCCGGTGAGAATGGTAGCATCCTTGCTGGGAACGATGCGGAAGATCTGAGCAAGATAGTTTTTGTTTACAGAGGGATCG
>JAZRAF010000018.1:0-6335 GCA_045634425.1 Eubacteriales bacterium | reverse complement strand
ATCAGAGAAGATTGTGATAGAATAAGAGCGTAAATCAAGTATTAAAGGAGTAATACCATGATCAAGACTTACGAAGGCAAGACCAAGGACGTTTACAAGCTCGAGAGCGGCAACGTGCTTCTCAAGTTCAAGGACGATTGGACCGGCAAGGATGGAGTGTTCGATCCCGGCGAGAACAGCGTAGGACTTAAGATTGAGGGCATTGGCAAGACCAACCTCCGCACCTCTGTTTACTATTTTGAGATGCTTAAGGAAGCAGGAATAAAAAATCAGTAAGTTAGTGCTGACGTTGAGGTTGGTACTATGGAGGTTCTTGCTGCAGAGTGCTTGGGTAAGGCTCAGGGTGGTAACGGTCTTGAGGTTATCTGCCGTCTCGTTGCTACCGGTAGCTTTGTAAGAAGATACGGTGAGTATATCAAGAACGGCACCAGACTTGAGGGCGGCTACGTTGAGTGCACCTTCAAGAACGACGAGAAGGGCGATCCCCTTGTTACCGGTGAGGGCCTTGTTGCACTCAAGGTTATGACCAAGGAGATGTTCGAGAGCCTTAAGGAGCAGACCCTTGCTATCACCAAGATCGTTGCGGACGACCTTAAGAGCATCGGCCTTGACCTTTGGGATATCAAGTTTGAGTTCGGTTACAACGGCAAGGACGTTATCCTTATCGACGAGATCGCATCCGGTAATATGAGAGTTTACAAGGGTAATGAGATCGTTGAGCCCGTTGAGCTTACCAAGCTTATCCTCGCTCCCAGAAAGTAATTTCATAAATTCCGAGCACCCGAGCGCAAAAAAGCGCTTCGGGTGCTTTTTGTACCTAGGGATAAAAATTGTATTTATATATTGATAAAGTAGATTTACCGTGATATAATAGACTCGATAACCTTAACCGAAAGGATTAAACGTATGAAAAACATTTCACTTTGCGGCGAGTGGAGAATGACGGGTAACGGCTTTGACTGCACAGGCACCGTGCCCGGCTCGATGTACTCCTTCCTGCTTAATAACGAGCTTATCCCCGATCCTTACTACCGTGATAACGAGTACCCTGCCCTGGAGCTTTCCTATCACGATTATAAATTCGAGCGCAAGTTCGACTACAAGAAAACCAGCGACAAGGTTTCGCTTCACTTCGACGGACTTGACACATTCTGCGACGTTTACCTCAACGGCAAGCATATTGCATACACCGACGATATGCACGTTGAATATGAGTTTGACGTTACCGATATTCTCACAGACGGCGAGAACACCATTGCCGTAGAGTGTCACACACCTCTTTACTACGCACAGGAAAAGGCAAAGGAGCTTGACCTTTTCAAGAATCCGCAGGCGCTTGCAGGCTTCGGATACGTAAGAAAGGCACACTGTATGCTCGGTTGGGACTGGGGTCCCTTCCTTCCCGATATGGGTATCTGGCGCCCGGTTTACCTCGTCGTGCACGATTCCGCAAGGATCACCGAGCTTCATATAACTCAAAGACACGAAAATTGTAAAGTTTACATTACACCTAACGTAACAACTGACAAGGAAGCCACCACCCGTGTAACGTTAGCTGCGCCTAACGGCGTGAGTGTTGAGATAAAGGCCAACGAGGAGTACGAGGTTGAGAGCCCTGAGCTTTGGTGGCCCCGTACACTCGGTGCACAGCCCCTTTATACGGTCACTGCAGAGGTGGTAGATGGCACAAAAATCCTCGATACGTGTTCAAAAAGAATAGGCCTTCGCTCAATGAAGCTTATCCGCGAGAAGGACAGATGGGGCGAGAGCTTTATGCACGAGTGCAACGGTATCCGCTTCTTTGCTATGGGTGCTGACTACATACCCGAGGACAACATCTTCTCCCGCATAAACAAGGAGCGCTCACGCGTGCTTCTTAAGAGATGTGTGGATGCTAACTTCAACGCCATCCGTATCTGGGGCGGCGGATATTACCCCGACAACTGGTTCTTCGATCTTTGCGACGAGATGGGTCTTATCGTATTCTTCGACCTTGCGTTTGCCTGCTCCTTCTACCTTCCCGATGAGAGAATGTATGCGAACATCAAGACCGAGGTAAGACAGAACCTCGAGCGTCTTCGTCACCACGCGTCCATCGCTATCATCAGCGGAAACAACGAGGTTGAGTCCTGCGGTGAGGGCTGTGCGAACCAGAGGACGAAGGAGATCTGCATCCCCGTTGACATCGAGCTTTTCGAGGGCATTATCGCAGACATTCACAAGGAGGTCTGCCCATATATTCCCTACATTCACACCTCTCCCGTTACCTGCGGCCGCTTTATCGACCCGAACAACGAGAACTTTGGCGATGCGCACTATTGGGAGGTATGGCACGCGGGCAAGCCCTTCAGCGAGTACAGAAACCATCACTTCCGCTATGCTTCCGAGTTTGGCTTCCAGTCCTTCCCCTGCGAAAAGACTGTAAATCAGTTCACCCTGCCCGAGGACAGAAACATCTTCTCCCGCGTTATGGAGCAGCACCAGAGAAACACCGGTGCGAATGCGAAGATAGTTGACTACCTTTCCCAGACCTTCCTCTACCCCACCGATTTCGGCACGCTTCTTTACGCATCTCAGCTTCTTCAAGCTGAGGCGATCAAGTACGGCATTGAGCATATGCGCCGCGACAGAGGCAGATGTATGGGCTCGCTTTACTGGCAGCTTAACGATATCTGGCCGGTTGCATCCTGGGCAAGCATCGACTACTACGGCAGACTTAAGGCGCTTCACTACTATGCAAAGCGCTTCTACAACCCCGTGCTTATCTCCTGCCGCGAAACGGGCGAAAAGACCACCCGTCCTTACGTGATCCTCGAGCCTAAGCTTTACGATTACGAGACCAAGGCAGAGCTCAGCATCACCAACGACACCCTCACCGAGTTTGTCGGCACCGTTCGCTCATACCTGCGCAGCTCAGATGGCAAGGTAATTGAGTCCTTTGAGGAGCCCGTTACCGTTGCGCCCCACTCGGTATATACCCTTTGCGAGCGCGATTTCAACAAGACCGACGTGCGCAACAACTACTACTCCTACGAGCTTCTTGACAAGAGCGGCGCTACCGTATCGAGCGGCACCGTCCTCTTCACCGCACCCAAGCACTTCGACTTCAAGGACCCCGAGCTTACCGCAGAGGTAGTAGGCGACGAGATCGTAGTACGCGCCAAGGCATATGCAAAGAGCATCGAGATCTACTCCCCTGACACCGATTTCATTCTTTCGGATAACTTCTTCGATATGAATGCAGGTGAGGTGCGCGTAAAGATCCTCGAGGGCGAGGCAAAGAATATCAAGCTTCGCTCGGTATATAGCATCCGCTAATATAACAAAACAACTTCCTTGATGGAATTTTGTGGCGATTTATATAACCTTTTTATAAAAATCAGGCACTCTGACGCTTGTCGGAGTGCCTGATTTTTTGTACAAGAAAAAGGATAGAGAACAAGATTCTCTATCCTTTTATTTTATACTATTGTAAGAATTACGACTGCTACGCCGCCGCAGGCAACGCCGATCTTCTGCATAAGGGAGTACTTTTCCTTGTAGGCGATGGTGGAAAGAAGGAAGGAGCAGATGATCGCAAGGCCCGACTTGAGGGGGGAGACGATCGAAATCGGGAGCAGCGAGTAAATGAAGAGGATTATGAAGTTCTTCGCGCCGTTGAAAAGGCCGGAGATTGCACCGTAGAGGGTGCCGTTTTTGAGAACGTAGCCAAGGTTGTTGCGGTCGATGATCAGTCCTAAGATCGCAAGGAAGATGAACGAGCCGCCGATCGAGATGATCTGAAACTCCTCGGAGCAAACGTCACCGAACTTGACCTGCTGCATTTTGGTCATTATTGAGATAAAGCCGTTTGAGACGGTGGATAAAAGAATACATACAAACCACTTAAGGGAAACCGCGCCCTCTTTCTTTTCGGCGGTGGCGCTCTTGCCCTTGTAGTTCATCATAAACATTGCGGCAATGATAAGCGCAATACCGATGTACGTAAAGACGGTCGTAGACTCGTTTAAGAAGAATATTCCGTAGAATATCGGCATCAAGAGCGAGAAGCTCGCTATAAGACGGGTAAGGCCAAACGGGCCGATCTTGAAGGCTACGTATGCAAGATAGAAGCCGCAGAAGTAGAACACGGAATTCACAAGCGCATAGGGGATCATATCACCGAGGAAGTTGAAGCTTTCTCCGGAGATAAGCACCTTAATAACGAAGAATGCGCAGGCGAAAAGCGCGATTATGGCATTCATTATAAAGCCGCCGCTATTATACTTTCTAGCGTATGCCTTGACGGCGATGCTCTCGCCCATATTTAATGCTACAACGAGCAGGACAAGCAAATATCCTATCATAAAATCACCTCACCTGCACCATTATAAACCCTTCGGCGCGGAAAGTCAATAGTATTTTAAAAAAGAAAAAAGAGCGTGGATTTACACGCTCTTTTGGGGATCAAAATACATTCAAAACCACAAGCAGCGCGAACACGAATGCGAGTGCGCTGATGATCATACAAAGGACGTACAGAAGCTTGATGCACAAGGAAAGCGGAATTATCGACTCCTGTGTAAGGCTGTCCTTTACCTCGTGATAGGACACGGTGGGGTCGCTCTGTACGAATGCGGAGATCCTTGCGTCGAGCTCGCCCTCGTCGGCCTTGCCCTTTGCTACGAGCTTTGCAAGCTTGCGCATTTTTGCATACTCGTTGCCTATGCGGCGGTTTTTGAGGTTGTAGTACTTATATATGTTGGTTTCGTTGCTAAAAACGCCGTAGGGATAGTCACCAACGGGCTTGTCGACACCGTGGTCACGCTCGATCTGACGGATGACGTTTTCACTCTTTTTAACGTCGAATTTGTTGCGCAGGTCGATCATAAAGAATATCGCAGACACGATGCCCATAAACACGGCGATCAGCATACTTGCGACGGTATAGACCGAAATGAGCGCGCCGTACAAAGCGATAAACGCACCGAATGCGGCGATGAAGTAGTTTATCATCGTGGTTCTCTGCCCTGCGTGGTAATAGAAATAAGAGCACGCCTGCTCGTAAAAGTCTTTACTGTTTAAGTCCTTCTTATCCATTGTTACACCTTTATTGTTCTCTCCTTAAAATTATCTCGAAGGATTTTCCGCAACTAAAGCAAACGGTATATGAATGAGAGCCTCCGGGCGAAGCATACGCTCCACACATTTTTGACATTTGCGGAACGTGTCCACAATGCGGACACCTTTGACGATAATCAACAGTGCGTCCATCATCTCTTACAATTATTGCATTAACTGCATATGCCTGTCCCATAATAAAATCCTCCTATTTATTTAATAGTATCCACATGGGCTATCATTATTGTAGCACCGATAGGTAATATTGTCAAGGAGGTTAAACGGGAAAACCGGGCGATTCGTGAATCGCCCCTACACAAAACGCTCTTTCGCTACAAATAATTAAAATGCGCACCCCGAAAGGGATGCGCATTTTGTTTCACCCGAATGGGTGAGAATTATTTGTTGGAAAGAGCTGCCTGGGCTGCGGCAAGTCTTGCGATCGGTACTCTGAAGGGAGAGCAGGATACGTAGTCAAGGCCGATCTTGTGGCAGAACTCAACGGATGTGGGGTCACCACCGTGCTCGCCGCAGATACCAACGTGAAGCTTGGGATTTACGGGACGGCCAAGGGTGATCGCCATGTTCATGAGCTTACCAACACCGGTGGTGTCGAGCTTAGCGAAGGGATCGTTCTCGAAGATCTTTGCATCGTAGTATGCATCAAGGAACTTACCTGCGTCGTCACGGGAGAAGCCGTAGGTCATCTGGGTAAGGTCGTTGGTACCGAAGCAGAAGAAGTCTGCGTTTGCTGCGATGTCGTCAGCGGTGAGACAAGCTCTGGGGATCTCGATCATGGTACCAACCTCGTACTTAAGGGTAGCGCCTGCTGCTGCGATCTCAGCGTCAGCGGTCTCAACAACTACCTTCTTAACGTACTTAAGCTCCTTAACGTCGCCTACAAGGGGAATCATGATCTCGGGAACGAGGTTCCACCCGGGGTGCTTGCTCTGGACGTTGATAGCCGCGCGGATAACTGCCTTGGTCTGCATTGCTGCGATCTCGGGATAGGTTACTGCAAGACGGCATCCACGGTGACCCATCATGGGGTTGAACTCGTGGAGAGAAGCGATTATAGACTTGATGTCCTCAACGGTCTTGCCCTGAGCCTTTGCAAGAAGTGCAATATCTTCCTCAGTGGTGGGAACGAACTCGTGGAGAGGGGGATCAAGGAATCTGATACAAACGGGGTTGCCCTCGAGAGCCTCGTAGAGAGCCTCGAAGTCTGCCTGCTG
>JAZRAF010000017.1:0-3889 GCA_045634425.1 Eubacteriales bacterium | reverse complement strand
CTCGGGAACGTTCTTGCCGCATGCGATGTAGTCAAGGAAGAAAAGGGGCTTTGCGCCAACGCAAATAATATCGTTTACGCACATTGCAACGCAGTCAATACCAACGGTATCGTGCTTGTCCATAAGGAATGCTATCTTAAGCTTGGTACCAACGCCGTCGGTGCCGCTTACAAGTACGGGCTTCTGTATGCCGGTGAGGTCGAGCTCGAACAGGCCGCCAAAGCCGCCGATATCGGTGTCTGCACCTGCGGTAACGGTTCTTGCGATATGAGCCTTCATAAGCTCAACTGCCTTATAGCCTGCGGTAATATCAACGCCGGCTGCTGCGTAGCTTTCAGATCTTGAATTCTTCACTTTCGGTTTCTCACTTTCGATCAGTTATTTTTATTTTCGGAAATTTTGGAATCGTATTTGGATTTTAAGCAACTGGGAGTTTCGGTGGGATAGTTGCCGTCGAAGCAGGCGGTGCAATAGCCCTTGCAGTTGCCGGATGCACCGAGCTTGTAGACGTCCTCAAGGCGGAGGTAGCCAAGAGTGTCTGCGCCTGTGATGCGCGCGATCTCCTCAACGGTATGGTTGTTTGCTATGAGGGCATCCTTCGAGTCGATGTCGGTGCCGTAGTAGCAGGGGTTGAGGAAGGGGGGCGCGGAGGAGCGGAGGTGTACCTCGGTCGCGCCTGCGGAGCGAAGGAGTCTTACTATTCTTGCACAGGTAGTACCGCGGACGATAGAGTCGTCAACGAGGACTACTCTCTTGCCCTTTACGGTGGAGGAGAGGGGGTTAAGCTTGATTCTTACCATATCCTCTCTTGCGCTCTGGCCGGGGGCGATGAAGGTTCTGCCAATGTACTTATTCTTTATAAGACCTATGCCGTAGGGAATGCCGGATTCCTGTGCGTAGCCGATTGCCGCATCAAGGCCGGAGTCGGGAACGCCGACTACGACGTCGGCCTCAACGGGATGTGCCTTAGCAAGCAGTGCGCCTGCCATTTTTCTTGCATCGTGGACCGAACAGCCCGAGATTACGGAGTCGGGGCGTGCGGTATATACGTATTCGAACACGCAGAGTGCGGGGTCGCACTTGTTGCAGTGGTCCTTAATAGATCTGATTCCCTCTTCATTTGAGAATACGACGATCTCGCCGGGCTCGATCTCGCGCACGAAGGTTGCGCCGACGGAGTCAAGCGCGCAGGTCTCGGTTGCGATTATGTACTGGCCGTTGTCCTTTTTGCCGTAGCAGAGGGGGTGAAGGCCGTGCTCATCGCGAGCTGCGATGATCTTCTGAGGGGACATAAGAAGCAGACAATAGCCGCCCTTGAGCTTGCCCATAGCCTTGGAGACCGCTTCCTCGATCGAGGCGGAGGTGATGCGCTCCTTGGTGATGACGTAGGAGATAAGCTCAGCGTCCGAGGTGGTGTGGAAGATCATACCCTGAAGCTCAAGCTCGTGTCTGAGCTCAAGTGCGTTGACAAGGCAACCCTCGGTAGCTACTGCAAGTCTACCCTTAATGTGATTTACGACGATGGGCTCGGCATTTGCCTTATCCTTTGTGGTAAGGGTGCCGTAGCGGGAATGGCCGATAGCCATTTTACCCTTGCCGAGTGCGTCAAGGGTCTGACGGGTAAAGACGTCGTTTACAAGGCCCGAATTTTTATGAAGGGTGAAAACGCCGTCATCGTTTACTGCGATACCGGACGACGACTGGCCGCGGTGCTGAAGCGCGTAAAGTCCGTAATACACGCTGTCGGCAACGTTAGTGCGCTCGTCTCCGATTATACCAAAAACTCCCATTATTTATATTTCCTCCGGAGAAATTAGATCAGTGGTTGTATTTTTCTTCGATCGCTGCGTTCTTCTTGAGAACGGTTTCCTTACCTGCTGCTCTTACCGCGATAAGCTTCTCGGTGAGTGAGGGGTCGGAAAGTGCGATGATCTCGGCCGCGAGGTGAGCGGCGTTTGCAGCACCGTCGATAGCAACGGTGGCAACGGGGATACCCGAGGGCATCTGTACGGTGGACCAAAGAGCGTCTACACCGCCCGTATTCTTGCAGGAGATCGGAATGCCGATCACGGGAAGGACGGTATTGGCTGCGATAGCACCTGCGAGGTGAGCTGCCATACCTGCGGCGGCGATGATAACACCGAAGCCGGCATCAGCCGCGCCAGAGACGAACGCCGAGGTCTCGGCGGGTGTTCTGTGTGCTGAATAAACGTGCACCTCGAAGGGGATGCCGTAATCCTCAAGCACCTTGATTCCTTTTTCAACGATCGGAAGATCGCTGTCGCTGCCCATTATGACGGCAACTTTTTTCATATTCTTTTCCTCCTGGGATTTATTTATAAAATCAAAAAAGGGCGGTCTTACCCCATACGGTAAGAACTGCCCAGACGGTCGACATATAATACACAGTTTTTGCTCCCTTGCGGTTGTCCGCGGTCCGTCAGTTACAAAAACCCGTTCTACGCGAATATTTTAACATATAATATAAGAAAAGTCAATATGAAATTAGTCCTCAAACAGGCACAAAAACGACGATATTGCACCCCGGTTTTTGTCGTTTTTACACAAACGCCGAGGCGCGTAGAGAGGGGCGATGAGTGGCAAAATCAGTGATTATGACAACTTTAGTTTACAAGGATATAGCGGATAATTTCACACGACCCTGGTGTCAGAGGTGTTGTTTTGGTGCTGCGGCGTGCCCTTTCGGGTTATCGGGATTTTACATAAAAAGCGCTTTCGTCTGCGGGTGGTTTTTTGACAATTTAAGAAAAAAGGAATTTTTTTCAAAAAAAGTATGTACAAATAGAAATTTTTGTGCTAAAATATTCCCGTAAATTTATTTGCACTTTAGGCAAGAGAGAATAACCCGAGCCCGCTCTCAGGCCTAATTTTCAGTGCCTTAGGCACTTGTCACCCTCGCAAAGTATTACTTGGCTTCGAGCGCCAAGCACCAAAATCATCTTAAAATTAAGGCCTGAGAGTTCCTACGGAATTTTCAAGATAACTGATTTTGTGGCAAGACAAGGTTAAAAATTTGAAGTAATATACCATATTATGAGAGTTTTTACCGCAGTATTGACCGAAATCAGTATCTTTAAAACGAGCTCGTATTATTCTCTCTTGCCTAACGGAGGTAGCTATGAAAAAGATCTATACTGGAAAAACCAAGGACGTTTATTCCCTCGACAACGGCAACGTTATGCTCAAGTTCAAGGACGACTGCACCGGCAAGGACGGCGTTTTTGATCCCGGTGAAAACACCGTTGGTCTTACCATCGAAGGTATCGGTAAGGCAAATCTCGAAACCTCTATCCACTATTTCGAGCTTCTTAAGAAGGCCGGAATCAAGACCCACTACGTAAGTGCAAATATCGACGAGGCTACTATGGAGGTTCTCCCCGCAGAGTGCTTCGGCAAGGAGCTTGGCGGTGGCGGTCTTGAGGTTATCTGCCGTCTTGTTGCAACAGGCAGCTTCGTTCGCAGATACGGCGAGTACATCAAGAACGGCACCAAGCTTGAGGGCGGCTACGTTGAGTGCACCTTCAAGAATGACGAGAAGGGCGACCCGCTGGTTACCGGCGAGGGACTTGCAGCTCTCGGCGTTATGACTCCCGAGATGTTTGAGAGCATGAAGGCCCAGACCCTCAAGATCACCAAGATCGTTGCAGACGACCTTAAGACTATCGGTCTTGATCTTTGGGATATCAAGTTCGAGTTCGGTTATAACAACGGCGAGGTTATCCTTATCGACGAGATCGCTTCCGGTAACATGAGAGTTTACAAGGGCGACGAAATCGTTGATCCCGTTGAGCTTACCAAGATCATCAACAACAGATAATTATAGGATTTTATATAGGTTGAGGGGAAAGTTTCTTAAAAGAGGCTTTCC
>JAZRAF010000016.1:0-2199 GCA_045634425.1 Eubacteriales bacterium | reverse complement strand
GACCGAGCAGAGGTACTATGATCTGATTGCCAACGAGGACTATCGCCGTGAGATGTTCCGTGAGCATGAGGATTATTGGTTTGCCGTAAAGAAGAAAAAAGAAAGCAAGCTCGCAGACCTGCTTTATACCAACCCTTTATTTATAAACGAATCCTATTACGAAAACGAGCTTGATGCTCTTGCAGAAAAGGTGCTAAAAAACTATGCCGTAGGCAAGCTCTTGATTGCCGGTGATAACCGTTTCCTCTCGGCTGACCTCATTTCTTTTCTGTATTATCTCGTTCAACCCTATGCAAACGTGAGCGAGAAGGCATACCGCTTGCAGATGTCACTCATGAATAGTGTCCTCAAGGACTCGGAGATCTACGCTCCGGGTGCCGCATACGATGCCCAAGACCGCTACACCTTGCTCCGCAATCCGCATATTGCGCGTAACGAGGAGGTATTGGCTGAACCTGCCGAGGAAAAGGAACACAGCTTACGCGACATATACCTATCGCACTTGACCGACGTGGTTATGGTATCTCCCACGGCGCTCATTGCCGAACGCCTTGGCGGTGCTGACTACGACGGCGATATGATAAAGACTATAGCCGAGCCGATACTGAACGATTGCGTTATGCAGAACTATGCAGGGGGCGATTATGCCATCACACATCAGACGGCGTTGCCGCTTTTGCAGATACCTTCCGCTGATCCGCTGATACATAACGCGCACGATTGGTACGCTCGCTTTGAGGCTATCCGCAACACCTTTTCTTCCCGTGTCGGTCAAATCTCCAATGCGGCACTTGACCGCAGTATCATCGCATACGATGAGAACATCAGCGCCGAGACAAAGGAGAAATGCAGACAGGAAACCGAAACGCTCGCAATACTTACGGGACTTGAGATCGACTCCGCAAAAAGCGGTATCAAGCCCGATCTGTCCGCTTATCTTGGCGGTAAGAAGGTCAAGCGAAGCAGTTTTCTCAAATACAAGACCATTCTTGAAAGCTCCGAGGAGCGCCGTCCGTGGTATGAGCCTACCTTTGACGAACAATTCAAGGAATATTTCGGCTCGACCGATTGGCAGGGTGTCAGCTCCAATTTGGAGAAGTTGCCGTATTACGCGCAGATGCTCAAAAAGAACACACCCAAGGCAAAGCGCAAGCCGGCGAAGGCTTCCGAGCTTTTCACCTTTGCTACCGAGCAGGGGTGGGAGAAAAAGCTTGATCCCGATATCCTTGAACGTATCAAGGCGCTTGTCGGTACTTATGAGAGCTGTTTGAAGCGCATCCGGGCAAGTCAGCACCTCCCGAACGCCAAGGCAAAGAAAAAAGGCATCAACCGCGTCCTGTTTATGCGTGACGAGGAAAATACCTACGATGCCGACGAGCTTTACGCTCTGTTTGTCAATCTCCCTGCCGACCGTGTGAGCGAGATCCGCCGTGCGATACGCGAGGAAAAGTGGCACTTTATGACCGAGGATGAGAGAACGTTATTCCTCTGCAAGTATCTGCCCGAGGAGGAATTTACCGAGTATTACGATCTGTTCTCGGATTTCCGTTGCGGTGGTTACCGTTTGCTCGGTGATCTGATTATGGATACCGACAACGATAACATTCAGCAGAACCGCGCAAGGCTGCACTATGAGGGTGATTCTCCCGAAATGACAGCTCTGCTCAAAGCCTATACGGACAAGCTATCTGGCACGAACTATCGCGAGGCAGTTGCCAAGAAGTGCTTGGAACTTGTCAAGGGCATCTGCAAGCCTGCCACGGCGGTCAAATATGTGGTTGCTCTCAATAAGCGGTCATTCCTTTGGGATGTGCTTTGGGAATCCGTTGAGAAATTTGCGTTAAAGAAGGAGGTTGACCGAAAGTGACAAACGAATGGAACGAATATAAAGCCTATATCGGTCAGCCGACCTATACCGTATCAAACGGCAAGGACACATCTTTTCTCGGCAGGTTTACCACCGATATGATCAAAGATTTCAAGGGCTTTGCCCGCATTTTCACCATCCTTGCCCGTGGGTATCTCTTTCATAATGCCGACGGCTCACTGAAGGACGGAGATCCGCGTGAACGTATCGATTACGCCCGACGCGCTCTCTGTGCGTGGTGCAGTATGCCCGACAAAAAGAAAAATGCCACTCCAAATGCGGAATGGCAATTCAAGGTCAGCTTTCCCGAATATCACGAGGAGTTCCCGGAG
>JAZRAF010000015.1:0-3008 GCA_045634425.1 Eubacteriales bacterium | reverse complement strand
GAAATTCGGCGCGAAGCAAACCTTTTCCGGTTTGCATTCCGGTGTGGGAATCGACGGATTGACCACTCTTTCCAAGGCGCTCAGAGAGCGACTAAAGGAGGAATGCGTTGACACGCTCCCTGCCGTAGAGGAAAAGCTGGTGTCAAAAATCGACGGCACGGTCAAATATCTCTTCGCACTCCACGACGGCGCCTGCGTCGAAAGCGTCTTTATGCGCTATAAGCACGGCAACACCATCTGCATCTCAAGTCAGGTCGGTTGCCGCATGGGCTGTCGCTTCTGCGCCTCAACCATCGGTGGCAAGGTGCGCGACCTGCTCCCCTCCGAGCTTCTCGGTCAGATCATCGCCGCACAGCGCGATACGGGTGAGCGCATCTCCAATATCGTAATGATGGGCATCGGCGAGCCGCTTGACAACTACGATAACGTTATCAAGTTCTTGAAGCTCGTAAATGCCGAAACGGGACTCAATATCGGCTACCGCCATATCTCACTCTCCACCTGCGGTGTCGTGACCGGAATCCGCAAGCTTGCCGAGGAAGAGTTTCCGATCACCCTCTCCATATCCCTCCACGCCTCAAACGATGAAAAGAGAAGCGCAATAATGCCCGTCAACAACAAGTGGAAGATTGCCGAGCTTCTCGATGCCTGTGCCTACTACTACAAAAGGACGGGCAGGCGCATTTCATTTGAATATACCCTCATCTCAGGCAAGAACGATACCCCCGCCGATGCACGCGAGCTTGGCTCGCTTCTTAACTCGGTATTCCGCCCCATCTCCGCTCCCATCCACGTCAACCTCATAAGAGTTAACGAGGTCAAGGAAACGGGATTCAAGCAGGGAAGCACCGAAAGCGCAAACGAGTTTGCACGCCTTCTTGAATCGCAGGGCATCACCGCCACCGTCCGCCGCCGACTCGGTGCTGACGTTAACGCGGCCTGCGGTCAGCTCCGCCGCTCCAACCTTACGGCAAAGGAGGACGAGAGCAAATGATCAGCGAAAAATACGGTAAGGTCGTAAAGGGCCTTGGCGGGCTTTTTGACGTACGTATAGTGGAAAACGGTGCCATATCCCGCCTTTCTTGCCGTGCAAAGGGCAACCTTAAGCGCGATGAGGAAAAGGTTTTGATAGGCGACAACGTGCGCGTAACGGTCGATACCGATACTCCCGACGGCATCGTTATCTCCGAGGTCCTGCCCCGTAAAAACGCCCTTATCCGTCCCCCTATGGCAAACCTCGATTACCTCTTTGCGGTCTTTGCCGCCGCACGCCCCGACCCCATTCTTGAAACAGTAGACAAGCTTATTTCCATCGCCGAGTATAACTCCATCTCTCCCATCGTCGTCATCACAAAGGCCGACGTCGACCCCGAGGCGGCAGAGAAGTACCGCGCGATATACGAGCTGGCAGGCATCCCCGCATTCGTCACCTCGTCCGAGGACGGCAAGGGAATTGTCGAGCTTTCCGACTACATAAATACTAATGTAAAGGACGGCGCAACCTCCGCCTTTGCAGGCGCATCAGGTGTCGGCAAATCCACCCTGATGAACGCCCTCTTCCCGGGTATGACCCTCGCCACCGCCGAGATCTCACGCAAGATCCAGCGCGGCCGCCATACCACCCGTCACGTCGAGATATTCGAGCTTAACGACAGCCTCGATACCGGCTTCCTCGCCGACACCCCCGGCTTCTCCCTTCTCGACTTCGCACGCTTCGACTTTATGCCCCTCGATGCGGTCCTCACCACCTTCCGTGAGCTTTTGCCCTACGTTGGTAAGTGCCGCTATGCCGATTGCGCCCACGTGGGCGAGGGTGCAGCTGAGTGCGCCGTAGCGCGCGCCGCCAAGGATGGAGATATCCCCGCCACTCGCCTCGAATCCTACCGTTCTATATATAAGACGGTGAAGGAAAAAAATCTCTATAAATAAAAGGATAAGCGCCACCGCGCTTATCCTTTTTAGCCCTCACGAAAAAACTTTCAACTTTTTTTCAAAAACCCCTTGACAAACAGCGAACGATCGTGTATAATGTTTCAAGTATCCTAAGACAGCAGGTTCCGGTAAAAGCAAACGCTTTCCTGCCGAGGTGAGAACAATTTAATCTTTTGTGATAATTTTGTCCTTTTCTCGGGTGAGCCATGCTTATCGGAAAAGGATTTTTTATTTGTTAATTTTTATGGAGGTGAAAACTAATGCCCAGCAATAAGGTTCTTGAACAGAAGAAGCAGGTTGTTGAAACTCTCGCATCTAAGATGCAGAGCGCAGCAGCAGGCGTTCTCGTAAAGTACGAAGGCATTACAGTAGCAGAAGACACCGAGCTCCGTAACGCTCTCCGTAAGGCAGGCGTTGAGTACACGGTAATGAAGAACACTCTTACCGGTCGTGCATGCGACATCGCAGGCTACGGTGATATGAAGCAGTACCTCTCCGGTATGACCGCAATCGCGATCAGCCAGGAGGATCCCATCGCTCCTGCAAAGATCATGAAGGAATACGCAGACAAGATCAAGTGCTTTGAGATCAAAGCAGGTTTTGTTGACGGCGGCGTTCTTGATCAGGCAGGCGTTGAGTCTCTTGCAGCAACTCCCTCTAAGGAAGTTCTCATTGCAAAGATGATGGGCAGCCTTATGTCTTCTCTCTACAGCTTTGCTTACGTTCTTCAGGCGAAGATCGACAAGGAAAACGAAGGTGGCGAGTCCGCTACCGAAGAAGCCGCAGCAGAGGCTTAATGTCTGCTTAATTAAAAATTTGTAATAATTTTGGAGGAATTTAAAAATGAACGAAAAGACTACTCAGATTCTTGACCTCGTTAAGGGTCTTACCATTCTTGAACTCGCAGATCTCGTAAAGGCACTTGAGGAGGAGTTCGGCGTATCCGCAGCTCCCGTTGCAGTTGCAGCAGCTCCCGGTGCGGCAGCAGCAGCTCCCGCAGCAGAGGAGAAGTCCGAGTTTGACGTTAATCTTAAGTCTGCAGGCGCTAACAAGCTCGCAGTTATCAAGGTTGCTCG
>JAZRAF010000014.1:0-23429 GCA_045634425.1 Eubacteriales bacterium | reverse complement strand
CCGTCGCCTCCACTAGTGCGCACGCCTTACCCATCGCCGCCGCAATGTTTTTCCCGTCTGCCATAGCGTCTAGGGCATCCATAACGCCGTCTAAGCCGCTAAACTTGATAGCCACGGCTTACACCTCCGCCATAAATACTTGCTTGTAGCGGCCTAGCGGGGTCACGTAGAGCACCTTAAGCCGCTTGCTCCCGTACTGGATAGCCCAACGGTTATTTACTTCGGCGTTGTGGGTTAGGCCGAAATAGGTAGCGCCCGTGTAGTTAATGTTATCTTGCACGCTTTGGGTAGTCGTGTAGATTGCCATTTTAACTACGCCCTGCGCCTCTGCGCTAAGTGCGGCTTGCCCGTAGGCGTTCTGATCTCCGTAAGTGTAGTACTCGTATTCCCGCATATCTGCGTTAACCATAACTACACCACCTTAATTTTGCGCTTTCGGTTAAGCACCGCTTTAATATCTGCCGGGTAGCCGTCTACGTAGGCCTCGCTTACGCCGCTAAAGCTTTGGGAGGCCACGCCCTCGCTATTAGTGCGGTTTAGCTTAATAACGGCGATACGCTTAGCCATAAGCTCTAAAACGCTATCGGCCTCCCGGTCGCAATAGGCCTCTACCTCTGCAATAGCCATATCATAAGCAAGGCTAATTTGTGCGTCGGTGTAGTTGCTAGCGGCATCGCCTAACAGCGTTTTAATGTCTGCAATTGCGATTTGCATCGTTAGCCTCCTTTGCTATGGGAGCGGGTTAGCCCCGCCCCCTATTTGCGTTTGCTTAAGCCTTAGCGAGCTTGCAAATCTTAGTTGCGTCGGTCAGCGCACAGATATAGAACGCACGCAGGACAACGGTATTGGTACGGGTTTCAATATCACGCTTCTGCTCTACTTCCACGTCCTTTTTCAAGAACAGGGTAACGGCCTCGTTAGTCATAACGTAGGCATCGTTAGCCAAAGCCTTAGTGGGCACAACGGGCAGGCCTGCTACAGTACCCATCTGGCCATTATAGACAACCTCGCCCATACGAGCGGCCTTGTAGTCTGCATCCTTGCGGATATGTGCTTTCCATGCGTTGGGCAGGCGGACAAAGCACTTGCTCTCGTCCTCCAGGTTCAGCACGCTAATGCCGTCCACGATACCGTCGTAGGAAATATTGCCGGACAGGGGAGAGGACAGGGTAGCCTTAGCGCACTCGGTGTTAAAGTCCTCAGTCATCTTGTTTGCCATCAACTGGGTAGCACCCTTAAGCATATTGTCGACGATAGAGGGGTCTTTCATTGCCTCTTCATCGGTGTAATCAAAGGTCTGCTGTACGCACAGCACGACGTACTCGTGGGGAACGTGGGAGATAGAGCCACGGGTAGTATTAGCCGCACCCTCTGCCACTACCTCAGCCGCACCGCTGTAAGTGTAGGTATTGATAACCTTTTTCATGCCTGCGGTTGCGGTAAGAGAATTGTCGATAGTCATCATAGAGCGGGCATTAACCGCAGTAGTCAGCAGGTCTTTTGCCTTTGCCTCGATAACCATATTTGCATAAACATTATTAGCCATGATTTAACCTCCTAGTTAATTAAACAGTTTTTTGTATTGTTCCGGGTTAGTTCTTGCGAGCTCTGCCATTTCTGCTAAGCTCATCTTTCGGGCGGCTTCTTTCGTGATCTCAGCGGGAGCGCCGCCGTTGCCCTTGGGAGCATTACCCGCTAAGCGTTTCTCTACCTCAGCCTTAACAGCGGCCTTAAACAGCCTGTCGAGCTTATCAATGTTAGCTTGGCTTGCCTCGATATCGTCGGTAATGGTAACGATATCCGCAAACTCTGCGGAAAGGCCACGGGAGCTAAGCACACTCTTTAACTCGCTCTTATTGCGCTCAATCTCAAATTTAGCTAACTGCTCTTCTAGTTCCGCAATGCGGTTATCCTTTTCGGCCTTTGCTCTTTCGTCGCCGTCTAACTTAGACAAGCTAAGCTGTTTCTCGTGCTGTTTCTGCTGTTTAGCGAGAGCGCTAGTAACCCTCCTATCCGTTTCTCTCTGCAAGAGAGCCTGCACCTCTTCCGCCGTGTAGGTCTTAGGGGCTTCGGTTTCCGGGGTAGTAGTTTCGCTAGCCTGATCTGCGCCGTTAGTGGTAGTGATTTCTTCCATAGTTTAAACCTCCGTAAGTTCTAGCCTCTAGCTAGCCCTTTGTTATTCTCTAGTTGTTCTTTAACGCCTGCCCCTAGGTAAAAAGGCAATTTAAACTAAGCTAGTAGCCTAGTCTATTTCGACAACGGGAATCATACAGCATCTACAGCGGGGGTGGAATGGTACGGGCATCCTATCGTTAACCTTGTAGCGCTCGCCCTCATGCTTAGCGCAGATAGGGCAAGTGCGTTCGTCCTCGTCTACCCATACCTCTACCTCTTCTATGCCGTAATCTTGATACCGTTTCTGTGCGGCCTGCGTCTGTATGTGCGCTACCTCTGTGCGCACTATGCAATCCGCTTGCCTGTAGGCTTTCATAAATTCCTCGTAGGTTGCCGCCGTTAGCTTACCGCCTGCCATGTTATCCAAAGCCTGCCCCATAAGCTCACGCCTAAGCTCGCTCGTGCCTTGGCCTGTGGTAACGATATGTAATAGCCCATCGTTTAGCGTCTGCTGTAGCCTGTCCATATCGCCCCATATCCGGGCGCTCCACGCCTTGCCATCTGCGCACCAAATGCTATTTATCATCTGCAAGGCCGTTTCCCGGCTTACCGTGGTATAGTGTGCGCCGCCGGGGAGCGCTAGGGAATTGTACACGCCCGTAAATTGCTTTACGAAAGCCTCTTGCATAACCTTTACGCTCTGATCTCCTAGCTTTTGCAGTTCCCGCTTAAGCTGTCCTTGCATCTGCCAGTACTTATCTAGCTTGTAAAGGTCTGCGGGCGTTGGGGCTCTGCCTGCCGCTGTAGTGGCTAGCAATTTGTTATAGGTAGCCTCAAATTCCCGCATAACCCGCTTTGCCGTGCGGTTGTAATACTTGCTTAACTGTTTCTCTATTTCTTTAATGCTCTTATTGCTTATTACCTCTTGCGCCCGTAGGTTGCGTTTCTGCCAGTAATCCATAATGGCTTACACTTCCTCATCTTCTGCGGCTTCGTCGGTTTCTACGGCCTCTGCGGGGCTCTCAAAGCCATACAGCGCCATATTATCCTCTTTCTGTTTCTGCAAGGCCTCTAGCTCTGCGTTAACGTCGTCGATAAAGGGAATCTGCGCAAGCAAGGTTGCATCGCTTACGCTACCCTTAAGGGAATTTACTAGATTGATAACGCTAGTCAAATCCTCCGGGATATTGCGCTTAAAGTCTATGTCGATATCCCTAAACACTTCCTCGCCCAGTTTAAGGGAGGCAATGCCGCAGATAATCTCTACACGCCGCTGTAGTGCCTTTTTCATTTCGGCGCAAATCTTAGCCGCTCTAGTTTCCATGCCCGTAAGCCGATATCTAATAGCAATGCCGCTAGATACGCCGCCCACAAAGGTTTCGCTAGAAAAGTCCGGGCAGGCCGCTACTCTATAAATGCTATCGTGGATACGCTTAAGCATATTTTCTACTTGCACGTCGCTTGCGGCCTTAGTAAGCCATGCGGCGCTAGCTCCCTCCGGCAGTAAAAGCACCCGGTTTTCTTTCATGCCTGCCGCCGTTTCCTTGTCCATGTCCGCACCGACAAGCGTTAAGTAGGCATCGCAGAAAGCGCTATAATCGTCAATCTCGCTAGAGAGAATTTCGTTAGCCGCATCCTGCAAGCCCATAATGCAATCGAAAATAGAGCGCTCATCCGGGAGCATAAAGATATTTGCGGGGCATTGTGCAAAGTAATGGCGGTCTTTCCCGGTAAAGGTAAGAAAGCCGTTTTCGCCGCTCATTGTGTAATGATTCACAAAGTACTCGTCGTAAACGTCTACGTTGTGCGTGTCGCTGTCGTTCCAATCGTCGGCCTTATACCACCGAACAAAGTACATTAAATCCCCGGTTAAGGAATCGTCGTACACGCCAAAGCATTGCCGGGGGTCGATAAGTCTAAAGCGGGTCTTTCCTGCGTTATCCATATACATAAGCTCAGCCGCCACGCCGTAGCACAGAGCGGTTAACAGATACTCGCTATCCTCGCTTTGATAATCGTTATAGCGCAGAATACCCATAATTTCGTCTATTTCGTTTTCGCTAGAGTAAGAGATATAGCCGGGGGAGGCCAAATAGCCGCAGTAGCTATCCGCAATATTCTTGCAATAGTTAATAACCGTGCGGGAACAAGGCTTAGTAGCATCGCTATAGCTCTTGTTTAGAATCGCCTGCACGCCGTCGTAATAGTTCTTATAGTTCTCTAGCCGGGGCTGTACTGCCTTGCGGAATCTGTTAAGCATCTTTTGCAGTAGCTCAATGCTGAGCATCTGATCTCGGTTAAGATAAAACAATTAGTCTACCTCCTTATTTACAACCACTAGCGCCATACAAAGCATAGTAAGAGAAGAGGTTAAAGGAATAACCCAAAGTAAGTGTAATGCGTTAATCATACATGACCTCCGTTGCCGATGGGTTCGTTGATGGTGATGATAGGACCCACCTTTGCGGTAGATACACCGCTATTTTCACCAATATACTGGAAATTTAAGACTAAATACTTCCAGGCTCTTGTTACATTAGAAGATGTATTACTGAAAGTCATAACAACATCACCATATTCATCTACGGTCTTTGTTGTTGCGGTAGCTAATTGCCCCCAAGAAACAGCGTCCGATTCTATCTCGTCATACATAGCAAACGCTTGTCGGTCACGAACCGGGATAGATAAACCACGAACTCTTATGGCAACAGGTTGATTTGCCGCGTGGTTATACGGAATAACTATATAGTTCACATAGTTATCAGTCGTGATACTCTGTCCACCAGAGGAGCTATAAGAATGAACCTTTTTCAAAACCACATTTGCAGGGTCGTACAGATTGGTAAACGGTGTAGGCTTGCCAGCCACATCCACATTGACATCAATGTTTCTATCGCAATACTTTCCAGCCGTTGCAAGGGTCTTTGTGCCGTTTTCGGTAATGTTAATCTGATGATTAGCCATCACAGCACCTCCCCAGCATAGACAGGCAGGTCTGCAATAACAGCCTTTACAATAGCAGACTTGTCCGCAGAGGTAAGAGTGTATGCTGGGCCAGTTGCGCCCGTGTCACCCTTATCTCCCTTATCTCCCTTATCTCCCTTGTCGCCCTTTTCTCCTGTGTCGCCCTTTGGGCCTTGGATGCCCTGCACACCTTGGATGCCTTGGTCACCCTTGGGGCCCTGGCTTCCGGTAGCACCCTGGGGGCCTTGCACACCCTGCGCACCAGACAAGTCGGTGAGAAACTCATACTTGCTGTTGCCTTTGATAAACAGTTTCGCATTGTCTTCGTCATTGACATTGCCTGTTTCAATAACTACGAAACCACCCACGGGGACATTATCGGACGCATACCCAGCGTTCATTGCGCTGACAGAGGCATATACTTTGGAGATATAGAACGGGTCGCCCTTCTCTCCTCTAGGGCCTTGTTCGCCCTGTACGCCCTGTGCGCCTTGTGCGCCCTGTATGCCCTGCTCACCTTGGATGCCCTGTGCGCCAGTTTCACCTTTGTCTCCCTTATCTCCCTTGTCGCCCTTTTCACCTTTAAGGTTAGCAGAGGAAGTACCGCTGGCAGAGGTTACGGTCAAGGTAGTGCCGTTCCAGCTATGGGTTGTGGAAATACCGTCTTTGCCCGGCTCGCCCTGTGGGCCTTGCTCGCCCTGTGGGCCGGGTAGCAACTCAATTTCTCTAATAGCATTATCCACATAGCCAGTAGTAGCAAAGCCATCTACGCTAGGAATCTCGCTTTTCAGCGCAAAGCCTGCGGCCTGCTCCTGTAAGTTGCTAATATCCTCTGCGTTCTGCTCAATCTGCGCCCGCTCCTCTGCGGTTGCGCCTGTCTCTACCGGGTTAGCCGTTAAGTATTCCTCTACCGCCTGTGCGATACCCTCCGCAGATACGGTAGCCTCTAACTCTTCCATTCTCTGCTCTAAGCTAGAGAAAGTCTTAACCTCTGTTTCCGTGTATACGTAATCCGCAGGCTTAGAGCGGCTAACAACCTCGAATCTAGCGTAATGCTCCGTATGGTCTGCGGCTACGCCGTAAGCTCTAATACACCTATTAGCCTGCAAGAGAATGTTAGGCACGTCTACAACTCTAGCGCCGCTCTCGTCGTTATAAACCTCGCACACTAGGGCGCAATCGGCGCTCTTGTTGCAAAAGTGTACCTCGGTAATTGAATCATCGAAAACGGCAAGCTTTTGGTTTAAATCCCATTGAAAAAAGGATTTTCTACCGCCTACAATTTCAAACACTTTTTAACCTCCCCTTAAATACCAAAGGCCGCCTTGTTTAGCGTCTTTAGTTTCGTCTTAGTGTAAATGTCGCTATAGGCATAGCGGCAAGCGTCTATAGCGTGGGAAAATTCGTGGGTCGTGTCCTCCGTCCATTCTCCCGTTACCTTGCTTTTGATATAGCTAAAGTTTTCTAGCTCCATTATGAAATTAACGCACTTAGGGTGGACGATAATATAATGGTCTTGCAGGAACATAAGCCCCGCCTTTACGCTGTCCTTGCCCTTAGCGCAGGCCGTGGCGTTAATGCCCTCTTGCTTAAAAAACTGTATGCTACGGGGCTCTGCGGCATCTACGTATACCCTCGTTTTGCGCAAGCCCATATCTACAATAGCGGCGGCTAGCTGTGACAACTGGCAACCACTCTTGTAAAACTCATTAAATACGTAAATGGTCTTATTCTCTCTGTCGTAGAGGGTGTCGATAATTGCGCTCTTGTCTATCCAACCTAAGTCCATGCCCGCCCGGTGTTCTAGGCCTTTCGCCGCTAGCTCCATAGGGTCGAAAGCTTGCGGTTTCCAGTTCTTAATAACTAAGCCCTCAGCATCTACGCCCCACAGGCCGTCACAGAATACCCTAGCCTTAGCCGGGTTGCGGGTGTACATTTCCTCTAGCTCTGCCACGTACTCAGCGTTTAGAAAAGGGTTATCCCTAAACGTGCTATGCGTATACAGGAAAGAGCTAGGCGGGTTGTTCTCGCAAAAGTCATATAGCCAACTGTTTTTGCTAATAGGGTTAAAGGCCATGTATATTTGCTGATTCTCGCTAACGCCACGCATACGCAGGTTTAACTGCTCTACGATATCCCTAGGTACTTCGTACGCCTCTTCTATGAATACTGCGCCGATATTGTTAAGGGAAAGTAGCTTAGTTTCTTCGTCTAGGCCAATAAAGATAATCTCGCTACCGTTGGGAAAGCGTATATTAAAGTCGCTCTCTCTGATCTTGACGTGCGGCGTTAATTGCCACTTAGCGAGAATATCTTTAAACAGGGAAAAGCACGTATTACGTAGCGTAGTGCCCGTGCGTCTGCATACGAGCACCTTTAGCTTTTCTCTACAGCACCGTATAATTATCTTTTGCGTTATAAAGTAGCTCTTAGCGCTACCCGCCGAGCCGTTATACACTTCCCATCTGTGGGAATAGTCAAAAAGCAACGGGTAAAACTTAGGCACAAATAGCGAGCGCTTTAGCTGTAGGTTTATCTGTGCCATACTGCCGCCCTTAGCCCTCTACGATAATTGCAGAGTAGCCTCTGCCCTTAAGCTCATCTCTCAGCCTCTCAGCGTTCCGCTTAACGCCGAAAGCGCCCACCTGTACCCGGTAAATGGTCTTAGGCTTTTCTGCGGGCTTAGCGGCCTCTACGGGCTTGTACGTCACGCCGTAATAGTTGCAAATGCCCTTAGCGATAGCCTCACCGATTTCCTCCACGTTCTCGACAATCCACTTAGCCACGCTTGCTACGTCATGAAAGTCTACCTCGATATATGCGCAAGGGGCTTTAGTGCTCTTGATCTCGTAAAATTCCGGGTGGGCGGTAATGTTCTCCGACGTGCCGGGGGTGAGCGGCGCTAACACGCCGTAAATAGCTTTGCAGGCCTTATAGCCTTCGCCGCCAATCTTGTTACACATAAGCCTAGTGCCCGTCGTTTTCTTGTTGTGGGCGTTTGTATGGATAGGTACGTGCAAGTCTGCTCCCCACTTGTTAGAATCCGCTACACGGGTGTACATAGTGCCGCTGTTACCGCACATCACGGAAAAGCCGCACCGCTTAAGCGCATCCGCCGCCGCCTGTGCAATCTTGCGGCATTGTTCCTGCTCGTTTGTGTTCCCGCTTGCGTACTTGTTCGCCTCTTGGGAGGAGGGGGAAAGATAAATCTTTTTAGCCATCTGATCTACTCCTCTATCGTTATGGTTATATTGCTATCTAGTACTCTAGTTTCCTCTACGGGCTTTTGGCCTAGCGTATCTCGCATAACCTCCCACGCCCGCACATCGCCGCCCATTGCTTTTTGCAATAGCGCCGCCGTTGCTACCGTCCAGTTATCTACGTCCGGGTTATCTACGTTAGGCTGAGATAAGGCAAGCTCTAGCAGTTCTCTAAACTCTTTTCTTTGTCGCCTTGCCTTGCCGCTAGCCTTTCCTGCTTTCCGTGCAAGCTCGCTCCGCTCTTTCGGTGTTCTCTCCGTGTTCGGTTTCAAGTTTTCCGGGTTTGCCATTCTCTCACCACCTTAAACGAGAAAAAGGGGCACCCCGGCTAGAGTGTCCCTTAATTTCTTATGTTTCTTCTTTAGTTTGTCTTAAGTTCGTTAATATTATAGCAGAATAGTAATAAAATTTCAACTATTTACCATTACCATTTACCGCTCCCGCCTAACGCTGTACGTAACAGCCTGCGCCCGTACTTGTCTACTGCGCCCGCCGTTACTCTTCCTCCCTCTCCCGGTCGTATGGGCGTAAAGCGTATCTCGCTATCTTCGCTTTGTATAAAGTCCTCGTAGGTTGCGTACTTATCTAGCACCTTGTGCGGGCACTCTGTATGCGGGCACGCTAGGCGCATACCTTGACTGCGGCGGCTATACACCATTTCAGCAACGGCGCAGTATCTACACCCTCGTTGCGTTTTCTCTCCTGCCGCTAAGATTCTCATAGCCTCTTATTCCTCCAAAAGCCCGCTAACGTCTTTATCGTCGTATTTCCAACTATCCCGCCCTAGCTCGTAGTAGCGGTATACCGTCATAAAGCTATCTAGCGGCATCGTTACTAGGATTTCGGCGTAGTTCTTTTTGTGGAATACCGCCGGGAGCTCGCCCGTGCCTTTAGCATCCCGCTTAGCCTGATCTACCCAATCGTATAGGTGCATCTTCTCTTGGTGTTTAGCCTCTATATGGAGGCCGGGGAGGCCTACCACGTCGGCGGCCTCACCCGTGTTCCCGCAATATTGCGCCGTGCGCCTTGCTTTGTAACCGTATTTCTCCCGGAATATCCCGGCTAGCTCTCTCTCAAAGCGAGCGCCCTTAGCCTTGCTTTTTACTGCCATTGTCGCCGCCCTCCTCAATAAAATATTTATAGCCTCTTAACGGCGGTCTGTCCGGCCGTTTTTCTTTAACAACGTTTTGCAGTTCTATTAAGATCGGCAACGCCTCGGGGTAGTCCTCAAGCCATTCTCTCCGCTCTTGCTCGCTTGCGTTACAGCACAAAGCGCACCCGTCCCTCATTTTCTTTTTTCCGGCGCAATCGTACTGCGGCGAATATAGGTTGTGTTCCTTGCAAAATGCCGTTGCGTCCTCTTCCGTCATTTCCAATTCGCACAAAATAGAGCGCAGTTTTTCGTTTAGCTGTCTGTGCCGCCCGGTTTCGTCACAGGCAATGCCGACACCCTCATAGTCGTATTGCCCAACGTCGCACAAAGACAAGGCCTTTAGTTTGCCATCTCTCTTAAAGCCGCACATGCCACGGCCTACGATCGGAAAACCAAAAATCTGCCCCTTGAATTTTCCTCTTTGCGCTACGTGCGTAACATACTCACAATACGTTACGCCTCCGTCTGCGAAATAAACCTTAGCTCCTCGTGAGCGGAAATATTCTGCTGTTCTCAATATAAACTCATAGTGTTTCTTTGAAATCAGCGGGATTTCTTTTGTGAACATGGGAACGTAACAGACGGCCTTTACTTCGTCGCCTCTGTACATATGGTGCATAACAGCACAAGTGCTGTCTTTGCCGCCGCTCCATCCGATTTTTACAACCGCCATACTTCACGCCCTCCCATCCATCTTTGCACCGCAGTTTGGGCAGTATGGTGTACCATCTCCAAATTCTTTGCATTTGCCGCACATATCAACCCATCCAGCAGAGTCATCAAAAACTTTTATCCACCGCCCATGCACCACTTCCACGGCATCCCTTTTGCCTGCCGCATATCCTTTTTCGTAGCCGTGCTTATACGCCTGCTCCGTTGCCGTGTATTTATCCATCGTTGCCCTCCTCGTAGCCCTCCACGTAGCCCTCGCAGTCTGCGTCCTCTTTGCATTTCCATACTACTGCGTCGTTAGAGTACTTTTTACAAAAGCCCCACTCGTCGCAATGCTCGCAATCAAACGTCATCCTCTACACCCACCTTTTCAAACCGTCCACAATGGCACAGCCCCGGCTTATCCAGTTCCCGGAAATCCCGGCAAATACATTTAGTGTCCGGGGTCTGCCAAATAGCGCAGGGGCAATAGCCCCCGCTTTCTTCTACGTTCTCCCGTATACTGGGGTCTACCTCGATTATTTTAAGCGTCATTGTCGCCGCTCTCTTTCTTTATGTAATAGCGGTTGTAATACACCCTAGAGCCGTCCTTTTTCGGTCTGTGCTCCCGGATAGACGTAACCTCGTAGCCCTTGCGCCGCATATCGCTAATGGCCTTGCGGGGGCTGTTAATCCCGCAGAATATAACAGCCTCCCTAACCGTTATGCTACCGTGCGCTTTGCAATAGGCTAGTATCTTTGCATAGCTCGTAGCATCCACGGCTTACACCTCCCACGGGAGCGGCTCGTAGTCTACGCTATCGTCGAATGGGGGCATTAGCCCAACGATAACCCGGTCGCCGTAGTCTGCGTTCCTCTCAGCCGCTACGGGGCTCTCTGCGCCGTTTTCCTGTGCGGGGGCGTTACTTTTATCGCCGCAAAAATACAGGCTTTCTACGACAACCTCCGCCGCCGTGCGCTTATTGCCGTTTTTATCTGTGTACGGTCTGATCTGCAAGCGACCTTTAACTGCCGCCTGCTTACCCTTGCTAAAATACTTGCTAGCAAACTCCGCCGTATTGCGCCACGCTACGCACTCGATAAAATCTGTAGCTTTCTCGCCGCCCTCGTTAAAATCCCGCTCGCAGGCTACAGTAAAATTAGCAACCGCTACGCCGCTCCCGGTACGTCTAAGCTCCGGGTCACGGGTCAATCTGCCTTGAATAGTGATAGTGTTAAGCATCGTTTCTAGCCTCCATGCTCTTAACCATATTCTCACGCTTAAGCTCTGCGTCGGCGTACCGCTCTAGCCGCTTAATAGCCTTGTAGTAGGGGTAATACTTTGCCTCACCCCGGCGCTCTGCCTTTTCGAGCTCTGCCTTATACTTTTTCTTGCTAATCCACATTTCTTTATCCTCCTGTTACTTTGCGGCTCTATTGGCTCTAATTGCTTCGTTAATAATGTTAAGCGCCTGCTTTACGCTCTGATCTTTCGCATTCTCCCAAAGATAGGAGATATAATCAATATCCGTTTTCCACACTTCCCACAAGGTTTCCCCTTTGTGCTTTCCAAAGTTAAGCACTAGCTCCTTTGCGTCCGCTAGGGTTGCCACGTTAGCCGCATCGCCTGCGCTTTGCTGTTTCTTGTGTTCGTCCGTGTCTGCATCCTTAGTATCATCAATGCAGAAAAGACCGTTAAGCGCATACTTTCTAGCATAGCTAGAGGCCGTGCCCGTTACTTGGCTAGCGTCCATTCCTTTTTTAGTTTCTTCCTCCCGTGCGTATGCGGTATTTATTAGGACGTTATCGCTTTCGGTATCATACAGCGCCGCCGTAGCTTTAATGTAAAATCTGCCGCTGATCTCCTCGATAGCATCGCTAACCACTAATAGCAGGCCGTTATTTGCTAGCAACGGCTTAGCCGCTTCTAAGATATCCTCGCACGAGCGATAGTTATAATTGCCGAACGTGTTGCGCTGATTTTTGGGAGCTTTTAGCTCCGTTTGCACCTTAGAAACTCGCTTATAAAAGTTCTCCATTTTCGTTATCCTTTCTAAACTGGAGCGGGCAACTAGGCTCTATTGTCCTATCGTCCGCAATGTAAAAGCCTGTGCGTCTGCATTGTTTCCGGGCGTATGTTTCCATAAGCGGGCACATGGCACAGCATACCTTGCCCTCCGGGAAAAAGATTTCTGCGGTTGCCCTAGTGTAGTAGCTTACGCCGTTGCCAGCCATCCTGCATTAGTCCTCCAAATCCACGTAGCGCTTATGGTTAATCCGTAAGCAATCCTCGCAAATATTCTCGCCGTTTATGTAGTAGTAGTGCTCGTCCTGTATAGGCCGCTCGCAGTAGTCGCATACCGGGCGTTCCGCTATAGCCCGCTCCCGGTTGGCCTCGTATTCTTGCCATGCCTCGTAGTTGTCTTTTACTTTCATTTGGTTAGCCCTCCTTAAAGCACGTTTCGTAGTCTAGCCCGGTAACTTGTAGGATAGCGTCTATCGTGTACTTGTTGCATCCGCCGCCCCTAATTACCCGCTCTACGCCACACCCGCACCGCTCGCTCATTTTGCTAATGCTAACCCGGTTTGCTATCATCCATTCCCGCAAGCCCTTGTACGGAATCCTGTTTAATGCGCTTACGTGGAGATAGTCGGCGGGTGTCCATCTAACTAACTCCATAGCCCGTTGCCGGGTTACGCCCATTTCCTCGCCAATCTGTCCGTATGTCTTGCCCGCCGCCCGCAGAGCCTTAGCCTGCTCGTGTCTGTTTGCCATTTGCATTATCCTTTCTATTAGCCCATAAGCCGCTTTATCGCCGCTAGCTCTGCCTCGCCTAGCTCGCCAGTAGCTCCCACAGGCACGGGCTTTTTGTTGCCGTAGTTTCCGCCGTTGCCGTAGCCGTTCTTTTCCCACGTCCTTACGGCGGCTTTCCAATCTTTCATTGCGTTTTTACCTACCCGCCATCCGTTGGCGTTGTAGTAGTCTATGAATCTCTCAGCGTCCACGCCGTTGCCCCGCTCTTGGCAATACGCCTTAACCTCGTCAATACTTGGAGGGGTAAAGCGTGTGCGTGGCGGCTTTGCCGCTCTGATCTCCGTAACCTTATCATTAACATTAACATTTACATTATCATTATCATTAACATTTACATTAAGGTTAGGGCTAGGTTTTTCTAGGTTTCCGGTTTCTAAACCTTTAAGGTTTTCGCTAGGTTTTTCTAGGTTTTCTTTTTTGGGTCTGCCGCCCTTTTTCCCGTTTGCTACGCTTGCCTCGTATCGTGCGCTAGCGGCATCCATTACCGGGCGCATTACCGTAAACATAGCCTTAGCAATTGGGCTAAGCTCCGGTGGCTCTCCTAGCAACGCATACTTGCAAATAGCGTTGTATACCTCTAGCTGAGTATCACCGGGTAGGTTGCTTATGGCCTCGTAAAAGCTAGCGTAGAATACAAAGCTATCTTTCATTGCCTGCCCTCTCTGCGAAATACTCCGCTAACGCCTGCTCTAGCTCCGGGGTGTTTTCAAACTTCCATACCCTATAATTAGGGTTTCGCACGTCCGGCATAGTGCCTACCGCTCTAAAGCCCTTGCTTATTAGGTAATCCAGTAGCCGCAGGCGCTTACAGTAGTAATACGGCCTACTCGTCGTCGGTTGCATCCGCTCCCACCTCCTCTACTCGCTCGTAGTAGTCTAGCACTTTCTCCCCGCCCTCGTACGCCTGTTTGCTAAATACGATTGCTGAGTGATCTGTTACAATCACGCTTACCCCATCTCCGCCGGGGTCGTACTCTTGGTAGATATCCCAAATCTCCCTCAGTTTCCCTACGATTGCCTGCTCACATTCTCTACGTGTCATTGTTTGCGCTCCTTTCTTAAGTTGTGGGCGGTTGTTAGCCGCCCTTAATATTTAACTACCTCTGCCTTGTATCCTTTGGCAATCCATCTTTGTGCCTCTTCCGTTGCTTCTTTTTTTGTGCGATATCCGTAATAATTGGGGATTCCCGCTTTCCCGTTAATGGTAATGCGGACGTTCCATTTATAAGTTGCTAATTTCATAATCTTTCTTTCCTTTCTTTCTTTCTTTCTTTCTTTCTTTCTTTAGGGGAACGTGTGTTCTGCTTATGCCACCATTATAGTACTTATTTCCTAAATGTCAATACCCATTTTTTCAATTTTCAGTTAATTACAGGCGCTTCTACCTATTGCACAAATACAGGGCGGGGCATTTATGCAAAATAACAAAAGCACCACGCATAGTGCGTAGTGCCTCTGATCTCGCTACATATTAAGTAACACGCTATTCTGTTTCCCCATCTTAACTATATCGGCATCCTCTAAGCTACGTAGGTATACTTGCGTAATAGATACGTTTTCATGGCCTAGCAGGCGGGAAAGCGTGTATAAGTCCGTGCCCATTTTTAATTGCATTTGTGCAAAAGTATGGCGGCAAGTATGGGGGCTTACCCTTACGCCCTCCACGCCCTTGCCCCGGCGCTTTAGCATATGCTCCATACCGCTATTAGTAAGCTGTCTGCCGTTATAGGATAAAAAGTAGTAGTTTTCTCTATTCTTAAAAGCAAAGTAGCTTTCCCTTACCCGGTCGTACCGTAGCAACGCCTTTTTAAGTATCGGCGTTATAGGTATCGCCCTTTGCTTATGGTTTTTCCCGTGGATAATAATATGGTCGTCGTGTACGTCGCCGGGTTGTATACAGCATAGTTCCCAACACCTTACCCCGGTTTCAAAGAGTAGCGTTATAATTGCCGTATCCCTAATTGCTAGGTAATCCACTCCCCGGCAATTATCTAGCATAAGCCGCACGTCTTTAGGCTTAAACGCTTTTATTATGGGCTTTTCTTCTTTAACCCACCTAAAGCTCTTGTTGCGGGTGTTAAAGCCCTCGCCGTATTCGTCGTAGATATACTGCAGAAAGCTCTTAACGGTTTTTAGCAGGCCGTTAACGTATGTTCCCTTGTGGCCTTTTCGTATCATCGTTTGCGTAAAGCGCTTAATGGTCGCCGGGTTAACGTCGTCCATTTCTGTAATTTCTAACTCTTCCTCGCAAAAGCGTTGGAAAATGTTTAGGTTGGTGCGATACCCCTTTAGCGTCTTAGGGGTGTACTTTCTGATCTCGCACTCTACTAGCCAATCGGTAATTGCTTCTTTAATTTTCATTACTTGCCCCGTCCTTTTGCACATCACAACTTGAAAGCCCTAGTTTACCACAATGCGGTAAAAGTATATCATAATCAGCATTTACCAATAGCCCGCAAACGCCGTCGTAGCAACGTTTTAAGAAAGCTCTACGTTATGATATACCTGTTGCATATCACATAAATTTAGATAATTCTGTTAGTCGCAATATTGATACACCGGGCTTTTTAAGTGTTTAGTGCGTTTATTTTTGTGATAATGTTTATCACAACGCTATTGTATACGAAAAGCATAACCGATTGCAAATATTTAGCATTACAGGAAAATAAAAGAGGCGGATTGCTCCGCCCCTCTCGTTTTGGTTGCTGTGCGCTTACTTATTCATAATAACGGCTACGTCCTGCTTAATGTCGTTAATATCGCTCTGCATATTGTCGAGCTTAACGTCATACTGTGCAATGATATTAGCAAATTTGCCGTTGATCTCGTTTTGCTTCTCTAGCTGTACGTACAGCTTTTCCTCTCTCTCTTTACACCGTGCCTGCACGGCCTCCATATTGGCTTGGTTCTGCTTGGTGGTATCATTGTAAATTTTATAGATAAACCAACCTAAGCCGATAACGCAAATAATGGGGAATCCCAGAGTAGGGATAAACTCAGCAATTGCGCCTAAAATCTCCATAAGTATTTACCTCCATTTAAACATAAGCTTTTGTTACAATCGTGCACGGCATCGCAAAATAAGCGTTAAACTCCGTCAAAGCCTGCGCCGCCGCACACAGGCTAATAGTAATTCGTACTACGTCGTCGCTAACTTTGGTAGCTTGGCAGTCCAACGTAGCTACGCCCCCGCTAGTGCTCGTATTGAAAGATACCCTATACAAGTTTGCTAGCTTGCCACCGTGGTCTATGTCTACCGTGCATACAGTTTCGTTAGAGAAATTGCCCGCCGCTAGGGAGGCACTTCTAACAGCGCTTAAGCCTATTCTTAGGTTGCATCCTGTCAAATGCGCCGTAACAGTAGCACTAGAGTAATTGCCGCCGGGGGTAACGTCGCACTCCGGGGTATAGGTTGTCGTCATAGCCCGGAAAAGGCCTAACAGATTATAGGTATTTCCGTTGTGATTCATAGTAACAGGCACGTTAAAGTTAAAGTCGTTTTCGCCCCAATCAAAAATAGGGGTAGTTTTCAATGCGGTTTCTTTTGAGTAAACCGTCATTAGCTTATCCATAGCCCTAGCATGGAAAGTATATTTGCTTTGGTAGTCGAGCCCCGTTAGGTTAACTTTAGCGCTATAGGTATTGTTAGTAACGGTAGGGGTTACTGTTGTCCAACTGCCGTAACTTCCATCGTTAACCTTATAGCGGTATTGAATGGTTAAAGTGTTTGCAACCGCTCCAAAGGATTTGTTAAAGTAATTGCCCTTAATGGTAAATTCTAAGTTGCCGCCTGTGGTGGGTGGGCTAGAAACAAAATTGCACGTCGCTTTTACATAGTTAACTAAACTCTTAGTAACTGTGCTTGTGCTTTTGTTGCCTCTGCTATCCACTAGCTCTAGCTTAAATTTGCCGTCGCTAGGCACGGTAACGTTATCTAAGCGGATAAGGTTAGACGCTCCGCTAATCGTAGTAGCTTTGCCGTTAAGCGTATAGCTCTTTAAGGTAGATTCTTTTAAGGCGGTTAGGGTTGCGCCTACTTGTGGCGTACTATACCCAATAACCAAAGTATTCTCGTTACCTGTTAATGTTTTAGTTAGTTCATCAGTATTTACCACGCTAAAGCCGCTAATTGTAGGGTTAGCGTTTGTAATAGATAACGTTTTTGCTAAACTGGAATAATAGGTAGAGCCGCCTATAACCGTCTTAACATAGAATTTAACCGTAATGCTCTTTACGTTCTTTGCGGCAGTACGTAAAGCCGTTCTTTCCGCAGTGGTTAAGCTAAACGTGTATTCTGATCCGCTCTTGGAGATATCCCTATAGGCCGCATAAATCGTACTCCCATCGCTCCCGGCAATACAGGCTTGCAACGTGGTAGCCGCTGAACCCGCCGGGTTGCTGTATGTGATTTTGGGGCTAGCCTCGTCGTTAAAGTTAGGCGCACTTAGCAAGGTTGCCGCTCTAGGAATCCTAGTTAACGCCTTACTTGCGCTTGCGGTTATCGTGCCGCTACTAACGCCAGTAGTATAAGAGGCGGAGCAGGCTAAAGTCTTAGTGCCGTCCGTGCCGTGCTTAATATCTACCGTTTTGGTGTATAGGGTTTTACTGCCGCTCGTTGTTTCGCCTGTGTTAAAGTTGTTGGTAAAGTTGTATTGCGTTCCGTCAATCTTTACCCAACCCGCCTTTTGCAAGTGGTTATAACTTCCGTATGTCCACTTGGCGACAACTTTAACGGTAACGTTACTTGTATTATTGGCTATGCTTTGGCTGTTTTGCGCAATGCTAATAGATAAGCTTACCGCCATTAACTATTACCCCCAATCCAAAAGCAACCCGTCCTGTCTGTTGCGTAATCCTCAAAGCGGCTATTTTTACCGATAATTAAATACGTGGTTGCGTGTAAGTCCTCCGCTTTTACGCCCTCATGGTCTGCAATCAAAACCTCTTGGCTATCTCTGTAAACCCGCATACCGTCCTCCGTTATGGCGGTAGACATTTCGCTACCCGTCTTAGAAACGGTTAGGCCGTCTTTATTAAAGGTAAAGCCTGTTGCGGTTGTTACCTCGTCGATACCATTAGATAAGCTTTCCTCAATCTGCAATTGCACGTCTTCGCTCGTAATGGTTGCGTTTACTTGGCTAGTTAGGGTCGCCACATCCTCGCTTAAGCTGTTTAATGCGCCCTCTGTGGTTTCCTCTACCTTTTTTACGCTTGCCTCTATGCTATCTGTATTTAACTGTAATGCGCTAATAGCCTCGGCGTTTCCGCCAACCTCACTAGCGACTAACGCAATCTCTCTATTGGCCTTATCTACTCTTGCATAGGTTTGCTTTAAGGTGTCGCCAAGGGAAACGGGGTTGCTTTCTGTTTCTGCCTCGTCGCCCTCGTACCGCCACTCTGTAACCTCTTGCAGTGCTCCGTTATAGGAAATTGTATCACTAAGCAAATAGGAAATAACGGAGCTGTCGTCCTTGGCGGTTAGTCTGATCTTATCGCCAATCTCTAAGAGCGGGTTGCCTCTCCATGCGCAGGAAAATTGGTTGATAGTCAGCCCGCCAACTGTGGCAATGGCACTTTGCAAAATGCTAGCCACATCCTCCCGCAGTTCTAAAAACGGGTTATCCCTTATAAATTGGGTTGAGCCCGTGGCTGTGGTAGAGGCAGAAACGTTGTCGCCTAGCTCCGTTGCGTGGGTAATCGTTGCAAGCCTGCGGTTTGCTCCGCTTTCAAGCGTAAAATAGTTCGCTTTTGCAATCTCTGCCACCGGGTCGCCCGCAACGTCTAAGCGCTTAAAAATTATCGCATTGCCGGGGTTTAAGTAGTAAATCGTTTGCGTTGCCTCAGCAATTGCCGTTAACGCCTCTCTAAGCGTTTCTGTGCCCTCTAGGTTTGCGCCGCCCTCGTAGCTAAGGGAAAAGCTTTCCGCCGCTCCTGCGTCAATCTGCAAGCCCACGCCTAGCAAAGAGGCGCAGGCGCTCGCAAAGTCTGCCAAAGTGTAGGGGGCGGCTAGCTCCAATTCTCCAACCGTGCGGGAGGCCGCTTTGTATAGGGCATCATAGGCAGTTATAGAAAGCTCGTTTGTGTTCTCGTCCCGGTGCACCTCTGTTACATGGAAAAGGGGGAAAAAGCAAACATCGCTAATGTAAACCTTAAAGGCGTTTGCTGTTGTGATCTCTAGCTCTCTCTGCGTGTCAATTAGCCGCACGTTTAAGCGGTGGCACACACCAAAGCCGAAAAACTTACTTTCTCCCACTCTCTCAACGTCAAAGCTTATCAGCTTATCGTTGTAGGTAAAGCTAGCGGATATGGTAGAGCCGTTAAACAGCACTACCTCTCCCTTAATAGCTCTAACCGGGGAATTGAAAAGGGTTGCTAGGCTTGCGATATCTAACATCCAGTAGCCCCTCCCTTACAATTCAATAAACGACAATGTAAACGCCTTGTATAATACTCTGTCGCCCTGAATAGTATAGTACTCTGTATTATTCTCCGGGATAATGCAGTTAATCGATTCCACCGCCCCCGTTTCCGGGTTTCTAAAATCAATAGTTACGTTGAAATTGCTAATCGCATTTTGCAATGCTCTCATTGTTGCATCATCTAGAGGAATGACGTTAACTTCAATAGTCCGCTTGTGGTTGACAAAATCCACCACGGTATTACCCGCCGCATTAACCTGTGCGTTATAGTGCGTGGTTTTGTTTACTTTTAACCCGCTCACGCAATGGCCAAAAGCAACGCCGTTAATACCGAATACTCCGTCCACGCTTGCGGCAGGCGGTAAAATAGCACTCATACTTTAACCCCCTTACAGAATGTTTAAGGCAAGCTTGCCCGTTTGCCGTGTCTGCTGATTGATAGTGCTAATAGCCGTTTGTGCAAACACTTTGCCGTCTACGGTTAGCACTACCGGGTTATTGCCCATGCGCTCATTTAGCATATTAGCAAGCTTGTTAAGCCACTCCAAATTGTTCTCCAAAGGCACGACGGCCTCTGCGCCGTTTTCGCCTAAGCCCTGTAAGCTACCGCCATAGTTAAACAGCGTAGGCTTATCAAAAACACCGCCTAACTCGTTCCAACTAATGGAGAATTTAGGTACGCTTAACGGGGATAAGCTAAACTTGCCCGTAATCTTAACGCTAGGCATTTTGAGCTTAGGCAAGCTCCACTTGAAATTGAAAAAGCTTTTAATCTTTTCAATAATGGATTTAACCTTATCTCTCGCCTTTCCCATAGTGTTAGAAATAGTATCGACCACTTTGTTAAAGGCATTTTTGACGGCGTTCCAAATGCTACTAGCCACGCTTGTTACAGTAGCTTTGATTTTATCCCAATGCTTAATACACAGGACAATGATAGCAATAACCGCCGCAATAGCCGCAACAATAAGCACATAAGGCGCAATAGCTACCGCCATAGCCGCCGCCTGTGCCGCATAAGCCGCAACCAATCCCCAAACCGTAGTAACCTCTGCCGCCGCCATTGCCGCCTTTACTGCCGCTACAGCGTTATATAAGCCGATAGCCGTAACGACCGTGCCGATAACAACTGCTAGCGTTACTAAAAGCGCCTTGTGCTTTGTTACCCAATCAAAGGCCTTTGATAAGGCATCGCTAAGCTTTGTAAGCAAGTCGTTTAACAGCGGCATATACTGATCTGCCAACTGCTGAATATAGGGCAGTACCTTAGCCAAAGCGTCGCTTGCAAACTGAGTAAATGCGGTAATTACCGGGGCTACCGCCTCGCCTAGTGCCGCCGTGGTTTCCTGTAGCTTGGCCTGCGCCTCGTTCTGCGCCAAAACGTCGGCGGCGGTTTCCTCGTACTTGCTAGCGGCATCGCTATAAAGGCCGTTAAGGGTTTCTCTAATCAGCTTTTCTCTTTCCTCTAACGTATTACACTCCGCTAACTGCTCATTGAATTTTTCAGTATTTAAACCGCTCCATTCTAAAGCGTCTGCCAATGGGCCTTGCACTTCTCCCAATTGTGCAGTATGGTTAACGGCCTCAGTTAAGCCCTCAATCGGCAGAGAGTCGCCAAACGTGGCGTATACGCCTTGGCAAATGTTAGTCCACTCGCTTAAGGCCTGCTCCTCTGTGGTAAGCTTAGCTAAGTGGTTAGCGGCCTCTACGGCCTGTCCGCTATCGCCCAAAACTCTATAAAGGTCGTTATAGGTAGCTTTAGCCTCTTCTGCGCTACCGCCTGCGGCCTCAAAAGCCGTGCTTAGCTTAGCCTGCTCTGCTCTATATTCTGCCGTGCTTGCGCCTAGGGCTAACAGCGCCGCACCAGTAGCGGCAAAAGCGGTAGCCGCTCCCTTTAAGGCGCTAGAAATGCCTGCGCCAATGTCCTTAAAGTTCTTATCTACATCGGCGCTAGCCTCTTTTACTTTGGCCTTAAAGTCTGTCACTTCTCCCTTGGCTTTCTGCACGCCTTGCTTAAACTTTTCTACCTCCGCAGAGATAATTACTTTTAATTGCTCATTCATTTTTACGCCCCACCTCCTCGTACTTCTTGTTGTGGGCTTGCGCAAACTGCATAAAGCGTAAAGCGGAAAGCTCCGCTCGCTTTTGTGCCTTTTGCTCTCTGATCTCCTCGCCATCGAATAGCGTAGGATATGCGGCGCTAATATCCGGCATCGTATTAGAGGAATGGTATACCCGTGAAATACTGCGGCCTATAAGGTCTGCTAGTATGTAATCGTAGCTCGCCCGCTCCTGCGCCTGTAGCTTCTGCATACGCCGTTTGCTCTCTAGCAGGCGGGTAAGCTCTGCAAGGGTCATGCTCCAAAAGTCCGCCTCGCTTATGCCGTTGTCCAATGCGCTTTCTAGCCACTTATAAACGTTATCCTTAAAAAGAAACGGAGAGGGGCTAGGCTCTCCGTTTATGCGTTTTTTCTGCCGCCCTCGCCTTTGGGAATCAAGCCGGAGGCCTTGTAGATTTCCAAAATAACCGTGATAAAGTCCGTGGCGGCGTGTTCCTCTAAGTATGCGTCGAAAATGCTATAGGTATCCTCCATGCTAACGCCGTGGTTAAGCTGTTGCATAGAGAAATACAGCACCGTTACCATTTCGGTAATAGTGGGGAGCTTCTCGCCATCGCCAAACATCGCAAGCGGGTTGCATCCTAACTTAGTTTCCAACGCTACCACGTCACGGGTAGAAAGCCGCAATTTGTAATCTTTAGCGCCTGCTGTAAAGTCTACATACATCATTGTTTTAACCTCTCTTTTTTATTTAGTGGGAGAGGGGAGAGAGTAAACCCCTCCCCCACTCCCGTTAACGGGATTAAGCCCAAACCATTGCGGAATTAGGCTTAATAGACAGGGTGTAAGTAAGTGCGGCGTTAACGCCTACGCCGTCGAGAGCTACGGAGCAAGAGCCGCCGAAAGTACAGCTAGCGCCGTCCGGGAGCTCAACTTTCCAACTCTGCGAGCCGCTGAGGGCGTTAAGAGCGGTAAACTGCTCTTTCTTATACAGGAATTTGAAAGCCAAAGAATCGCCGTAATTCTTAATGCCGTCGGTGTATTCATGCGCCGCAGAGGCGAGGGTGGTAATCTCGATACTTTCCGCAGTTCCGCCCAGTTCCGGGATTTCCTGCAAGTCGGTCAGTTCGGTAAAAGAGCTACCGCTACCGTAGGAAAGCTTAATGCCCTTAGAAATAACTGCATCTGCCATAGGTTGTAACCTCCTTAATAATCCTCATGGGCTAACGCCTCATAAGTAAGAATTTTTTGTATCATCGTGCTATTGTTGTCGTATAGCTCGCCGCTAGAGATACGCTTAAAACCGATAGGCCGCAAAGCCTGATCTACCGCCTGTGCGTACCGCTGTACGGTTGCTATGTCGTTTGCCCATACTTTAACTTGATAGGTAATGTAGCTATAGCCCATTGTATCGCCGTGGTTGCTCACGTAGTTGTTAAGCTCCATATAGCTAATACACGGGGTAGCCAATCCGCTGTGCAATACCATTTCGTAATGCGTGGGCAGAACGCTAGAAAGAGCCTGCACTAGCTCTTTGTGGTAATCAATCACCAGTAACGCCCTCCCTTAAAAGCCTAGTAATCTGCTCCCGGTTTTCCTCTAGTGCGGGGCGTAGGAATGGTTGCGGCTTTTGTCCGCTCGTGCTATGCCACTCGCCTTTATCGTCCTTGTAGTGCCACGGCACGTCTTTACGGCCTCCGCTCTCAGCAAATAAGCCCGTGCCGTATTCCACGTAGGGCGCATACTCTAGGGGGGTATAAACTACGCCCACTATGTCGCCGCCCTCGTTCTGCACCTCGCTAGTAATAGAGCGCCGTAGTGCGCCGTCGTCTTTTGGGGCTTTCTTCTTGCCCGTCGCCTCCACTAGTGCGCACGCCTTACCCATCGCCGCCGCAATGTTTTTCCCGTCTGCCATAGCGTCTAGGGCATCCATAACGCCGTCTAAGCCGCTAAACTTGATAGCCACGGCTTACACCTCCGCCATAAATACTT
>JAZRAF010000013.1:0-24679 GCA_045634425.1 Eubacteriales bacterium | reverse complement strand
GAATCGCCCGTTCGGGTTTTGTGTTTTATTGCGGGCGATTCGTGAATCGCCCCTACGAGTATCCGGACATCCTTATAAAAAAGCTCCCCTTGCATTGGGGTGTACCCTAAAGGACAGTTTTACCTACCCACAGAAAAAAGTAGAAACCGCAGATTGATTTTCTGCGGTTTCTGTGTTATGATAAAAACAATAATTTTAAAGAGGAAAAGGGACATCCTTATGAGAGACGTGATTGAACACTATAATAAGTTAATTGACGAAAACAATGACTCTGCTCGTGATCCTAAACCTTTGAGAGATTATATGGATAAGTGGGACGGAGAAAAATTCATCGAAAGTATGCAGCTTAATAAAAGTAAATCCGTTTTGGAAATAGGAATAGGAACAGGACGGCTTGCCATAAAAGTTGCACCAAAATGTAAAAGTTTGTGTGGAATAGATATTTCCGAAAAAACAATCCGAAGAGCTACTGAAAATCTATCAATGTATCAAAATATAAAGCTTATTTGCGGTGATTTTATGTCTTGTGACTTTGAGGCACAGTTCGATGTAATATACTCGTCATTAACCTTTATGCACATACAGGATAAATTATCAGCTATACAAAAAATCGCTACTTTGCTGACGAATAACGGTCTTTTCGTTTTATCTATCGATAAAAATCAGAATGAGTATATCGATATGGGAGATAGAAAGATAAAAATTTATCCCGATAACCCGAACGATATACGTAGTTATCTTTCAATATCAAAGCTCAAAATCGTAAATGAATTTGAAACAGACCACGCATACGTAACGGTCAGCACAAAAGCCTCCCTTGTGTAAAGGGAGCTTTATTTTTTGTCTCCCGAAAGTCTCTCTGTTTTTCTTGACAAGCACTGCATTTGTGGCCATAAACGCAAAATACGGCATACCTCTTTCGAGATATACCGTATTACTGAAAAACTGTCCTTTAGAGTACAACTCTATTCCGGCTCTTTTTTTGTTTATCGTTTACCCATACGGCGGACAGCGCCCAAAAGGGGTGCGCCCTTGTTATAGCGGGTGAGAAGGTCGACGATTTCGTCGGCGGACTCGGAGGAGAAGATGAAATGCTCCCACGAAAGTCCGGCACGGCGAAGCTCCTCGCGCTTGTCGCCCATATAGGTGAGGGTGGAGTTGAAAATAAGGGTGCGGTGCTCCCACTCACGTCTCATCGGGAAGCGTGCGCCGGTGCGGTCGGTGAGGGTGACAGAATTCTGTGCACACCTGTCACAGTCGGCAACGTCGCGGATAAAGCAACGCTCGGTTATCATAAGAGGGATACGGCCACAGGTGATAACGCCGCCGCCAATATCACGCGCCATAGGTGCGGTAAGCTCGGCAGAGAGGATCATCTCGTCAACGCCAAGCTCGCTATACTCGTCAAGGGCGAGTCCGTTCGTAACGTTAAGACGGAAGTCGCCGACAGGGATAAGACCTGCCTTGCGCACGGGTGCGATGTGGCCGATATTTCCAACGAGGGCGTACTTCACGCCACGCGCCTTTGCATCGGCAAGCAGGGGCTCTATCCTCTCCCACTCGGTATCAAAAACGATGGGGGGCAGATAGACTCCGTTTGTGGGGGTGTCGATCTCAGAAAGCTTCACGAGGGGGAGAAAGACCATATCAAGTCCCGAGATCAGCTCGGGGCGGCGCTTAAGTGCGCCAAAATATGCGCTGGGGTCGTAAAATACGGCGCTTTTTCTCTTTTTTAGGGGTGTTTTGCCCTTGTTTTCGTTACACGGGGTGGCACTTGCGGGCATTTCACGCTTACAGGACTGGAGTGCCGATGCCGCATCACGGCGAAGCGCATTCAGCGCTGAGGGTGCAAGATTTACACCGTCATCAAGGGTAAGATCTATGTCCTCGGGCAGGAGCGAGAGGTAGGTGTTGCCCATCTTTGAAAGGCGCGCCTTTACGCCGTCCGAGTCGAGAGGTGCGTTTATTGCCGCGACGGGCTCGGCACCAAAAACGGTGACGGTGCGAGCGCCGCTTGTAAGGGTCATTTTCGAGGGTGCACCAAGCCTGATTTCAACGCTTGCGCGCACGCTTACACGCTGCGGCTCAAAGGTTCTACCCTCTATTTCACGCGAGTTTTCCTTGTCGCGCAGAGAGCGCACGCCGGTCATTCCGTCCTTGGTCTTTCCTGTGAGATAGCCGTCGGTAAAGCCGCCGCGCGAGAACACCTTGGCAAGGCGGTCGTTTTCCTTTGCGGTGGCGTTTCTGTGCCCGTCAAGCAGGGCGCGATAGGTCGAAACGACGGTGTAAACGTAATCGGGCGATTTCATTCTGCCCTCTATCTTAAGCGAGGCAACGCCCGACTCGATAAGCTCGGTCACGTGGTCGGCATACGAAAGATCACGCAGGGAAAGCACCGCGCGGCCGCCGTTATAGGGCAGACGGCAGGGCTGTGCACACTCGCCGCGGTTTCCGCTTCTGCCACCGACCATAGAGGACATCAGGCATTGACCCGAATGGCAGACGCAAAGCGCGCCGTGCAGGAATACCTCGACCTCGGTGGGCGCATCGTTTACCATTCTTTTTATATTTTCAAGCGATAATTCTCTTGCAGGAACAACGCGGGAGCAGCCGACCGCCTCGGCGGCGATAGCACCGTCGGTAGAGTGGACGGACATCTGCGTTGAGGCGTGTATTTCAAGCTCGGGCAGGGCGGCACGGATGGCGCGGATAGCGCCAAGGTCGGCGGTGATGATAGCATCAACGCCGATGCGCCAAAGCTCACGCGCATAGGCGACAAGCTCGTCCATCTCCCTGTCAAACACGAGGGTGTTAACGGTGACGTAAAGCTTCACGCCGTGGAGGTGGCAATACTCGACCGCATCCTCAAGCTCAGATATATCAAAGTTTTTTGCAAATGCCCGGGCGCCAAAGCTTTTGCCGCCAACGTAAACGGCATCAGCCCCTGCCGCGACCGCGGCAAGAAGCGCTTCCCTGTCACCTGCCGGTGCGAGGAGCTCGGGCAGATCGTTTTTTCTGAACATAACCGCTTAGCCCTCGATGTAAGAGGAGTGGATTATGTAATCCGCGGTTGCACGGTTGGTAGCGATCGGAATATCGTAAACGTTAGCGATACGGAGCAGTGCCTTTACGTCGGGGTCGTGGGGCTGTGCCTCGAGCGGATCCCAGAAGAAAATGACCATATCGATCTTTCCCTCAGCAACCTTTGCACCTATCTGCTGGTCGCCGCCCATAGGACCGGAAAGGTATCTTTTTACGGTAAGGTCGGTAGCCTCAGCGATAAGCTTGGCTGTGGTTCCCGTGCCGCAAAGGTCGTATTTTTCGAGGGTCGTTTTGTTTTTTAACGACCAATTCACGATTTCTGCCTTTTTATTGTCGTGCGCGATAAGCGCTATCGTACGTCTTTTCTTGCTTCTCATTTTTCACTCTCCGTATTGATTTTCTTCTTTTTGTCCTTTGCCGCACTCTTCTTTTCCTCGGCGGTCTTGAAATAAAGCTCAATAACGCTCTCAAGCGTTTTTGCAAGCGCCATTCTCAAATCCTTAGGCATCGTGCGTGCACGGCGGTACACGGCAAGAAGCCTTATCTCGTCCTCCGAAAGCTCGATCGTTTCGCCCTTGAGGGGAACGTCAAGCAAATCACCGATGCTAACGCCAAAGCACTCCGCAAGCGTGGGAAGCATCTTCATATAAGACGAGCTGCGGCCGCGGCGCCAGTTGTTTACCGTTTTGTCGGCAAGGCCGAGCGTGCGCTCAAAGGATGCGTCACTCTCAAACTCGGCGTCAATAAGGGAAAGCACCCTTGCCCTTACGCGCTCGTTTTCTTCCTTTTTATTTTTGTTTTCCACCCTTTGGAGCTCCTTTCTTCTTTTTCGTTGCGCTGAAGCCAAATCGACCAAGGCGCTTGCCAAGGCCGAAGTATTCGCCGTGTGCATATGCCAAAAGATGCGCACGCTCAAGGCATATCCTGCCCTTTTCGTCAAGGAGTGACTCATCGCAGGAGACGTTAACGACGTCGGCAAGGAAAATATCGTGCGTACCGCTCTCGATCACTTGAAAAACTTTGCATTCAAGGGAAAGAGGGGACTCGGCAATTGTGGGCGCAGAAACGACCTTACTTGCCACCCGTGTCAAATTACACTTCTTAAACTTATCCACCTTTGCGCCTGTGTACACGCCAACGTAGTCGGTAGCGCGGGCAAGCTGCTCGGTGGTGAGGTTGATTACGAACTCGCCCCTTTCCTTAATTATAGGATAGCTGAAGCGGGAGGGTCTGACCGATATATACACCCTTGTCGGCGAGGTGGAGAGCACGCCGCACCAGGCGGCGGTCATAACGTTGGAGTTTTCCATATCTCCGACGGAAACCATCACCGCGGGCAGGGGCCCGAGGAGTGCGCCGGACTTTAAATCTATTCTTGCCATATTTTATCCTTCCTTATCAGGGCTTCTTTGCATTCGCATCCAGATCCTTGTGAGTATCGGATCGGGCACGAGCTTAAAGAGCACGTGCTGCAGCTTGGTATACCAGCCGGTAACGTACATCGCCCTGCCGCGTTTTACCGCCTTAAGGCAACCCCGTGTGATTTTTTTCGCATTCAAGAGGGGCTTGATGTGCTTCTTTTCAGGACCGCTTACCCCCTCGCCCTCGGCAACGCCGAAGAAGTCGGTGGCTACCCAACCGGGGCAGAAGCAGGTCGCACGAATGCCGTACCTTTTAAGCTCGAAGTTGAGCGCCTTGGTGTAATGAAGCACAAGGCTTTTGCTTGCGGCGTAGACGTTGAAATTGGGAAGCGGAGTAAAGCAGGAGCCACTGCCAAGCTGAACTATTCTGCCGCCGCGCTTCATATAGGGCACGACCGCGTGGGTAAGAAGCACGAGCGCCTTGGAGTTAAGGTCTATCATACCCGCTATATCATCCTCGGAAAGCTCGTCAAAGCGACCGAACTTGCCGTAGCCCGCGGCATTGACGAGGTAGGACACCTCGGGGCGCTTTTCCTCGAGCGCCGCCTTGATAGCGTCTATTCCCTCTCGCTTGCCAAGGTCGGACGAGATGACCTCGACCGCAGCACCGCCCGCTCTCAGCTCGCCAGCAAGTGCCTCAAGCTTATTTTTGTTTCTCGCTATCAGCCAGAAGCTTTTCACGCCGTAGTCGGCAAGAAGCTGAAGCGCAAACTCGCGCCCGATGCCGCCCGACGCACCCGTAATTATAGCAGTTGACATACCTTTTCTCCTCACAGTTTTACTTAAATATAGCACAAATTACGAAAGATGTAAATAGAATTACGAAATTTCGCAAAATTATTTAAAAATAATTTACATAGGGGCGCAATTTATATAGAATTATTCATAAATTTCCTGTATAATTGATATGCTAAAAAATATTTTTGAAAAACAGAAAGTGGAGAAAGATGCTTCAACTCAGAGACATCAGAAAGAATTACATCACCGCTTCCGAGACCGTAGAGGCACTTAAGGGAGTCGACCTTTCCTTCCGCCAGAAGGAATTCGTATCCATTCTCGGCCAGTCCGGATGCGGCAAGACCACCCTACTCAACATCATCGGCGGTCTTGACAAATACACCTCGGGCGATCTGCTTATCGCAGGCAGAAGCACCAAGGAATACACCGACCGCGATTGGGACGTTTACAGAAACCATCGCATCGGCTTTATCTTCCAGAGCTACAACCTGATCCCCCACCAGACCGTGCTTGGCAACGTTGAGCTTGCCCTGACGATCGCGGGTATCGGCAAGGAGGAGCGCGTAGCACGTGCGAAGCGTGCGCTTGACCGTGTAGGCCTTGCGGGACAGTATTACAAAAAGCCCAACCAGCTCTCGGGCGGTCAGTGCCAGCGTGTTGCAATTGCGCGTGCGCTTGTAAACGACCCTGAGATCCTGCTTGCAGACGAGCCGACGGGTGCGCTTGACACCGTGACGAGCAAGCAGATAATGGACCTTATAAGAGAGATCTCCGGCGAGAGACTCGTTATAATGGTAACCCACAACCCCGAGATCGCAGAGGAGTATTCCTCGCGTATCATTCGCCTGCTTGACGGACGCGTGCTTGAGGACACCAACCCCTTCTCGGCAGAGGATGAGGAGGCAGAGTGCCGCGAGGCGGCAGCGATAGAGGCGGAGGCGGAGGCTGAGGTTGAGGCAGAGCCCAAGAAGCAGAAGAAGGCGAAGAAGGAAAAGGCGAAGATGTCCTTCCTTACCGCGTTCAAGCTTTCGGCAAGAAACCTTATCTCCAAGCGCGGCCGTACCGTTATGGTAGGTATCGCGGGCTCTATCGGTATCGTTGGTATCGCGCTCGTGCTTGCGTTCTCCGCAGGTATCAAGGGCTATATCGCATCGATGCAGGACGATATGCTCTCGGGTAACCCCATTCAGATACTTGAAACTACATACGACCTCAACGCCCTTACCGGTATGATGAATGCCGAGGAGCTTGAAGAGATCATAAAAGAGGATGGCAGAGTTTACGTTTCCTCCCTCGTTGAGTACCTTGCAGAGATGGGCAAGAACGTTGAGACCCTGCTTATCGAGAACACCATCACCAAAGAATACATCGACTACGTAAAGGCGATGCCCAAGGAATATTACAACGCTATGCTCCTTGGCTACGGTATGGACCTTTCGGCAAACATCTACACCGACTTTAAGGAGTCGGCAGGCGGTGAGGCACAGAACATTTCCGTAAGCGCGCTTACCTCTATCTATTCGTCCATTCTTCAGGACACGAAATTCAAGGACTACGCAAGCTACATATCCGTGCTTGCCCCCTCGATCACCCAGATGCCCAACAACCCCGACTATCTGCTTTCTCAGTACGATATCGTCAGCGGTGATATGGCAACCGGTAAGAATCAGATAATGCTTGTGCTTGACTCTGAGGATGAGCTTTCCGACCTTCTTCTTGCAAGATTCGGATACTACACCCAGGAGGAGTTCCTTGAGATCGTTTACAAGGCGACCGAGGATGACTATAACGAGGACGTTTACCGCGACTCGTTTGCATACGACGAGCTTATCGGCAAGACCTTTACCTGGTATCCCAACGACACCGCATTCGGTCAGGGCAAGTTTGAGGTAATGCCCGGTATGTCGATGGATTACTTCATCCACAACTACAACTCCGAGGGCTTCTCTAAGGACGGATCTATCGAGCTTGAGGTTGTCGGCATTCTTACCCCCAAGGACAGCGTAAGCTTTGGCTCTATTTCCTCGGGTATCTACTACACCGAGGAGCTCACCGACTACATCCTTGAGACCAACAAGGAGTACGGCGACGAGTTTGAGGCGCACGTTAAGGCGATCGACGAGTCTAACTCCACCACCGCCGCAATAATGAACTACTACTTCCCCTATCAGTACACCTACACCTTTGACAAGAGCCAGGACGGCACCCTTACCGATGACGAGATCGACGTTAAGGTGACCGGCTACGTTTCTCCCGCTATGACGATGGAGGATATGATGGGCTCTATGATGGGCGGATCGAGCGAGTCGACCGCATTTGACCACGCGGGTATGAAGGAGCGCGTGCTTCGCACCTTTGGTATGATCGACATTGCAAACAGCGTGTACATCTACCCCGTTTCCTTTGACGACAAGGACCTTGTAACTATGTACCTTGACGCCTGGAACGAGGACGGAGATATTACCGTAAACGGCACCGTTTACACCAAGGACGACAGATCTGACATCACCTACACCGATGCGCTCGAGCTTGTTATCGAGATGATCAACACGATGATCGACGTCGTTTCCTACGCGCTTATCGCATTCACCTCGGTATCCCTTGTAGTATCCACCGTTATGATCGGTATTATCACCTACGTATCGGTAGTTGAGAGAATTAAGGAGATCGGCGTTATCCGCTCGCTCGGCGGACGTAAGAAGGACGTCAGCCACCTGTTCAACGCAGAGACCTTCATTATCGGTCTTCTTGCGGGTCTTATCGGCGTTGGCTTCACCTATATTATCTCCATCGTGGTGAACCTGATCCTCGAGCCCCTTATAGGCTACGCAAGGATAGCGGCACTGCCCATCACCGATGCGCTCGTGCTTATCGCGCTCAGCATTCTTCTTACCTGCATTTCGGGTCTTATCCCTGCAAAGAGTGCAGCGAACAAGGATCCCGTGGTTGCGCTCAGGACCGAATAAACAAAAAACAACCAAAAAATGCGTGCTATTTTAACGGTAGCACGCATTTTTCTTTACACGGGGTGGCATTTACATCTTTTTTCTATATTCCGTCGGGGTTAAGCCGAAGCGCTTTTTGAAGCAGTCGGAGAAGTAGTGTACGTCGTAAAAGGAGAGCCTTTCGGCGATCTCGGAGACCGACATCGCGGTGCTTTTAAGCATCGCCTTTGCCGCCGAGAAGCGGCGGGTCAGCAGGTATTCGTAGGGGGTAAGGCCAAAGGCGGACTTGAACTCACGGATGGCGTGGCTCTTGGTGCAGTAAAGGGGCTTTACAAGCTCGTCAAGGGTGGTGTCGTATTCGCGCAGAGAGTCGATGCTTGCCTTAAGTCTTTGCGCTATGCCGGTGTCGGCGGCGGCGGTTTCACGGCTTATATCATAAAGGCGCATACAGATGCGCATAAACGCCACCATAAGCTCCTCACGCACCTCGTTTGCGGGGCGGTCGCTTCGTGCGGTCGAGATTATCCCCTCAAAAAGCTCGCGAAGCTCGGGGGCGTGAAAGACGGTCTCACGGTCAAGCGAATAGCTATCAACAGTTGAGCGCACAAGCTCACCGCCAAAGTTCATCCATATCTTGACCCATGGGTCGTTTTTATCCGAATAGTAGTGGTGTGCGCGGCCTGCGCGGAGAAAATAAACGTCGCCTGCACAGGCCTCAGCGGCAACGCCGTCCTCAACCACGGTGCCTTTTCCGGACACGACGTATTCAATAACGAAGAAGTTTGACTGCTTTCTTTCGATAACGTAGCTGCCGTCGCAGTAGGAAACGCCGCACATCTCGGCGTAAAAGGGGGCTGTTTTATCCGCGTTTAAAAAAGAGACTCTTTCTTCTCTCATATCAACATTCTCCACATCAATATCTATTTTATGCCTTGTATATCCTATTTTATAATGATAAAATGAAAATGTCAATACTTATTTCACAAGGAGATACGTTATGAACGCTATACCAAGATGTGAGCATCCGCGCCCCGACCGACAGAGAAACGATTGGCTCTCCCTTAACGGCGAGTGGGATTTTGAGATCGACAACGCCATAGTTGGCGAGGCGAAGAAATTCTATGAAAGAGATAGCCTTGATGGAAAGATCACCGTTCCGTTCTGCCCCGAAAGCAGACTTTCGGGCGTTGGACACACAGACTTTATGGGAGCGGTGTGGTACAGAAGAAATATAGAGATACCCAAAGCGTGGTGCGGCAAGCGTGTGATACTTCACGTTGATGCTTGCGACTACGAGACCGCAGTTTACGTAAACGCGAAGAAGGTTGGCACGCACAAGGGCGGCTACACCTCGTTTGCATTTGACATTACCGATGCACTTGTTGATAGCGGAAACTATATAACGGTATACGCCAAGGACGACACACGCTCTGATTGGCAGGTGTCGGGCAAGCAGTCGACGAGATTAGAGTCCTACGGCTGCTACTACACGAGAACGACCGGTATATGGCAGACGGTGTGGCTTGAGGCGGTAAACGCAGGCCACGTCACCTCATACAAGACCTTCCCCAACGTTTCCGACGGCTCGGTATCCATCGACGTTTTGACCAAGTGCGCCGAGGGTGCGACTCTGACGGTCAAGGCATCCTTTGAGGGCAAGGAGATGGGCAGTGCGACCGCTACCGTTAACTCACAGTCAACAACCGTTTACATCCCCCTTGCGGAAAAGCACCTTTGGGAGTGCGGTAACGGCCGACTTTACGACCTTGAATTCACCCTTAAATGTGACACGGGTGTCGACGTTATGAACGGTTACTTCGGTCTTAGAGAGGTTTCGCTCTCCAAGGCAGGCGGCTTTAAGCTTAACGGTAAGGCGGTATTCGGTCGCTTCGTGCTTGACCAGGGATTTTACCCCGACGGCATCTACACCGCCCCCACCGACGAGGCGCTTATATTCGACATCAAGGCATCTATGGCTTGCGGATTTAACGGCGCAAGACTGCACCAAAAGGTGTTTGAGCCGAGATTCCTTTACCACGCAGACCGCCTTGGATATATGGTATGGGCGGAGACGGGCAACTGGGGGCTTGACCACACAAGCCCCGAGGCGATATACCACTTCCTGCCCGAATGGCTTGAGGAGATCGAGCGCGACTTCTCGCACCCATCTATCATCGGCTGGTGTCCCACGAACGAGACCTGGGACAAAAACGGACGTCAGCAGTGTAACGAATTTCTCGACACCGTTTACGACGTGACGAAGGCGATCGACAAGACCCGCCCTGTTATCACCTCGAGCGGATCGTATCCCACCGAGCGCACCGACGTGCACGACGTTCACGATTACGAGCAGGACCCCGTGAAGTTCAGAGATTACTATAAGGACACCGACAAGGGCATCGTAAAGTGCCAGCTTTACAGAATAAACAATAGACGCCAGAAGTGCAACCCTGCCCTTCCCGTATTCGTCAGCGAGTACGGCGGAATTGCCTGGATAAAGAAGCAGCACTCCGAGGACTCGTGGGGCTACGGCGTTAGCGTTAAGAGCGAGGAGGAGTTCTTCGAGCGCCTTGAGGGCCTTACCGACGTGCTTCTTGAAAACGAGTCGATCTTCGGCTATTGCTACACCCAGCTTACCGACGTTGAGCAGGAGCAGAACGGCGTGCTTTCCTACGAGCGAGAGTTCAAGTTCGCACCCGAGAAGTACCACAGAATTTTTGCCAAGGAAGCGGCAATCGAGAAGAAATAAAAATGCAGTGCTTTTAAAAAAGGACAGAGAACGTAAATTCTCTGTCCTTTTCCTATTGTTAGGTAACGTATTCTATGGATTTCAAAAAACTGTCCTTTAGAGAACATCCCTTTCCTCGCTTTTTTGCGTTAAGGGTTATTGTTCAAGCTTGTATTCGGAAAGATCGTAGTCGCCCCAGAAGTAATCTCCCACAAAATCGAGGAAGGCTTCCTCGGGAACGTAGATCTTGAGCGCGGGATTTCCGCCCTCTGTTGCAAGACCGTTTTCGTCAAATCCGTTCGGAACGGTGATCTTTGAGGGATCGAGCACGGTGATGTAGACCGCTACGAGCGCATCGGCATCCGCAAACGCACGCGACGCAATAAAGCTGATATTTTTGCCGAGTGTAAGAGTGCAGAGCGACGAGCCTGCAAACGCCCCCTCCTTAATGCCGACGATCGGAACGCCGTCGACGTTGTTGGGAATGACAAGGTCGGTTTGCTGCTTGCCTTCATCCTTAAGGCCGACGATATACCATACGTTCTGCCCTGCTCCGTTCACGCCTGCCTCAAGCTCGAAGTAGGGGTTGGTATCCTTCTCTTCGGTATCGCCGCCGCCAACTTCACCGCCGTCATCGCCGCCAGCTTCGCCACCGTCGTCACCACCGCCAACTTCTCCACCGCCAATATCGCCGTCATCATCGCCGACAAAGTCACTCGGTCTGTATCCGGGGGGATCGGGAAGCTGAAGGTTGGTCTTGTTAGTCATACCAAGCTCGCGCTTAAGGTCGTTTGCAAGGTTGGCAGTTCTGATATTGACGCCCGCGTCGTTAAGGTGAAACTCGGAGTCGAAGAAATATCCCTCGTTCATTATATAGTCGTTGATATCACTGATAATTTTGCAGTGCAGCGAGGATACGAGGTTATCGTAAAATGCAGAAATATTCTCCTCGGTGTTATAGTCGGTCAGGGCGATCTCATTCATCGGCGGGAAGCTGAAATATACCGTTGCCCCCTTACCCGTGCAAAATTCTACGTACTCGTTTACGTAATCTATGAACTCCTCGTACTCGCTTAAAAGGCCGTCCTCGGAGTCGTATTTATAATCGAGGGTGATGTTTTTCGGCGTGACGCTCATCTCGTTATAGGGGCGGTCGTAGATATTGTCGCCGTATTCGTTAAACCACTTTTTCATATACGCACCGCTGTTCTCGGGCGCGCGTCCGCTGACGGTGTATACAAGCTTATCAGCCGCAAATCCCCAGGATGCGCCGATAAGAGCCTCGTAGTTTTCGCGGTCGATGCTTTTAAGCATACCGAAGTTGCCGTCAAGGGCCTGAAGGGTGGTTTCGGAATTGAAATAGAGGGAGAGGGTCTGATCGTTCATCTCGGGTGCGAGGACGATTATATCCCCCTCACCGATACCGGATTTGGAAAGGTCGAGCATCAGCTTGGTGCCGAGGTTGGCATAAAGACCGAAGTTTACGACCGGCATACCCACTTCCCTTGAAAGCACGGCACTGTTAAGACCGAATGCCACCGACGAGCCGCCAACCACAACGAGCTTTTCGCCCTCTATGGAGTTCAGTCGCTCGTACTTTTCGCCAAGCTCGCCGACGAAGGTCTCTTCATATACCGGCGAAAGACCGAGCGCAACGGTCAGCACCGTCGCAAACGGCAGAATAAACACGAGAAGGAGCGCGACGAATATTACAATAATTTTGCCGTTTGTTCTTTTTACAGCTTTGTTTTCCATTTTCGCTTAGGCTCCTTTCTCAGAATTGGAAGTAGATAAACGCGCTCTCCTGATTGGATGCGAGAAGAATTATCCACGCGATCGCCACGCACCAGCAAACGACCACGTAGACGACCGAGCGGGAGGGGCTTATCGAAAGCGCGCTGTTGTCCTGATTCGGACGGGTGTTGATCTGAAGATCAAGCTGCTTTAAGACTATCAGGGAAAGAATGATAGTAACGATGTTTACGACCGACAGGCCAAGTGCTTCAAGAGATGCACCGACGCTAACGCCACCCCAGCCCGCAAACAGGGTCTTGAAAAGAATACCGAGATCGGCAAAGCTGTTGGCGCGGAAGATCATCCACGCAAGGGAGACGAGAATAAAGGTTATCACCCTGCGCGACCATATATCAAAGGGGCTGTTCTCTACTATACCGATCTTTGCGATCAGTTTGGAGCGCGACTTTGCCGTAAGGTTGCCGACTATCTGATATACGCCGTGCACCACACCCCAAAGCACGTAGGTCCAAGCCGCACCGTGCCATATACCCGACAAAAGAAAGACTATCATCACGTTGAGAAGATGGCGCCACTTTTTGCAGCGAGAGCCGCCGAGGGGTATGTAAACGTAATCGGTAAACCAGGACGTCAAGGAGATATGCCATCTGCGCCAGAAGTCCTTGATGTTGACTGCGGAATACGGGTCGTTGAAGTTTTGCATCAAGCGAATGCCAAGCACACGCGCGCATCCAATAGCTATATCGGTATAGCCCGAGAAGTCGCAGTAGATCTGCACGGCGAAGAGCACCGTTGCGATCGCGACGGTAAGGCCGTTGACTATCTCAGCGCCGCCGGTTGCGTTGTTATATACCGCATCAACGTATTTTGAGATCTGGTCGGCAACGACGATCTTCTTAAAGAAGCCGACCATCATAAACTTCATACCTACCGTAAAGTCGTTTGCGGTAAAGGGATTCTTCGTCTTAAGCTGGGGGATAAGATTCTCGGGGCGCTCGATAGGGCCCGCAACCAGCTGGGGGAAGAAGGAAACGTAAAGCGCATAGTAACCGAAATGGCGCTCGGCAGGCAGAGTTCCTCTATACACGTCGATAACGTAGGAAAGGGTCTGGAAGGTATAGAACGAGATACCGACGGGCAGTATCAGATCAAGCGTAAACTCTGAAAGACCGAATATCGCGGTTACGGTATTCGAGAGGAAGTTGAAATACTTGAAGAAGAAGAGGACGAGGAGGCTGACGGTGACTGCGGTGATCATATAGAATTTGCGAAGCCCCGGCCTGTCGGCATTCTTCTCTATCATCCTTGCACAAACGTAGGAAACGATAGTCGTAAAGAGGATCAGGTATATAAGATCCGCCTGCCAGCTCATATAGAAGAAATAGCTGAGCGCAAGCATCATCACCCATCTTACCTTGAGGGGCAGGACCTTATAAAGCAGGAAAAAGATCGGGAAAAAGATCAGAAAGCCAAAGGAGTTAAATACCATACTACACGCCCTCCTCGGTCTTCTTATGCTTTTCGGACAATCCCATCGATACCATACCGACGGCAGCCGACAGCATCAAAAGGCACAAAAGCTCTCCGCTCGGCAGATCCTTGAAAATCGAGTATCCGATAAGGAAAAGGTGTGCCACGCCGTTAAGCACCGCAAAAACCAAGCTCATAACCTTAAATGCGGGACGGGTGCGAAATGCGCCCAAAACGGCACACGTAATATGGAGAAGGACTATAACACCGATGCTCACAAGGGCGATCGGCATAGTAAAAACAACGACGTCGTTCATTTATTTGCCCTCCTCCCATCTTCCTTCCTTGACAAGCTGCGCTTTAAGATCGGCAATAAGCGCAGTGGTACGCATCGTACGTCCGGTTATGCCGGGGTGATACGTAGAGTTGTAGAAATACTTATGATCGTAATAATAATCGCTCGGGTGCGAGATTATCTCATAGTCAAGCACCTCGGCAAGCCTTGCAACGTAGGCATCCTGATTCTCCTTCTTGAGTGCGTTTTCATTCAGGTAGCCCTTGTCGATGGGAGCGAAGCTGTAATACATAGTCGTGCCGCGCTCGTTGTATCTTGCGTTTATGGCATTGATATTTGCTATGTTGGTAGCGTTAACGCTGTTTTTGTTGTAGGGGTTTGAGGTGGGCGAGGTATCAAAGTTCGGCTCGTCCTTGTTGGTGGTAAGGTCGGTCATCTTGTTGATGGAGCCGCCGTATTTTTCATAGGTATAGCCGGCGTTGTTTACGCGTTTTTGCTGATTGAATACGCAAAGTCCGTCAAAGAAGCCCTTGTACTTACGCATATCAACAAAGCTGAACACCTCGTACATCTCCTCGGTGCCGCGGTAGGTAAGATAGGTGATCTCACCGCCGCCAAGGTAGGTTGCACTGTTCATTTCGGGTGCGTGGATTATGATATCCCCCTCGTCGAAGAAGCGAATGAACGCATCGAGATAAAGCGTGCCGAGCGCGCCCGCGTTAGTACCGTAGTTGATTACCCAATACTCACCATGGAACGCATTTTCCATCTGCTCGGCGCTGAAGCCGTAAAGAGAGCTCGAGCCGCTCATTACCATTATCTTCTTTTCACCGCGGGTATGTGCCTCACGGATCTTTTCATACTTCAGGCAGAAAAGACCCTCGGTGGAGCCGGCAAATACGGGATTGCGCGCGGCGTTGAGGAAATAGGTGGCAAGCTTCGGGCAATCGGAGAATGCCGCATCACTTACCTGCCAGAGATTGTCGTGAACGGTAAGGGTATGCAGATTCTTGCATCCGACAAAGGCGCCGTCCTCAATGGTGTGTATCGTTGAGGGAATGACGAGAGTGTACATCTCAGTATCCGTGAATGCGCCCGCAGCTATCTTTTTGACAGGGTAATACGCAGCATGCCAATCATCCGTTTTAATGCTTACCCTCTCAGGGATCGTAACGTGTGCGTCCGATCCGGTGTAGGATCTTAAGCACGCAGCCTCAGTTCCGTCATCCATTGTATAAAGCTCATATGTGAAGCCGGAGGTGGTAACCTTACCCCATTTGCACCACAGCTCGATAAAGCCGTTTTTATTAACCTCGATCTTGCCGCCGAGGGTAGTGTAATCACCTGTGCCGTTAGGATTTGCGGTATAGCGCATCAAAACGTGACCGTCACGCACGAAGGTGCCGTTTTGATGGATGGTGTTAGGCATATAATAGTTTTTGTTCGAGAAGGTCTGGTAATAGTAATCATTACCGTCTGCGGTGGTGCCGCCATTGGTACGATAGAGCAATACGTAATGCTCGTCATCAACAAAATTGGCAACGGGAGTCATACCATACGGAATCACGAAAACGCCCCCGTTGTCGGCAGAAAGCACCTCTCCGCCACCCTCTGCAGGTATGTCAAGCGTCCAACAAATAAAGTGGTATCCGGCCTCAGGGGTCGGAGTAGACAGGATAACCGTCTCAAATTCAGGCAACTCCTCCTCTTCTTCCTCGTCCTCGTTGTCGGTAGGGGGGTCAACGGGAATAAGCGGGGTATCACCGTCAACGTTATCCTTGACCTCCTCGTCCTCACCACCTGTACCGTCATCTCCGGGATCGGTCGGTGTATCACCTGTGTCTTCGCCGCCGGTGTTATCGCCTGTATTGTCGCCGGTATTATCACCTGTGTTATCACCTGTGTTATCACCCGTGTTATCGCCGGTGTTGTCACCTGTGTTGTCGCCGGTATTATCGCCTGTGTTGTCGCCGGTATTATCACCTGTGTTGTCACCGGTGCCGTCATCCTCGGTGCCGCCGCCAATATCGCCGCCGTCCGCGATGCTCTCCTTTTCCAAAATTACGGAAACGGTGGTGGGATATTTAACTGTCCGAACGGTCAGAACACCGTTCTCGTATACTGCGCCCTCAGTGGCGGAGGCGAACTCATAGCCCTCCTTGATCTCTATAGTGAAGGTCGCGTCAGCACCTCTGTTTACCTTTACGGGGTTCGGAGAGGTTACGGTATAGAAATATCCGTCCTCTACGCTGACGGTGACCATATCCTGTATCTCGTGATAGGAGTCGGACTCATCGGGAAGCATAAAGTCGGGCACAAGCTCCCAAAGTCCGCACGAGCACAGCGAAAGCGTAGTTATCACCGTACACAGAAGAAGCGCGGTTATTTTCGTTCTGATCTTCATAGGCGTTTCCATCCTTAGGATTTGATTGATTATTTGTCCCCATTATACATACTATTTTTCGTTTTGTCTACAGCAAAAGGGCTAAAAATAAAAAAATGTTGTACACGCGTGGGCATATACAACATTTTTAAATATGTATTTTTGTTTATTATGTCAAAAGGGTCATCTGTTTGTGATAACGCCGTCGAGGTCGGCAACGTTGCAAAGGGTGTTAAGATACCTTTTTCCAAACTTACTCTTACCGCAGAGGAGGTACGACTTTTTCGAGTTTCTGATCATTATACGTCTGATCGAGTTTTCAAGCACCGAGGTGTCGGTGATAGTACCGTCGTCGTCAACGCCGCGGCAGGCAAAGAAAGCAACGTCGGCGTTATAGCGTGAAAGTATGGTTTCGGCATCACCGCCAACGCAGGCATACGCCTCAACGGTGACCTCACCGCCGGTGCAGATGGTCTTGATACCCATAGCGGCAGCCTCAAGCGCAAGCTTTGAACCGTTGGTGATAAGAATTATATTCTTAAACGTGGCAAGATGGGGCAAAAGGTGGTAGGATGTGGTCGATGCATCGATCATAACGGTGTAGCCGTCAGAGATGTGCTTTGCCGCCTTTACGGCGATCTCGGCCTTCTCGTCACTGTGCTCAAACTCGCGCACGAAAAGGGGGATTCGCTGGTCTGAGTAGCGCGACTTGAGCTTGACCGTGCCGGCCTGGGAGCTGACAAGGTCCTTTTTCTTAAGCATTATAACGTCACGGCGCACGGTGGGCTCGCTGATAAACAGCTTGTCGGAGAGCTCCTTTACCGTATGGGCGCGCTCAGCCAAGAGCTTTATATAATCGTCCTCGCGTTCAACAAATGACATGGCAATTCCTCCAAAGTGATCATCTTTAATCATAATTATAATCAAATCGTGATCGTTTTGTCAATAGAAAATGAAAATATTGACTTTTCCGTGCGCGATATGGTATATTGAAATCGTAATATGATTACAGTAAAAGCCCGGAGGAGTCAGCAAAATGACATTCGGATCTATACTTGAGTGTGGCTGCAAATGCGGCAGGGCGCACACCTGTGCGCTTGAGGAGCTTATCGTCGGCAAGGGCGTTATTGCCAAGGTTGCCGAGGTGCTCGCGGGTCGCGGAATAAAGCGCCCGTTTCTGCTTGCCGATATTAACACCTACCGTGCGGCGGGTGAGCAAGTCGCAGGCGTGCTTGACGGTGCGGCTATGCCCTATTCCAAATACGTATTTTGTGAAAGCAACCTCGAGCCAGATGAGCGTGCAGTAGGCGCGGCGATAATGCACTTTGACAAAAGGTGCGATGCGGTCGTGGCGATCGGCTCGGGCGTTATCGGAGATATAGCAAAGATCGTTGCAAACACGGCAAAGCTCCCCTATATCATCGTGGCGAGCGCCCCCTCGATGGACGGCTATGCCTCGGCAAGCTCATCAATGGCGATGGACGGAGTAAAGGTGAGCCTTAACTCGAAGTGCCCCGAGGTTATAATCGGCGACATTGACGTGCTTAAAAACGCGCCCGAGGAAATGCTTATTTCGGGTCTTGGCGATATGCTTGCAAAGTATATAAGCATTGCAGAGTGGCGTATATCAAATCTTATCACAGGTGAGTACTATTGCGAGGATATCGCTTCTCTTGTGCGCTCCTCGTTGAAGCTTTGCGTTGACAACGCGGGGGGACTTCTTAAGCGTGATGAGGCGGCAGTCGAGGCGGTATTCCGTGGCCTTGTTATTGCGGGTGCGGCGATGAGCCTTGCGGGTGCATCAAGACCTGCATCGGGTGTTGAGCACTATTTTTCCCACGTTTGGGATATGAGGGCGCAGTCACTTGGCACGGCGGCATCCACCCACGGCATTCAGTGCGCTATTGCAACCCTGATAGCCGCAAGGCTTTATGAAAGACTGCTTACCGTTACCCACGACCGCGAGGCGGCAACCGAATACGCCGAGAAATTTTCCTACCCCGAGTGGGCGGCGACCCTGCGCGAGTTTATTGGTGAGGGTGCTGAGGCTATGATCGCGCTTGAAGCAAAAGAGGGCAAATACTCGGTGGAAAAGCACGCTGCAAGGATCGATACGATCATCGAAAAATGGGGCGAATTGACAACTATAGTTAGCAAAGAGATACCAAAAAGTGAGGAAATCGAAAAAATACTCGACTCGATCAAATGCCCGAAGAGCCCCGGTGAGATAGGCATTGACAACGGTATAGTGCCTATGACCTTCAAGGCAACGAAGGATATAAGAGACAAATACGTTCTATCCCGTCTTGCATACGACCTTGGCGTTATAGATGCGCTTGCAAACGACCTGTTCTGAAAGGAAGTGCATAAAATGAAAAACGTTTTAGTTGAGGGACATCGCGGCTTTTGCGCAAAGTACCCCGAAAACACCCTGCTCTCCTACGAGCGCGCTATTGAAAGCGGCGTTGATGCTATTGAATTTGACATTTGGCTCTCAAAGGACAAGGTACCTGTGCTTATGCACGACGGCAACGCGTACCGCACCTGCGGCGTTGATGCCGACCTTCGCGACCTCACCTTAGCCGAAATCAAGCAGCTTAACCCCTGCTTTTCAAAGGTGTTTGGGGACGAATTTCGTGACACGGGTCTGACCGTACCCACTTTTCGCGAGCTTTTACAGCTTGTCAAGGAGAAGAACCCAACTCTTCGCCTCGGCGTTGAAATTAAGGAGTACACCGAGGAAACGGTTGACATTGTGGTTGCTATGTTAAAGGAGTATGGCTTCTTTGACGATTGCTGGTTTTACGCCTTTAACGGCAGAATCATCAAGTACATAAAGACCAAATACAACGGTCGCACGATGGGCTACCCCGACTTCCAGATGCAGGAGTTTGAGGCGGATACCTACGACTACTACGACGAGATCGGACTTTCCCTTAACGTCGTGCGCTCGGAGATTGCGGACGTTTATATCGGCAAGGGTCTGCCGATCCATATGTTCTGCGCGGACGATGAAAAGACGGTAAAGCTCTTTATCGACAAGGGCGCAGACCTCATCACCGCAAACGACCCCACCGCTCTGATTGAATATTTGAATAGGAGATAAAAAATGAACTACTGGACTCAAAGCAAAAAGAACATTTGGGTTGCCGCACACAGAGGCTGGTGCGACAAGTACCCCGAGAACACCATTCCCGCATTCCAGGCGGCGATCGACGTCGGCGTTGACCAGATCGAGCTTGACGTGCGCGTTACCAAGGACGGCGAGCTTGTCGTTATTCACGATGCGGCAGTAGACCGCACCACCAACGGCACAGGTCTTGTAAACACCAAGCTCCTTTCCGAGATCAAGGCACTTGATGCCGGCATCAAGAAGGGCGAGGAGTTCCGCGGCGTTCAGGTGCCCACCTTTATCGAGTTTATGGAGCTTATAAAGGATCACCCCACCATGACCATCGACATTGAGCTTAAGGAGTACCCCAACACCCCCGGCAACGAGAAGATCGCATACGAGGTGTGCGACAAGATCCTCAAGATCGTTGACGAGTACGGCTACACCGACAGAGTTGTTATCAACTCCTTCTCCAACCAGCTCAACGAGTACGTTCACAAGAAGTACGGCAACAAGTACCGTCAGCACGTGTTCTACCCCATCAACTGGATGAACGGCCCCGTTACCGTTGACCCCTATTCATACGCATATTGTGTATGTATGTTCAAGACCTTTTACTGTGACATCAACATGCCCGAGCGCGACGAGTGCGAGAAAATGACCAAGCTCGGCCCTCAGCCCTGGGCGGGCGCAAGCGTAAAGGACGAGCGCGGCGTTGATATGGCGATCGACCGCGGTATGCAGCTTATCACCTGCAACAACCCCGACGTTATCCTTGATCTACTCCGTAAAAAGGGATATCACAAGTAATAGTTATGATTGCCTGTCGGCAAGCTATGGTACGCTCGTGCGTAGTTATGATGCTCGCAAGCGAGCAGTTATGAGCGGCAAGGCCGCGTTTTGGCACGAAAAAGTGCGATACGTATGAAGAAAAATGCGCCTACCTTAGCGTGATGTCCTTAACGGACAATCACGCATCGAGATAAATCCCTGACGGGATTTTCGATATGTGCTAACGCAACTCGATATGCCTTTGGCTCGATATGTTTGCTGCGCAAACGAGGGATTTATCTCATATCGAATTGACGCTAAGCGGCAATATATCGAGTTCGAGCGGAGCGAGAACATATCGAGTCAACGAAGTTGACATATCGACAGAAGAAAAAAGAGTAAGAATCGAAGGATTTTCTCCTTTTATTCTTGCTCTTTCTGTTTGTATAAGGGTTTGGGCTTAACCCATTTTGTATTTGACCTGTCAAATGCGATGCTCGTTCTTAGTCGAGCTTTTGAAATTCTCCGCTAAGGACATCACGCTAAGGAAGGCGCATTTTTTAATTTGGTTTTTAAAGCATCGCAAGACGCTCGTCCGCCGTGAAGCGAAACGGCTCGAGCGCTCCGTTTTTGACCCTTGCGACAAAGTCTGCCTCGTCCGTTATGAGGGTGTCAGACTGCATACCGCCAAGGAGCTTTTCCCTTGTTGAGTCGTGGTTGTCAGAGCCTGCAAAGGGGATAAGGCCGTAGCTTTCGGCATACAGGCGTGCCATCTCGTTTGCCGCGTCGGTGCGATGCGAGTTATACACCTCAACTCCGTCGACAGAGCCGGGATAGAGCTTGATGTGGTCGTGATACTTCGGATAATAATAGAACGGATGCGCGTGAATGACGAGCGCGCCGGCCTCTCTCATTTTGGCAAGCTGGTCGCCCTTACGCTCGAAGTCCATGATCTCGGGATGGGCAAGAAACCACGCCTTGTCGAGTCCGTAGATGAGAAAGTCGGATCCTTGGTAGGAGCTTTCGATGCCCGAAAACACGGAGATGCCGATCTCGCGGCCGATCTTCACCGCCTCCTCATAGTCGGAGAAATAGAACTCTATCTGCTCCTCGTATGGGCGGGATTTGTCAAAATCCATATTGCCGTCGATAAAGTGATTCGTGATGAAAACGCCAGCGTAGCCGAGCCTTTTATAATGCTCGAGGTGATCGCGCACCTTGCCGGTGGCGCACCTGCTTACGGGCGAGGTGTGCAAATGCGTTTCGTACAAATATTTTTTCATAGCAATAATTAAAACTCCACCTTGCAGCCGTCGTATGAAACGAGACAGCCGTATTCTGCGGCGCGCGCCTCCAAAACGTGCTGGAGAGGGTTGCCGTTGTGGGAGAAGTGGTTGACGTATTTCACGGTCGCATCGGTCACAGCGCCGATCGTCTTAAGCCTTTCAAGCACGCGGCCGAGGTTATCAAACGCCATATGGCCGCCCTCGTCGGGCTCGGGGATATCGACGTTGGTGCAGTCAAGGCTGATCATATCGAGAACTATTCCCTGCTTTTCGATATACTCAAACACCTCGTCGTAGAAATAGCCGGTGTCGTGCGCGTAAAGCAGAGTCCGCTCACCCTCGATAAGGTAGATATACGGCTCAAAGCCGAACATGTGCTTCGCCGGCAGGGCGGTCACGCGGTAGTCACCAACCTCGGTCGGCAGGAAGGGCTCAAGCACGTGAAGCGCGATATTTTGGGGCGCATCTCCGATAACGCCGCAGGTGGTTTTCGAGCCGTAAATATTTAACACGGGTGCACGCATACCGTGGGCATAGCAGGTGTTGCGCAGGAGAAACTCCTTTATGTAAAGATGGTCGCTGTGCGAATGGGTCACAAGCAGGTGACCGATGGTATCGCCCTCTATTCCGTTATTCAGAAAGTGTGCATACGTGTCCGCAGGAAAATCGATCAGAAGATCGTTGTTCACAAGTGCCTGCGACCTTGTGCGGATATTCTTACCGCCAAGTCGGCGCGCCTGTTGACAGTATTCGCAGTTGCAGAATATCGCAGGAAAGCCCTCCGCCGCCGCAGTTCCCAAATAAGTAAGCCTCATACCCTTACCGCCTTTTCGTTGATATGCCTATTATAGCATAACGTCTTTCAAATGTAAAGCCTATTTTGTAGGGGACGACGGTCTCTACTGCGGTTCGGTCACGCTCGCGTTCTAACAACGCACCGCGTTGTCATTCATTACGCTCACGCCGCTTCGCTACCTCGGCGTCCCGAGCTTGTAGGGGCAGGTATTCCCACGCAGTTTCGCAGCCAAAAGAAAGAACGACCATCAAATGATGGTCGGAACTAGGGTATTCGCCTTTGGCGAAGATACCCGCACCCTGCGCCTGACAAGCGAGCTTGTCGATCTTTGGGTGGGGTGTGCGAACCCAAGTTTTGCCCAATGGGCAAAACACTGGGCTCGGGACGCAGTTTCGCAGCCAAAGGAAAGAAAAAAAGACCATCAAATGATGGTCGTTTTTCTTTGGCAGCGGAACTAGGATTCGAACCCAGACATACAGAGTCAGAGTCTGCTGTGCTACCTTTACACAATTCCGCTAGATATATCCTCGCCGTTTGGCGCTTGTATATTGTAGCACAGGAAACGGCGTTTGTCAATAGTTTTTCGAAAAATATTTATCAAAGCACAAAACTCTCTGTTATCGTGCTGCCGTCTCACGCCGAGTGGTGCTTTTTTACTTTTATAAATATATTGTATTTTTAAAAGATCCGTGTTATAATTACTTCATAAACACCCGACAAGCAAAGGATGAATTATGAAACACCTTTTGGAAAGAGCGATCAAGGAGTGCCTGCCCTATGCGAAAGAGGGCAAGGTCGCATCGTATATACCCGAGCTGTCGAAGGCAGACCCCAACGATTTCGGCATCTATATCATATCAAAAGAGGGCAAGATCGACCGTGCGGGCGATTTTGACAAGCCGTTCACGATGCAGAGCGTTATTAAGCCGATAATCCTTTTGCTTGCGCTTGAGGATAACGGGCGCGAAAGAGTCAACGAGCTTTGCGGAGTTGAGGCGACGGGCAAGCCCTTTGACGCGTTTAATTACAGTGACCGCGCGCTGACGAGCGAGCATATAAACCCGATGATCAATGCGGGTGCGATAGCACTTTGCACGCTGGTCAAGGGCGAGGATTACGGTGTGAGGTTCACCAGGCTTTTGGAGCTTGCGCGAAAGCTTTCGGGCAACGATACCCTCTCGGTCAACGAGGCGGTGTATCAGTCGGAGAAGACGACGGGAAACAAAAACCGCGCTTTGGCGTATATGCTTAAGGCGTACGGTATGATCGACGGCGACATAGAGGACGTGCTTGATATGTACTTCAAGGCCTGCTCGATACAGGCGACCTGCCGCGACCTTGCGAACATTGCGGCTATCCTTGCAAACCACGGATGGTCGGCATTCACGGGCGAGCAGGTGATAAGCGAGGAGCACGCAAGATACGTCAACGCCATTATGGCGATATGCGGAATGTACGACGGCTCGGGCGAGTTTGCCCTTAAGGTCGGCGTGCCCGCAAAGAGCGGCGTTGGCGGTGGAATTATGGTAAGCGTGCCCGGTCGTATGGGCATCGGCATATACTCGCCCGCCCTTGACAAAAAGGGCAACAGCCTTGCGGGCGTAAAGGCACTTGAGCTTATCGACAAGGAGATCAAGCTCAGCGTATTTTAAGCAATCGAGGTTAAAAGGATAAATATGGACAACCGACTTATCACACTTATAGATAACGAAATTGAAAATTGCACGGCAAGACTTGCCGCCGACACGATACAGTTTGTAAATATAAAAAGCGTAAAATCAGAGCCTCTGCCCGGCGCGCCCTTTGGCGAGGGTGTAGAGAAAATGCTCAACACCTTTTTGGAGGTGGCAAAGACCGACGGCTTTTTCTGCACCGACTACGACGTCGGAGTTGTGAGCGCGGCTATGGACGAGGGAGAGATCGACCTCGGAATATGG
>JAZRAF010000012.1:0-3042 GCA_045634425.1 Eubacteriales bacterium | reverse complement strand
GTTATCGCTCTCAACAAGCGCGGAAATTCCTCTCTCGCAAAGAATTCCGCAGATATTCTTTGCCGCCGCCTCGTTCTCCGCGACGAGATAGATCTTATATCCGCCTCTGCGGTAGCTCTCGATGTCCTCGCACAAAAGCTCGACGTTCTCGCTGTAAGACACCATATGCTTTGTGCGGAAGGTGAACATCGCGCCCATTTTCTTGCCCGACATTCCCTGTCCGAGCGAGTTGAAATGCACGGTCGCGCATCCGTCAAGGAAGAGATCGAGCAGATCCGCGCCCTTGGAGTAATCTGTGTATTTCGGTGCTATCGTGCCGCCCTCAAGCAGCTCCTCGACCGTCTGATTGAGATGCCACTCCGCCGCCTTTATTCTGTCGTAGATAGCCGCCGTTCCGCGCAAAAATACGCTGCTCTGTCTTGCAAAATAGTTGAGCAGACAGATGCGCTCGGGATATATGAGCGTAAGATATTTATCAAGGAAGTTAAGCTCGGCGCCCGCGTCGATCGCCGCGATCTCGGCAGTCATCTCCTCCATAGCGCGCGCGTCCTTTGATTTTGCGAACCAGGAGCTGATCGCGCCGCGAAGCTCTTCTCTTCCGTTCTCCCCGAGAAGTATTTCACGCGCAGGCGAGAACTCGACCTTATCAAGCGTGACGGTCATTCTCTGAGTTTCAACGTCGAATATCTCCATTCGATCGATCTCGTCGCCGAAAAGCTCAATACGGAAGGGTGCGGTCTCCATCGTGCTGTTACCGTCGATGTCGGTAAAGCGTGCGACCGCGGGATAGATATCGAAAATTCCGCCGCGAAGCGCGAACTGTCCGGGCGCGTCGACCATCTCGACTCGCACGTAGCCCGCCGAGATAAGTCTTGCAGCAAGCTCGCTCGGCTCGATCGTGGTCTTGCCGTATTCTATTACGGTGTTTGCCGATATAAGTCTCTCGGGCGGTATTGTGTAGCTGAGCGCCGCGTCGGGTGTGGTGACGATGGCATCATACTTACCGTCGAGTATCCCCGACAACACCTTTAGCCTCTCATGCTCGTACTCATGGGAGGCGGTGATGTTATAAAAGGTAAGGTCTCTGCCGACGTAAAAGCCGACCTCAAGTCCTTGTCGCTTGAGAAAGGAGCGCATACGAACGCATTCCTTCTCCTCGGGAAAGATCAGAAGTGCGGTGCGCTTGTCGGTGCGGCGCAGATCCTTGAGCAAGGATGCATAAACCGCGTCGGTCGCGCCCTCGCAAAGTCCCGAGACGAGCGTGGGCAGAGGGGTGCGCGCGTTCTTTGACTGCTCGATAGCCCGAAGGAGCTGCGAGTATTCCCTATCCGAGCGCACGAAATCGGTTGCAATAGTTTTGGTCATATTCCTCTTGAAATATATTTATTTTCGCGTTTTACTTTTTGTTGCAGATCTGCATAGCTTCCTCGGTGTCACCCTCGAGCATCTTGCACAGACCGTCGTATATTCTCGGGTAATTCTCCGAGATCGCCTCGATATCCTTGGGCTCGAATGTAGAAAGCACCCACGCCGCCATATCGTAGTCGGGATGCGGCTTAGCTCCTACACCGATCTTGATGCGCTGGTAGTCCTCTGTACCAAGGCACTCCTGAATGCTCTTGAGTCCCTTCTGACCGCCGTGGCTTCCCTTGCGGCGCACGCGGACGCGGCCTACGTCAAGGCTGACGTCGTCGGATATAACGATTATATTTTCGGGCGCGATCTTATAGAACTTTGCCGCGGCACTTACCGCCTCGCCCGAGGAATTCATATATGTCTGCGGCTTCATCAGAAGCACGCGCTTGCCGTTGATAGTCGCCTCGCCAACAAGAGCCGAGAACTTTGCGCGGTCAATTCTCGCGCCGCATCTGCCGGATATGTAGTCCATCGCCATAAAGCCCGCGTTGTGACGGGTGCGCTCGTATTCCTTACCGGGATTGCCGAGACCTGCCAATATGTATTCAACAGCTCCCGCTCCGGCGTCAGAGTCGGTCGAGATCTGCTTAAAGAGATCAAAGATGTTTGCCATTTATATTACTCCTATATTCTTATCTTAAATATTATATTACATTATCTTCAAAAAATCAACCTCGAAAAAGCGGTTTTATGCTCGTTCACAAAAAATTTACAAGTAGCAGGCAAGGAAATTTTGAAAAATATATAGTCTTTTGAGGAAAAATATGTTATAATATACAGCGCGCTAAGAAACGAGGGCGTTTTGCGCCATAAAGCTCGTTCTGCGCTTAAAGTTTGTCAAAAATTTATTTATATGGAGGTACTATCCAATGGCAAAGAAGTATTGCTATCTCTTCTCCGAGGGTAACGCTAACATGCGTGAGATCCTTGGTGGTAAGGGAGCTAACCTTGCTGAGATGACCAACATTGGTCTTCCCGTTCCCCAGGGCTTCACTATTTCTACTGAAGCTTGCACACAGTACTATGAAGACGGCCGTCAGATCAATGATGACATCATGGCTGAAATCATGGAGTACATCGTAAAGATGGAAGGCGTTACCGGCAAAAAGTTCGGTGACCTTGAGAATCCCCTTCTCGTTTCCGTTCGTTCCGGCGCACGTGCATCCATGCCCGGTATGATGGACACCATCCTCAACCTCGGTCTTAACGAGGAAGTTGTTGAGGTTATGGCTAAGAAGTCCGGAAACGCTCGTTGGGCATACGACTGCTACAGAAGATTCATTCAGATGTACTCTGACGTAGTTATGGAAGTCGGCAAGAAGTATTTCGAAGAGCTCATCGATAAGATGAAGGAAGAAAAGGGCGTAAAGCAGGACGTTGAGCTTACCGCTGACGACCTCAAGGAGCTCGCAAATCAGTTCAAGGCTGAGTACAAGGCTAAGATCGGTCAGGACTTCCCCTCCGATCCTAAGGAGCAGCTCCTCGGCGCAGTTAAGGCAGTATTCCGTTCTTGGGACAACCCCAGAGCAAACGTTTACCGCCGCGACAACGATATCCCCTACAGCTGGGGTACCGCTGTAAACGTACAGGCTATGGCATTCGGTAACATGGGCGATAACTGTGGTA
>JAZRAF010000011.1:0-1025 GCA_045634425.1 Eubacteriales bacterium | reverse complement strand
ACATTCTCAAGCTCAACCGCCTGGAAAATCAGCAGATCTACCCCAATCTGACCACCTTCGATCTTGGCGAGCAGCTCTGCGAGAGCCTCTTGCAATATGAAAGCACGTGGGAGCGAAAGAATATCGAAATCGAAACCGATATTGCCGAGAACGTTCTTGTGTCTGCCGATGCCGAGCTTCTCTCGCTCGTGTGGAACAACCTTTTTTCCAATGCCTTCAAGTTCACCGAGGACGGCGGCAGAGTCACGCTTACGCTTACGGCGGACGAAGCGTACGCTACCGTAAAAGTATCCGACACGGGATGCGGAATGAGCGCGGAGGTTGGTGCGCATATTTTTGAAAAGTTCTATCAAGGCGACACCTCGCACGCGACACAGGGAAACGGTCTCGGATTGCCTCTTGTGAAAAGAGTGGTTGACATTATGCAGGGCGAGATCGGTGTGGAAAGCGCCGTCGGTGTCGGCACAACGTTTACGGTCAGGATCAGGAGGACTGAAAATGGATTGGAAGAAGCTCGGTAAAGCTTTGCTGTTTCCGCATATCGCGATTATGATATTGCTCGTTCCGATTGCAACCGTTTTACTTGTCGGCTCAATGGTATGTATCGGTACGGAATCAGTCATAGCGTACGTTTCTTACGTGCTTGCTGCCTACACCTTGACGGTGTGGTGCGTTAAGACTCCAACGATGATCAAATTTTTCAAGACCTTCAAAAACGAAAACAAATATGCAAGACGTTGGCAGGAGGATGCCCGCTTGCGCGTAAACGTGTCGCTCTACGGCGCGCTTGCGGGGAATGCCTTGTACGGAATCCTTCAGCTGTGGCTTGGATTTTACCACCATACCTTCTGGTTCTACTCTCTCGGCGCATATTACATCTGCCTTGGCGTGATGCGGTTCTTCTTGGCGCATCACACAACGAGATATGCCCCCGGAGAGAAAATGCGAACCGAGCTGAAAAAATACCGCGCCTGCGGCATCGTATTCCTTGTGATGAACTTAGCTCTTGCACTCATTATTTTCTT
>JAZRAF010000010.1:0-18842 GCA_045634425.1 Eubacteriales bacterium | reverse complement strand
ACGTTTCGACCTAATAATTTTGCAATTTTTCTGTAACTGTAACCTTTTTTGTAAAATTCCCGTAGACAACAGCGTTCTTCTATGGTAAAATGAGTATAGCTCATATTGTTTCCTCCTTGTTGTTTTGGTGTGTGGTAACTTCATTATAACACAGGATTCAATATGAGTGTTCTTTTTTCTTAAAAGTGTTGCACTTAATAGTATAATTCACCCTCAGACAAAAAAAGGGAGATCAAAATGATCTCCCTTTAGTTTTCCGCATTTTTCGCAATCGGTTTTGCATTTTATCGCATCCATCAGCCATTTGCTGATCCGGCGACAATCCTTGATGTATGCTTCGCATACAAAGTCTTGGACGCTTGCAAGCTCGCTATACAAACTTAGAGGGAAAGAAAACATCGTTATTAAAATATACAGAGAGATATCACCGATGTCGCAAGTTACGGTTATAAAAATGCTGCAATGCATGAAATAAACAGTAAGCCCTTGGCTCATTACGAGTCAAGGGCTTTTTTTGTTTGATTTTAACTTTAGAGTTAATCTTCAAATCTCACGAACTGGACAATGTTATATACATCTTCACACCTGCAAATCAAAGCAACAGTCAGTCCTTCTTCCGATTCTTCTTGTACTGTTAATGTTACACGGGGGTGTACTTACGTCGCTTTTTGGTGTTGTTAAGGCTGTGCTTGCACCTGGCGAGGTTTTTGCTGTTTTCTCAACCTTAAGAGGAAAATACCGAGGCAAAGGAGTGATGCCAGGGCGATGCAGATGTTGCTGATGCCCATGGAGAGGCCGGCGGCCTCTGCGCCGATTTCCTTGTGGAAGGTCTGGAGATACCAGAGAATGGGAATGCGGAAGAGGAAGACGCGGCTGATGTTGAGGACCATGGTCATCTTCGTTTTTCCGTAGCCGTAGAGCACGCCGAGGACGGCGGCATTGACGGCGAGGGCGAGTATGGAGAGCGAGTCGTATCTGTGGATAGACTTGATCAGGATGAGGAACTCGGCGGCGCCGTCGGCAAGCTCGTTCTGGTTATAGAGGCCGATAATGGCGTCCTGGAGTATAAAACGGATAAGCACGTAGCCGATGATACCGAGAATGCTTGCCATCACGAAGGAGTAGCTGAACGTCCTGATAGCGCGCTTGTGATTGCCGGCGCCGAGGTTCTGGCTGATGATGGTGGACGTGCCCTCCTCAATTGAGTTTATGGGAGTGGTGGCAAGAGCATTAACGTTGTTGGAAACTCCTAATGCGCCGACAACGAGGGGGCCGTATGCCTTGCACATGCTGTTGACGCTCACCTTGCCAAATGAGAAAACGAACTTGCCGAGAAAAATAGGAAACGACATAGCCGCAACCCTCTTGCAAACAGAGGCATTAAGCTTAAATTCGCTGATACGTATGGCAAAAACGTTGTCACGGCGGAGCATCATAAGCAAGAGAACCGTAAACATCACCGCCTGGCCTATCATGGTGGCTATTGCAACCCACATAATGTCCTTCTTTTCCATACCCCATATGAAGAGAACGGAAAGGGAGAGCTTGATTATCATCGCGAGAATGTTAAGCCAGAACATCGTTTTGGTGTTTCCCTTGGCCTTTTGCATGGCGATGAAAACACTGTTGTAAAACATGAACGCGAGCGTCATTATCTGAACGGTAAAATAGCTCGTGCCGATAGCGATAAGCTCGTCGGACACACCGGAGATGCGCATGATAGGTACGGCAAGCGGCAGGCATATCGAAAGAAGCAGTGCGACGATAACGGTGGAGAGCGAAATTATTTGATTGGAGTGATAACGCGCATTATCCATTTCGCCCGCGCCAAAAAGCCTTGCAACGATTATTCCACCACCGGCGGCAACACCGGCGCCCAAGGATGAGAGCAGATGCTGTATCTGCGAAAGCGCGGCAACCGCGCTGACACTGGTGGGGTCGATCTTTGCAACGACGACGGCATCGATCACCGCATAGAACGAGTTGAATAAATTGTACAGGAAGATGGGAGCGCAGATGCTTATGATAGCCTGAACGAGGCTTCCGTTAAGTATCCTTTCCCTTCTCCTTAAATCCTTTTCATTGATCATAAAATCACCTTTCGGCGAAGCGGTTATTTCTCTCCTTCCCACTCGGCCATAAATTCGTCAATAAAATCCTTCATATACCTCTCGCGCTCGCGAGCGATACTGCGGGCGGCCTCGGTATTCATAAGCGCGGTCAGCTTGAAGAGCTTCTCGTAAAAATGGTTGACGGTCGTGGACTCGCTCTTCACGTACTCTTCCCTGGTCATATTCAGGTTCGGCTTTACGTCGGGATGATACATATGCCTGTTGCGGTTGCCGCCGTATGCAAAGGCGCGAGCAATACCGATAGCGCCGAGAGCATCGAGGCGGTCGGCATCCTGAACACACTTGCCCTCCATGGTCGTAGGAGCCTCGGTGTTGTCACCGAATGATATCTCACGGATTATCTGACATATGAGCTCGGTCGTGCTTTCGTCCACACCGTTCGATGCGAGGAAGTCACGCGCGTTTGCCTGTGTCTTGTATGTATCGGGCGAGACCTTTCTATCGTCGACGTCATGCAAAAGTGCGGCAAGCTGCACCGTTTCCACATTTACGCCCTCGTGCTCTGAAATACGCGTTGCGACCTTAAAAACGCGCAACGTATGGAAAAAATCGTGACCGCTGTACTCTTTTTCAAGCTTTTGCTTTACGTAAGTCATCGCACGTTCAATCAGCTCAGATGCCATATTATACCTCCCTCGTCATACCCGGGCAAACATTATTTTGCCACTTTTATTACTCTTATTTTACCACGTCTTTACAAAAATGTCAATGCGCTCATGCGACACAGTAAACAGCCTGCAAGCGCGTTTGCGCTTGCAGGCCACGGTTTTATTTATCGTATCAGTATGCTACGACGATAGAGTAGAAATAGTTGTTGCCGCCCTCGGGGGTGATGGTGATAGTTACGTCAGCGGTCGCAGTATAGGTGTACTCCGAGTCGGTAACGGTTACACTTGTGGTGCCGTCAGCGATGGTGTAGTTGGTATAGCCGGGATAACCGTTGATCGTAAGGGTTGCACCTGCCTTAAGCGTAATGGTGATAGTACCGTTCTTAACCTGGGAGTTATTGCCGCCGTTGTCACCGATAGTAACGTTTGTAAGGTCGATCGCAGCGGGAGCATCCTTATAGTTGCCTTCAGTACCAAAGGTAACGGTGAAGCTCTCGGGAACTACTACCACAGGATAAGCAACGCTGAATGAGTAGAGGTAGTTGTTCGAGCTCGCAGCGGTGATGGTTATACGAACGTCCTCGGCTGCGGTGTAGGTATAAGTGACGTCAGTCACGGTAAGCTCATTCTTGCCATCGGTGATGGTGTAGGAGGTGTAGTTAGGATAACCGTTGATGGTGAGAGTCGCACCCGCCTTAAGAAGGAAGCTGAACGAGCCGGAGGATATCTGAGTATTGTTGCCGCCGTTGTCACGTACGTTTGCACCGGAGAAATCAATACCGGAATCCTTATAGTTGCCCTCGCTACCGAAGGTGATCTGAGTGCTTTCGTATATTTCAGCAAGCTTCTCGTACGTCACCTCGATATAGGTGATGTAGGACTTGTTATATGCGGGAGCCTCGTCACTTCCTACGTTAGCCGCCTTAATGGTAACTACTGTAGGCTCGGTGGTGGTGAATACGTAGCACGCGTTTGCATCTATGGAGATGCGATGCACACCTGCATACACCTCAAGAATGCCGTAGCTGGTATCATAGCCCTTGATGGTTACGGTCGCGTATGCGCCTACCGAGAGGATGATCTCGGAATCGGAGCTGAGCTGAGCGCCACCGGAGTGAGTCTTGCAGGTTCCGGAGATAACGATGTTATTTGTGGACGCAAGAATGCCGGTAACGTCACCCTCAACACCTGCGCCACCGAATACGTACTTGCCACCCTCAACGGGACAGATGATCTCTATCTTCTTGAGGTAGTTGTTGGAAAGGCCGGTATAAACAACGGTGCAATCCTCGGTTGCGATGTAGGTGGTGATATCGTTGTAGGTGGTAAGGCCGCTCTCGCCTGCCTTGCCGATCGTGTAGGATGCGTACTGGGGATTTGCATAAGGAATAACCTTAATAACGGTTCCTGCCTTTACGGGGAATGAGATAGTTCCCTGTACCTGATACTCTGCACCGTTGGAGCGGAAGCTACCGTCAAGGGTAACTCTCGGGTTGCTTTCAACGGCTGCATATCCGTCAGTGGTGGTGAAATCGAGAGTGGTATTGGTGGTAATCTCGGGAGCCGCGTCAGGATCCTCAAAGGTTACTGTAACTGTAGCAGTCTTGCCGCCGTAGGTAAATACAACGTCATACGAGCCGACAGCACCGGTATTTACAGCACTCTTATCAACCTCAAAGCCCTCAACAAGCACGAAGGTGTTGTCGGAGTAGTATGCCTTTACGGTAACGCCCTCAAGTGTAAGCTCGTCGCCTACCTTGTAATTGGTGTTCACGCCCTCAACCTTGATCTCGGTGAGATCTGCAGTCTCGGGAGCCTCCTCACCGGGGTTGATAAAGATCGAGAAGATATAGCAGTCGCCGGTGGAAAGGATAACAACCTCGGTGTCCTCGGCAAAGTATTTTACCATGGTTGCTGCCGAAGTGCCAACACCGTTTATAGTGAAGAACTGGTAGTTGGGATAAGCGGTAACGGTAACCTCGGTACCCGCCTTTACGTTAAGCTTGATGTAGGCACCCTTCTTCATGTTGAGCGCGTTTGCATTCTGGTTCCATGCTACCTTGCCGTTCTCAGCACTGATGACAAGGTCGCCCCAGGTAATGGTCTCGCCGGTAGGAATGGATGTCGCGGTATCAAATGTGTTGGAGGTACCGGTAGGACTGGACTCACCGTTGAAGTAGTAGTAGGATCTGTCATCCTCGGGAGTCTCGCCGGACTTGGGATCCCACGCGTCGAGGTAGGATACCTTGCCATTGGTCTTGCCGAATATTACGGAGATATCGCTGTAAAGAGCAGCCTCAGTCTCGGTGAGCATGCGCATACCTGCAACAGCCTCGGTGAGTGCGCCTGCACCGGTATTACCGTACTCAAGGAACTGTACGGTAGCGGCAGTTGCGAGAACACCGCTCATGGATACGTAACGCTCGTTACGGCTTGCACCGGAGGAGGGAGTCTTGGAGATGTGGCCGTCAAGCTCACAATTGATAACAGCCACTGCTGCATGGTCGCCCCAAGGTCTGCCGATCGCGGTATTCTGGTTAGCGAGAACGTCACTGTCTGCAGTGAAGTGACACTGATAGAAGATCGCGCCGTAGGTAACGGCATCAGCAGAGCTCTTGTTGAGGCCCTTAAATGCGGTGATATATCCACCGTTGGAGCCGCCGTTGCTGATAGAGTGGATCTCACAGTTGTAGAAGAGAGTCGTATTGTTGGTACCGAAGATAAAGTCGGTGGTTCCTGCGATGTAGCAGTTTTCTACGTACTGACGGCCAAGGAAGAACTCAACGGTATCCTGATAGCCGAAAAGGTTGGAGTTCTTGAGAATAAATCTGTCTGCCTGTACGAGAAGTGCAAGAGCTCTGTGCTCGGAATAGTTAGCGCCGAGGTCTGCATTGAATACGTCGATAGAGTTCCAGTAGTTGGAGATAGTGATGTCCTCAATAGTACAGTCAACTGCGGTATCTCTGATCGCTACGGAAGCGGTGGAGTCGGTAACCTGAACGTAGCCGGATGCATCGGGAACACCGTAAAGAGAGTTCCACTCGATGACGGTAAGGTCACGGCCTGCGCCCTTAATGGTAAGCTTGGGGATAGTGATCTCGATCTTTTCGGTATACTTACCTGCGCCGATCTCGATAAGCTTCTTAGCAGAGGGCTCGCTTACCTTAGCAAGGAAGTCAAGCGCCTGCTGTATGGTGTTAAAGGTATTGTAGCCGTCAACAACTGCACCTACGGTACCGGTGTAGCTCTTGTCGACCTTAGTCATGTATACGCCCTCAACAACAGAGGGAGCGGTATCAACGACGTAAACGGTAACGGTTGCAGAAACTGTCTTGCCTGCTTCGTATTCGTAAGCTACGGTAAGAGTCTTTGCACCTGCGGTTGTAGAATCAAAGCCGGTAACGGTGTAGCCGGTCTCAAGGAAGGAGAGCTCCTTGTTGCCGTTGGAGGCGATGATGGTAACGGAGAGTCCTGCAAGGGAGAGCTCGTCGCCGATCGCATAGACCTCCTTGAAGCTATTGTTGAAGTAAACGCTGTTGCCTGCGGAGTTGGAGGAGTTCTGTACGGTTGCATCGAAGCCAAGCTTCAATTCGCTGGGCTCGTATACGTTGACGGTAAAGGCAACGAAGGGATAGTCCTTGTAATTGACTTTTACGGTATATGTACCTGCCTTTGTCATATCAACGGCAGAGGTGTCGATGGTCACGTTCTCAAGGGGGAGGGGCTCGGTCTTGCCACTGTCGAACACCGCGTTAAGGCGGAGACCGGAGAGGTCAAGCTCGGCATTGAGGAGAAAATCGGTGTTGCCGGTTGCAACAAGCTCAAAATCGCACTCCTCACCTGCGGGAACGATGCAGTCAAGCTGGAGACGGAATACGTCAACTGTACCGCTGGAGCGCTTTACAGTCCATACGCCGGGGGTAACGTCGAGGCTGACCTTTACAACGGGGCTGCCCTCATTGTTGCCGGCAAACTCGATAACGTTTTCGGTTCCGTCGGGTGCAACGAGAACTATCTTCTGGGTGGTAGCACCGCTCGAGCCGTTCTGAACGAGCATGGTGAGCGTGCCGTTGCCGGATACGTCAACGAGGATAGCGGCTGAGCTTGAGCCGAGCTTTACGGACTTGGTATACGCAACACCCTCGAAGGTCTTGGGTCTGGATCTTACCTCAGTACCGGAAACAATAGTGAACTTGCCGTTAATGTCATTGTCAGAGCGAGTACCGGTAGCGAGATCGCTTATGTTGAGAACGTAGGAAATGTTTTCATATACAGCGCCACAAACGTCACAAACGTTGTTGCCGTCCGCGTCCTTGCACTCGGAGAGAACCTCGCCGCAGTATCCGCAGCGGTGGCTTCCCTCTCCCTCGGTATGTGTGCCAACGGTGCCGCCACAGTAATCGCATACGTGGTCGAGGCCTGCATCAGTACACTCGGAGATAGGATCGTTACATACGTCACAAGCATGGTCGGTATTTGCATCGGTGTGTGTGCAGATATTCTTGCCACAGGTATCACACTTGCCGTTGGTGTCAGCGTCTTTGCATTCGCTTACGGTTGCACCGCAGGTGTCACACTTATGATCTGCGGTTTCATCCTTACATTCGGAAACGGTTGCCTGGCAGGTATCACACTTGTGATCTGCATTTTCGTCCTTGTGCTCGGACAAGGTCTTCTGACAGTCGTCACACTTATGATCCGAATTTGCATCAGCGCATTCGGAAAGGGATTCGCCACACTCGTCGCAGAGGTGGTCTTTGTCCTCGTCTGCATGGTTGCATCCGCAGGAGCTGAGAGTGAAAATCGAAAGAATCATTGTAAACACCAGTAAAATAACTGTTTTTTTCATAAGCTTTGTCTCCTATTATGCGGGTAGAGCGCCCGTGATTTTTCATAACGGTAATGAAATTTTGATCCTTTTCGGATAAATAAGCAGGGTGGTTGCCCGAGCCCAGAGGAACGAGCAACCACCCCTTGGGTTGTCAGAATGTTTTTCGGTCCGTCTTATGCGGATCGGTTATTTATTACTTTTTGAACAGGTCAGAGAGTGTCTTTTTCTTAACACCGAACCAAACGATGCTAAAGCCAATGACAAGCACTGCCACTGCGCCGGCAACGATGCCGATTATAGCACCGGTGCCAAGACCGTCGTTATCGTCAGCGGGAGTATTGCCATTGTCGGGAGTCTCGGGCTCGTCAGGAGTCTCGGGCTCGTCGGGAGTGGTTACGAACTCGTCGTAATAAACCTCGATCTTCGGGCCCTTCTTACCGCAGACTGTACATTCCTTATGCTTCCAGCCGCTGGTGGTAGGAGTAGGCTGGCTATCCATTATGTATACGAACTCATGCGCTCCTCTGTCGGTGGTGAAGCCACACTCACACTCACGCCAGTGATACTCGCTGTCAAGAGTGTACCACTCGTCGCTGAATTCGTGCTCGTCACCCTCGGGAAGAGTGCTGTTGTCACCGGATTCGGTGCCGTCGGGATTTGCGCCCGCGTCGGGAGCAGTCTCGTTAAGTTCAAGGAAGCCGTTCATGTTGATAGTGCCGTCTTCATTTCTTGTGATTCCGTTGAATACAAGGGACTTGAAGATGTCGGCGGTAAGAACCTCACCTGCAGCATTCTTACACTCGGTGCCGTACCAGTAGTAGGTGGTGTTGTTGATGTAGTCGGTGGATACCTGAGTACCCTTGCCCTTAAGCTGCTCACCCTTGGTGGGATCGCCGGAGGGGAGGTGGTTGGTAAGGTCGGAATCCTTGAAGGAAATGATGCCGTTTGCCTTGAAATCGGTGTTAGCGCCTGCGTTGGTATAGAATGCAACGTTGTAGGAGCCGTTGTTGTAGCTTATGCAATCCTGAACTATAACGTCAGGACAGCTGTTGGAGTCAATACCCTTTGCAAGGTTGTAGAATGCATAGGAGTTGATGAGCTGGTGCTTACCGGAGAGGCTGGAGCCACCAAGCTTGAAGCCGTTACCGTTACCGGTCTTGCCCTCAACACCGGGTACGAAGCCGTTAGCGTAAGCAACACAGTTCTTGATAACTACCGATCCGATAGAGCCGGTCTCAACCTTTGCATAAAGGTCCCAACCGTCGTCTGCATTATTGTATGCAACACAGCCGTCGAAAACGTTACCCTCACCAACGGTGAGCTTTGCAGCAAAGCCGTCAGCATCCTCAAAGCCTGCATCGTAGTTACAGTAGGAGGTACAGTTAAGAATAAGGTTGTATGCGGGCCAATCTGCGAAGGTGTCGTTACCGGAAAGACGGGAGATCTGGATACCGGTATTACCGTTGTAGTAGGCATGAATGTTGTCAAGCACGTTGTAATTACCGGATACCTGGAAGCCCTTCTGCATATCTGCAGTACGGGTTACGTCGAAGCCGTAGAAGTACCAGTAGTCACCGCCGTGAACGATACCGGCCGAGAGGCCCTGGAAATCGATAACGGGACGGGTGGTAGCGTTGGGATCTGCGATCATCTTGATAGGAGTGGTCTCAGTACCGTCCATACCTCTCTGAATCTTGAGAGGCTTGGTCATGAGGTAGGTACCCTCGAGGAGTACGATAACCTGACCCTCTACAACGTTATCAACCGCGGTGTAGATGTCAAGAGGATACTCGATGCTTCCGTTACCCTTGTAGTCACCGGTGGGTGATACGTAGATAACCTTGTTGTGGTAGAAGCCCTTGTTTGCGATAATGGTAGCCGAGATGGACTGGTTCTCGGTGGTGGAAAGCTGGGTGTATGCTCCAAGATCCTGATTAGGATCGGGAGTGAAGGTTACGATAATGTCGTTTTCGCCATAGCGTCCGAGAGTTACGGGAAGCTTATAGCGAACGAGACCCTCTACGGGAACGCCCTCTGCGATAACGGTGCCGTTGAGTGTGATCTTAAGAGTACCGTTTACGTTGGTGTCAACCTCGATCTGATAGCCAAGCTCGGTGGTAACAGTGGGAGAGGAGAGTGCAACGGTAGGCTGGATGTAGGTGATAGGTCTTTCCTCAGCGGGCTTATCCTCGGTTGCAAGGACAGTATCGAACTCAATGTTCGAGAAGCTTACGCGAGCGTTTCTGGAAGCGAAGAAACCGACGTATACGTTTTCGGAATCAAGCTTAGAGAGTGCATCGGGATCGTAGAACTTTTCCTGAGCGATGATGTTGCCATTGGTATCGTAGTAGGTAGCGAAGTAACCGGTATTGTTTCTCTGGATCTCAAGAACGAAGGTAGTAAGAAGGAATCTATCCTCAAGAGTACCTGCAACACTGCCGGTAGAATTGCCGATTACATTATAGGTTCCTGCCTCGTAGCCATAGTAACCGCAAACGGTCTCAAAGGTACGGGAGATGGAGGAGAACTGATTCTGAATGGTGGTGGTGTCGTTCTTCTCAAAGAGAGCGAGGTTATCAGCGGTAACGCCGGTACGCTCAATGACACCGAGACCCTGCTTCATCGAGTACTTGGGGAAGCTGATAGCAGCGGGATCGCTGATGTCGTATACCTTGTTATTGCCGTCCTCTGCGGACTCGTAGCGGTACTCGAACTTGGTCGAGCCAACAAGGTAGGAGTTGTTCCAGAAATCAGAGGTGTCGCCGGAGGTACCGAGACGGTCGGTAGCCATAAGGCCGAAGCCCTCCTGACCGTTGGAGAAGGTCCAGGAATCTACGGTTACGGTTGCTCTGAGCGTGAAGTTGTAATCGTTGGGAACTGCGGTGTAGTAGTAGGAAATACCGTCAACGGATGCGGGCTGGATCTTACCCTTGCCGCCCTCGGAAAATACGGTAACGCTGCCGTCCTCGTTAACCGAGCCTACGTAGCCGTTCTTTGAAAGGTCGGTGGAGGGACCGTATGCCGCGAAGCCCCATGTCTGGAGTGCATTTTCAGTAACGAGGGTGGAAATAGAAGCAACGGATGTTCTCTTTTCGGTACCACGTACTGCATTAACGGTGACCTCTACTCTATTTCCGACAGTAAGGCCGGAGACGATGATCTTGGTTTCGGTGGTGGTTGCCTTAACCTCTCCGTTAATAATAATCTCGTAAGAGGTAGCCTCCTTTACGGATACGAAGATAACCTCGAGGGTGCCGTTACCCTTGGAGGTTGCGCTGATGATGTTAGGTGCGCCGAGGGGATAAACGAACGCTGCGGTATAGTCCTCGCAACCCTTTGCCTCCTCGTTTTCTCTTACGAGGCTAGCCTTGAATGTGTAATTGCCGCTGGATGCGGGATTAAAGGTAACAGTGTGAGTATCCTTCTCAGCAAGTGAGCGCTTAGTAACGATCTCGTTGCCAAGTGCGTCGAACATAGTAACTGTAAGCTCGTCTGCACCGTCATATCCGATAAGACCGCTTACGGTAACTGCAAGATTGCCGGCACCGTCGTCAACAGCACCGGTAATAACGGGAGCTGCAACGGTGGACCAATCTGCTCTTGCGGGCTTTTCAACGGTACCGCCGGTGGTAACGGTAAGCTCTACCTTGAAGTAGTAGTTGCTACCTGCGGAGGAACCGATATAATACTTGCCTGCTTCGGCAATTTCGATAGTGGAGATGTAAGCAGAGTTCTTGACTGCACCAACGGTGGTGGTCTGAAGCTTAGTGCCGTCAGCACCCCAGAGATCGATCTCTCTGTTGTCGCCACCTGCTACCCACCAGATCTTAAGGGTAGCTACGCCCTCAGTGGTGAACTCGATAAGGTTCTTATTGGGGGAGCCTACTGCCGAGGAGCCGCCCATATTGATTCTCTGCGAGCCGGCATATCCGTCGTCAAAGGTCTTTGCGGATGAATCGATCTTGGTTTTTGCGCTGTAATGGATAGCGAAGAAGTTGTCGGTACCTACCTTATCAACGTCGCCGTCAGCCTTTGCGCCGGCTGCCATTGCGGCAAGGTCGGTCGTTGCGTCAAGGGCGTAGGTGGTAATGGTGGGCGCCGCTGCAACAGGCTCTCTTACCTCAAACTTGAAGTAGTAGTTGCTGCCTGTGGAGGAGCCGATGTAGTACTTGCCTGCCTCGGCAATCTCGATAGTGGAGATGTAAAGAGCATTCTTGGTCGAACCAACGGAGGTAGTCTGTATGATAGTTCCGTCAGCCTTCCAAACGTCTATCTCTCTGCCGTCGCCACCGGATACCCACCAGATCTTAAGGGTTGCAGGACCCTCGGTGGTGAACTCGATAACGTTTTTGTTGGTAGCGCCAACTGCAGAACCGCCACCCATGTTGATTCTCTTCGAAGCGGCATAGCCGTCATCAAAGGTCTTAGAGGATGTGTCGATCTTGGTCTTTGCGCTGTAATGAATGGTAAAGAAGTTGTCGGTGCCCGCCTTTTCAACGTCACCGTCAGCCTTTGCACCCTGTGCCATTTCGGCAAGATCGGTGGATACATCGAGTGTATGCACGATCTCTTCATCGTCAGCGAAGCTGGGGATGATCAATGCAACGGCTACAATTGAGATAAGCATTACCGCCGCAATGATTTTACGTAACGTAACTTTTTTCATTTTTGCCTCCTGGTTGTTTATTTATTTTTTGAATTAACGTTATTAAACCGACGGGACAGCGCCCGTTTTTTCGGCCCTTTGTGTGACAATTTTACATCAAAGATTTTATACTCGCCTTAATTATTTTGACGATATAAGTACGCCTGCTTGATTTTTTTGATTTTTTCCGTTTTTTCGTATATGGGCGAGAAAATTTTAAAATGGGTTTTTGTTCAACTTTAACAAACGCGCGCGAGAAAAACGAAAAAGGAGGGCCCTCGAAAGAGAGTCCTCCTTAACGTATATAAAAATGAAAATAGGTTATCAAAAAATGCCAAGCAGCTTCAATACGTATGACGCAAGGAAGATGCTGAGTGCCGAGAAAAGAGTGCTCCACACAACGAGCTGGCCGGCAAGTGATACGTCGGCATCCATCTCCTGCGCCATGGGTACGCTTGAGACAGCAACCGGTGTGCAGAATACCGCAACAAAGGTGGCGAAATGCGCACCGTTGAATGCACCGATAAAGTACGCGATACCGATACCGAGAACGGGAGCAATAAGGTTGCGCGCCGCGACACCGAAGATGATATGGCGCTTGAGGTGTGGGATAGCCGCGAAGTCGAACTGCGCGCCAAGAACGAGAAGCGCCAGGGGTGTCGCAACCGAGGAAAGATTGCTGAGAGTTTTGTAGACCGGCACGAGGTCGGTAAGACGAAATGCCACACCGACTTTAACGAATATCGCACGTATTCCGAGGGCGACAAATCCGAGAGCGATAGCCTGGATGAGCGGATTTTTTACTATACCTATAAGTATTTTTTTGACACTCGGCTTTTTGTCGGAGGAAAAGATGGAGAGTCCTATAACGGCAAGCGAGTTGAACACCGGAATTATAAATGCGGAAAGCACGGTAGCGGCAATTGCGCCCTCGTCACCGAAAAGAGAGGTGGCAAGCGGTATACCAACGAGCGCATAATTAGCACGGAAGACCGATTGAAGAAGTGCGCCTCTTTTAGGATTCTCCTTCGTGAATAAGAGGACCGCACCAAATGCGGCACAAAAAAGAACGACCGTTGCAATTACCGTATACCACACGAAGCCGAAATCAACGTCGGCAAGGCTCTCGATCTTGTACATATTGAGAAAGAGCATCGCGGGGAGGAATACGCGGAAGACAAGCTTGTTGAGAACACGCGCTACGTTGCCGTCCAGCATTTTAAGTCTTTTAAGAAAATATCCGACAACCACCATAAGCACGATCGGTGCGGTGGCGTTTATCGCAAATATCAAATCAGTCATCAAAGGCTCCTCTGTGTTGATTAAATTTTGTAAAGTCTAGTTAACATTTTGACATCGATGCAACAAAAAAGTGCCACCCCGTGTCAATTATTCAAGGCTATTTGTGACAGCACTGATTCCCTCACGCGCCTTGGTCGGAGAGACTCCATAGTGCTGCTTGAACTTGTATGAGAAGTAGTTGCTATCATTAAATCCGCAAAAATATGCGATCTCACCGATAGCACGTCCGGGCTCGTTGGCAAGAATGTATTCCGCCCTTTGGAGTCTGTAAAGGGTGAGGTACTCGTTGAATCCGAAGCCGGTCTCCTTTTTGAAAATTCTCGACAGGTGCTCGGCGCTTACGTTCATAAGCCTTGCAACGGCGGAGAGGCGCACCTCATTCATATAATTTTCCTGTATATACTTAACCGCCTTTTCAACGGTGGCGTTGCCCTCTGATTCCCTCTTTTTCTCGTTGCCGCTTCTTATCATCAACAGCAGCAGCTGCTCGGTATGAGTCTTGAGCGCATGAATGGAAAGGGCGTCCTTCTTGTAGTACTCCTCCTCGATCAGGGCGAATATAGCATCGATGTGCGAGGAAAGTGCCTTGTTGCTATAAAGATAGCCAAGCTCGTATGCCGCGGCGAGTATCTCCGGGGATATGAAATCCTCAACGAAATTGATCAGGTTGCGCGAGTGAGTGCGCGAATTGTAATTGGTTCTATGTATCGTTCCCGCGGGGATGAGGATTATGTCACCGGAAACCACGTCATAGGATCGGTCCTCTATGAAATAGTTACACTTGCCCTCCTTCATGTAGTAAAGCTCGAAGGAGCTGTGATAATGCTCGGTAGCTACGCTACCCTTCACGTTTTCCCTTTTGTTAAAATAATAGTCGCGGTTTTCGTCGGTAAGTAATACGTTCAAAATGCCTCCGTTTTCGGGTTGTGCGCAAGCCCCCGCAGTGGTTTTTCTATATTATAACACAGGATATCAAAAAAATCAATAAAAACTGCGCATTGTCCCTAAATTATATTAATTTTATTAAGGTAATGCACTATATTTTAGTATAAAATATAAGTAGAGATTTTTTGACCTCCGGACAACCTTTTTTCAAGGAGAGTGTTATGAGATATACTGATCACGGTGTAGAGGGTGTTAAGATCGCATACGTCGGCGGTGGCTCGCGCGGTTGGGCATGGAAGCTTATGAGCGACCTTGCATCTGCCGACGACGTATCAGGCGAGGTCGACCTTTACGATATTGATTACGAGGCGGCCGAGCACAACGAGATAATCGGTAACAAGTTCAATAATGCCGAGGGTGCAAAATCACACTGGACGTATCATGCGAGTGGGACTATCGGCGAGGCTCTCACCGGTGCAGACTTCGTTATCATATCCATTCTTCCCGGCACGTTTGCCGAGATGAGGAGCGACGTACACACTCCCGAAAAGTACGGGATCTATCAATCGGTCGGTGACACCACCGGCCCCGGCGGTATAATCAGAGCCCTGCGCACCATTCCGATGATGGAAGAGATCGCAGAGGCGGTCAAGACCTACTGCCCCGGTGCGTGGGTAATCAACTACACGAACCCGATGGCGCTTTGCATCAAGGCGCTTTACGACACGTTCCCCGATATCAAGGCATTCGGCTGCTGCCACGAGGTATTCGCAGTGCAGGATCTTATTGCCGATGCGGTAAAGGAGATACACGGGGTACGTCCTGACGACTGTAAGGACGTAAAGGTAAACGTTATCGGTGTCAACCATTTCACCTGGATCACCGATGCAAAATACCAAAATATCGATGCTGGCGCGGCATATGCCGAGTTTGCAAGAAGACACAAGGACGAGGGCATCGACATGAAGGATCCGGAGTCGGTGTTCGAATACAGACACAGGGTGAAATTCGACCTTTTCCTCAGATACGGAGTTATCGGTGCGGCAGGCGACAGACACCTTGCGGAGTTCTGTAACGGATCCTGGTATCTTGGCAGTCCCGAGCAGGTTGCAGAGTGGGGATTCAAGCTCACGCCCGTAAGCTGGAGACTTAAGGATCTCGATGAGCGCCTTGAAAGAAGCCGTAGGCTTCGCACCGGAGAAGAAGAGGTCAGGATCGAAAATTCCGGAGAGGACGGAGTGAGACAGATCCGTGCCCTTCTCGGACTTGGTGACTACGTTACCAACGTAAATATGCCGAACAGGGGACAGATACCTAACCTCCCTCTCGGCCTTATCGTAGAAACTAACGCCGCATTCCGCGACGATAGCATAGTACCCGCTATGGCGGGCAGCATTCCCGAGGGTGTTTACGGTCTTGTCAGCCGTGCGGCAGATGCCCAGCTCACCGTCGCAAGGGCGGCAAGAGAGCGCAACCTTGAGCTTGCATTCAGGGCATTTGCAGAGGATCCGCTCGTAAGAGTCGATCTCCCCACAGCGAGGGCACTTTTTGACGAGATGATCGAAAACACCAAGGCATATCTTCGGGATTATTTTAAATAATAAATATAAGCATCGGAGGAACACATCATGAACTTTAACAAGACCGTACGTCCCGAAAGAGTTATTCAGTTTGGCGAAGGCGGATTTCTTCGCGGATTCGTTGACTGGATGCTTCAGAAGATAAACGAAGAGAGCGACTTCAACGGAAGCGTAGTAGTCGTTCAGCCCATTGAAATGGGTATGTGCGATATGCTCACCGCACAGGATTGCCTTTACACCCACGTTATCAGAGGTGTTGAGGGTGTTGAGAGCGGCATCGTTGACGTTATTTCCAGATGCGTAAAGCCCTATGAAAATTTTGACGAGTATATGAAGCTTGCCGAGAATCCCAATTTCAGATTCATCGTGTCAAACACCACCGAGTCGGGTATCGTATTCTCGAGCGAGGACAAGATTACCGACGCGCCCCCGAAGACCTTCCCTGCTAAGCTCACCCTTCTCATGAAGAAGAGATACGAGCTTGGACTTGGCGGATTCATCCTTCTCCCCTGTGAGCTCATCGACAGAAACGGTGACAACCTTAAGGCGTGCGTGCTCAAGTACGCTGACCTTTGGGATCTTGGCGACGGCTTCAAGGCATGGGTAGAAAAGGAAAACGTATTTACCAACACACTTGTTGACAGAATCAACACCGGCTATCCTAAGGGCGAGGACCTCGGTCTTGGATACGAGGACAACATGGTAAACACCTCCGAGTTCTTCCACCTTTGGGTAATTGAGACCGAGTGCGACCTCGATAAGGAGCTTCCCTTCTCCACCACCGACCTTAACGTTATCATCACCCGCGACAAGCTTGAGATGTACAGAACGAGAAAGGTACGCATCCTTAACGGTGCGCACACCTCCCTTGTTCCCTATGCTCTTCTTTCCGGCTTTGACACCGTTAAGAGCTGCATTGACGACGCGGTTATGAAGGAGCACGTAAGAAAGTGCGTATTTGACGAGATCATTCCTACCCTCGATCTTCCCAAGGATGAGCTTGAGAGCTATGCTGCAAGTGTTATCGAGCGCTTCTCCAACCCCTACATCAAGCACTACCTTACCTCTATTGCGCTTAACTCCGTAAGCAAGTTCAAGGTAAGAGTTCTCCCCTCTATCCTTGAGTACGTCAAGAGATACGGCAAGACTCCCTCCACTCTCGTATTCTCCCTTGCTAAGCTTATCGAGTTCTACAAGAACGGCGAGCCCAACGACGCGCCCGAGGTTGTTGAGTACATAAAAACGCACACCGTACGCGAGATTCTTGCAAATACCGATCTTTTCGGCACCGACATCTCGTTCCTTACCGAGGAGGTTGAAGGATGCAGATAAACCGTCTTGACAACGTAGATATCAATCTTGAAAACGGTCATAAGTACGCCCTTTGCGATATCAAGGAGGGCGAGAACATAATCAAATACGGCAACCCCATCGGTCACGCGACCGAGGACATCAAAAAGGGCGATCACGTTCATACCCATAACGTAAAGACTAACCTTTCGGGAAATCTTGAGTATGAGTATGACCACAAGGTGTTCGACATTCCCTACTCCGCTGACGGCCGCACCTTTATGGGCTACGTCCGTGAAAACGGCGAGGTGGGTATCAGAAACGATATCTGGATCGTCAACACCGTCGGCTGTGTAAACAAGGTTGCCGAGAAAATAGCGGCAGCAACCGGCGCATGCCATTTCCCGCATCCGTTCGGCTGCTCTCAGCTTGGTGACGACCAGGCCATTACCCAGAAGATCCTCAAGGGAATGGTCAACCATCCCAATGCGGCAGGCGTTCTTGTTCTCGGACTTGGATGCGAGAACAACAATATCGAGCTTTTCCGCTCGGTGCTTGGCGAGGTTGACGAAAGACGTGTAAGATTCCTCGTTGCGCAGGAGCATGACGATGACGTTGCTGAAGGTATAAGACTCGTTGAGGAGCTTAAGGAGTATGCCAATACCTTCAAGCGCACACCCGTGAGCGTATCCAAGCTTGTTGTCGGCCTTAAGTGTGGCGGCAGTGACGGATACAGCGGCATTACCGCAAACCCCCTTGTCGGTAGATTTTCTGACAAGCTTATTGCGGCAGGAGGCAGCTGCCTTCTTACCGAGGTTCCCGAGATGTTCGGTGCAGAGCATCTGCTTATGCAGAGATGCGAGAGCCGTGAGGTATTTGAGCGCACCGTTTCTCTCATCAACGACTTCAAGGATTATTACACCAGACACAATCAGGTAATATACGAGAATCCCTCTCCCGGAAACAAAAAGGGCGGCATCACCACCCTCGAGGAAAAGTCACTCGGATGCGTGCAGAAGGGCGGTCTTTCTCCCGTTGTTGACGTGCTTGATTACGGTGACAGAGTAAGACGTCAGGGACTTTCTCTTCTGAACGGCCCCGGAAACGACATCGTTGCTATCACCAACCTTATGGCGGCAGGCGCGCACATCATCCTCTTCACAACCGGCCGAGGCACACCCGTAGGAAGCGCTGTTCCCACCGTGAAGATCGCGACCAACCACTCGCTTGCTGAAAGAAAGTCAAACTGGATCGACTTTGACGCAAGCCCCACACTTACCGGCAACTCGCTTGAGGACGAGCTTTACGAATACGTTATCCGCGTAGCGGAGGGCGAGCTCACCAGAAACGAGACCAACGGATACAAAGAAATTTCAATATTTAAGGACGGAGTAACTCTATGAGCTTCATTAACGATAATTTTATGCTTAAAACCGAGGCGGCAAGAAAGCTTTACGCGGCGGTAAAGGATCTTCCTATAATCGACTATCACTGCCACCTCTCCCCCAAAATGATCGCAGAGGATTACAAGTTCAGAAATGCATTTGACCTCTTCCTCGGCGGTGACCA
>JAZRAF010000009.1:0-1636 GCA_045634425.1 Eubacteriales bacterium | reverse complement strand
AGAACGTTACCGCCTGCGATCATTGCGATAACTGCGCCCTCGATTACCTCCTTCTGTCCGATAACGTCACGTCCGATCTGCTCGAAGATATTCTTGCACTGTGTGCTGAACTTCTGAATGCTTGCTTCTGTAACCATTTTGTTTTGCCTTTCTGTTGTTTGAAAATTTTTATTTTTATTTTTTAAAATAAACTGATTTGGGGTGGCTCAAACGCCACTATTTCTATATAAACGCGCACGCGAGGCGCAAATTATAGTCAAATTAAAATATTTCTTAACGCTAAAGATCCCTATACTGCCTTTTTTGTACCGATTTCGGCAGTATAGGAAGCCTTTATAACGTTTTTCATTTGTCACCGTCTCCTTTTTTAGACGATGCCGAGGTATTTCTTGATCAGGTCGATTTCCTCGTCCGTAAGACCGCCGTTGTCCTCGATCTGTCCGTTTACGAGATCCTGATAGTACTCAAGAACCTCTTTGTAGAAGGTTTCGCCGTCGATGATCTGGTTGTTGGGCTCGCGCTGTCCGCCACCTGCGTTGGCATTGGGGTTGAACTCACCGTCGGGTGCGCCCTGATCGCCCTCGCCGGGTTCATCACTCTGGCCGCCCTGCTCGCCCTGAGCATCCTTGTCGCCGCCACCCTGCTCGTTCTCTTCACCTTCCTCGTCCTCGAGTTCCATGAAAATAGCGGTGTAGGTAACGCTTTCTTCTACCTTCTGTTCAAATCTTGTGGGCTGCTTGTAGCCGTCGCTCCACTCCTTGAACATATAACCCTCGTCCGCTACCGCAGTAACAGACATAGTGTCAGTACCCTTAACGATATCCTGAAGGGGCTCGCCGTCGATAGTACCGCCGTCGTCAGCTTCATAGTTGACGGTGACGTACTCGGTGAATTCCTCGTCGATGATCTCGTCGATCCAACCCTCGATCTCATCGTCAAAGAACGTCTTGGTCACGATCATACCCGCGCCGAGAACGAATGAGATAAGGGTGAATATAAGAATACCCTTGGAAATTTTGATCTTAAGCTGCTTTTTGTCGAGCTTTTCGAGCGATGCCTTAGCATCCTCTCTCTGGATTTTTGCGATGTAGGAGTCCTCTCCCTCAAGCTCCACCATCGTTACAAGACGCTCTTCAAGACCGAGACGGTCAAGACGTCTTGCATTCGATACGTCGTTAGGACGGAAGCGAAGGAAATAGAACGCCGCACCTGCCGCCGCCGCAACGCAAAACGTTGCAACGAACATGATCCAGATGGTGTCGATTCTTGCAAGCAAAAATACGAGTGCGAGCACGAAACCAACGCCGAAGCCAACGCCAATACCGCACATTGCGGACTTAACTATCGCCTCAAATGTAAGCTTGGATCTGTACTCTGAAAAGTGTTTGTTTGTCATTTTTTCCTCATTCTGTAAAAGTGCTTGGCATTTTTCGCCAAAATGCGATTATGCCTAGACAAGAGCTCGTGGAGGGTGTAGCATTCTGCACCCTCGGCGCGTTTTTTGCTCTTATATTTTTTCGCACGAGTACTCGGACGGCGAGTGCCGCCCGAGTACCAAGATTATTTTGCGTTATAGGCCGTTGCCTATTTGGGAAAACCGATTACTCGGTTACCTCGGGAGCAGGCTCCTCAGGGG
>JAZRAF010000008.1:0-1727 GCA_045634425.1 Eubacteriales bacterium | reverse complement strand
CCTCGAGGACATCCCTGACCCACTTGGTGAAGCCTCAGGCAGACTGATCTATAACTCGCAGAAACCTATTGCTCGCCCTGATTCCGATAAATTGCCTAAGCTTTGCGACCTGCTCGGCGTGTCTGCGGATGAGCTGATAGGATGCAAGTCCATGGCGCAACGCCCTACTGCTACCGAATGGAATACATTACAAAAATACCGCGCCCTTGACGAGCACGGTAAAGAGGTTGTTGATTATTTGATCGACAGCGAATATAAACGCGTGACGGCGCTGACAAGAAAGCCCAAGCCACGTATGCTGAAGATAGATTGGTATGCTCAACCTGCATCTGCCGGTACGGGCAATATTCTTGACAGTGATCTGGCGGAGGAACTCTACGTTCCCGAAAGCGCAGAAGCAGAACAGGCTGACTTCGTTATCTCGGTTGGCGGTGACAGTATGGAGCATACCTACCACGATGGGGACAAGGTTTTTGTTGAGAAGTGCGACGCTGTCGACATTGGTGAGGTCGGAATCTTCGTTGTCAATGGCGACGTATACATCAAGGAGCTTGGCAACAAGTGCTTGATCTCGCATAATGAAAAATATAAACCCATTCGCATCGGAGAGAACGATAGCGTTTACTGCTGCGGTAGAGTTATTGGGGTTGTTGAAGGATAATAAAAGGAGATCTCGTTCTAAACTGGGCGAGATCTCCTTGTTTTTGTTTTCAATTTGCAAACAGCTTTCTATACTCCCTCATCACGATCTCGTTCATCTGACAGGCAGGCTCGGCGCAACCGTTATCGAGCCAAGTGGCGATGATAGCGCGGAGTCCGTTGACAAAGAACGTGGTTTTATAGTCACCTGTAGTGTTATAGCTTTCGGTTTTGAAACGAGTGCGGAGCTGCTCGGCATTGGATTTCACATAGTCAAATACCCAAGTGAAGTCCTCGGCGGTGCCGCACAAATCCGTGGCGGTTGCATCGTCCGAGAGCATTTCCAAGATGGCATTTTTGATTTCAATTTTCATATTCGTTCCTCACTTCATCAGCTCGTCGGTAAGGCGAATGATCTCGGGTGCGAGCTTCTTGCGCTTTGCCTTTACGATAGCGTTATAGATGGGATAGGCAAGGCTTGCAAGAATGCCGCCGATTACGCCTACAATAATGCCGATGACCATAGCCATATCTTTGTATGAACCGAGGATTTCTCCGAGGTCGGTCATACAAAGGCTCATTCCAAAGCCGAGGATCAATGTTCCAATCACACCAAACACAAGTGCGACCGCTTGCGCGGTATTTGTCACGCTTGCGTCAAGTCGGCGAAGGCGAGCCATTTTGTCTTCGGCTTCTGTTGGTGCGGTGTATTTATCACGGGTGCGCTTCAGCTCTGCCTGCTCTTTTGCGGAGTAGGTATAGGTAAATCCGCTTTTTTCTTGATTGTTATTATCCATTTTCAACCTCTGATTTTAATTGTCCCAGTTTCTTTGTGCCTATCACGATCATATAAATTGCCGTGGCAATGATCAGTACGGAAATAGCACCGCCCGTCGCGCCGAGCATCCATTTCTGTGCCACAACGGTCATCGTTCCGTCACCGAAGGTGGTAAGCATTGTGGATTCAAGTGTCAGCATGGACACGAGTGCCGCCGCCAAGCTGATCGCCTTAGATGCGGAAAAGACGGGACTATTATACTTTCTGTATTTGATAACGTTGATAATTGCCGTGGTAAGTGCCGTAAACG
>JAZRAF010000007.1:0-15096 GCA_045634425.1 Eubacteriales bacterium | reverse complement strand
CGCGGATATCGGTAGACTTCTCGTCAATCTTATAATCAACGTCGCAGGCATAGGATACCTCGATCGCGTTTATAAGAAACATAGTCATACTTGCAGCAGCCGCACACAATACGTCAGCACCGGACTCGCCGTAGCCCGTATGTCCCTGCTCTACAAATCCGTAATAAAATCCGTTGGCCTTATAAAAAATTACTGTCGTCATTTTTGAAATTAAGCCTCGATTTTTTCGATCTGAATCTTAGTGTAGTCCTGACGATGACCGATCTTCTTCTTCTCGTTCTTCTTGGACTTGTACTTGATAACGTCAATCTTCTTTGACTTACCGTTCTTAACAACAGTTGCAACTACGGTTGCGCCTTCTACCTTGGGAGTACCAACAGTAAGGGTCTCGCCGGAAACAACAAGAACGTTATCAAAAGTAACCTTCTCGCCCTCAGCAACGCCAAGCTTCTCTACGAAAACTACGTCACCCTCGGAAACCTTGTACTGCTTTCCACCTGTTACGAAAATAGCGAACATGAAAAAGCACCTCACTTTCGTGTAAAATCGCTACATTAGGCGTGTTTGCACACTTTTCGAGCCTAATCATAAGCGTCGATATATTATACAACATATATTGTTAAAAGTCAATAGTTTTCTGAAAATATTTTTGTCACTTTCGCAAAAAAAGCGGAAGGTCGATTCCCTTCCGCTTTTTCACCTAAAATATTAGTCGTTATTCTCGCAGATCTTCTCGTCGCACTCCTCGCACTCACCGTCACAGATCTGGACGTCAGCGATCTTCTCGCCGCATGCGGGGCAAACGAGGTTGTCAGGATCAAGAGAGCCGTCGAAGCAAACTATCTCGCCGCAAGAGGGGCACTCAAGCTCGTAATAGTCCTCCTCGTCGTCGAACTCATCGTACTCGTCCTCATCCTCATCATCGTAGTACTCGTCATCCTCATCGGTAACGTAGAGATCCTCCTCTACTGCGCCGAGGTCCTGATCGAGCTCCTCGATGTACTCACGAAGCTCAGCATTGTCAGCCTCAAGAGCGGTGATGTGGTCTGCCATCTCGTCGATAAGCTCAAGGATCTTAGTGAAAAGCTTGGTCTCCTTCTTGTTGGAGTCAAGCTCGTAGCCCTCAAGAAGGCCACGAAGATATGCGGATTCCTTATTGATATTCATAACAAATTCCTTTCTTGGTCGCGTATTTGCAAAAGTCGCTCTCCCGGATTTGAGAGAGCGACTGCGAGATTATGCTCTTTCGAGATACTCTCCGGTTCTGGTATCGATTCTAAGAACGTCACCCTCGTTGATGAAGATCGGAACCTTAACAACTGCGCCGGTCTCAAGAGTAGCGGGCTTGGTAACGTTGGTAGCGGTATCACCACGAACGCCGGGCTCGGTCTCGGTTACTGCGAGCTCTACGAATGTAGGAGGCTCAACGGAGAATACGTTACCCTTGAAGGAGGAGATACGGCAAACGGTGTTCTCCTTAACGAACTTGAAGTTGTCGTTAAGCTGGCTCTGGTTAAGAGGAATCTGCTCGTAGGTCTCGGGATCCATAAAGTAGTAAAGCTCACCGTCGTTGTAAAGATACTCAAGATCCTTACGCTCGATAACTGCGTTCTCAAACTTTGCGGTGGGGTTGAAGGACTGCTCACGAATAGTACCGGTAATAACGTCCTTGTACTTGGTTCTTACGAATGCAGCTCCCTTACCGGGCTTAACGTGCTGGAACTCGATTACCTGGTATACCTTACCTTCCATTTCGAAGGTAACACCATTTTTAAAATCACCTGCTGTCAACATATTTCTTTTTTCTTTCTTGGCGAAATAAATTTATTGAAAGAGGCTGCCGATCCGCCACAACCTACTCAAAAAGAGCGCAGTCCTCATACTATACGGATATATTCTACAATATTTTTCTCGATTTTGCAATAGGAAAATTAATTTTTTTTGCACAAATCAATAAATTTCTATCAATTCTTTGGTAGAATGAGTGAAATTATGCACTCCGTCCTTCTCTATTGCGACCATATCCTCGATACGGCAGCCGTATTTTCCAAACAGATAGATACCGGGCTCGACCGAGGTTACCTGTCCTGCTGCAAGCTTAGTACCGAATCCGCGCTTGGAAAGGCCGGGAGTTTCGTGGACGTAAAGTCCGATAGAGTGACCGAGAGAATGGCCAAATGCACCGTTAAACTCGGGTACTGCATCGATTATGTCACGTGCAACCTTGTCAGCCTCACCGCAGTCTGCACCCTCGCGGAGATAATCAAGAGCAGCAAGCTGTGCCTTAAGGACGGTGTTATAAAGCTTCTTTATATCTGCATCTGCCTTACCGATAACGATGGTACGGGTCATATCCGAGCAATAGCCGTCGAGCTTTGCACCAAAGTCCATAGTGAGGAAGCCGGGGCGCAGCTTTACGTTTCTCGGAGTTCCGTGAGGAAGTGCGGATGCATCGCCGGAAACGGCAATGGTCTCAAACGCGAATGACTCGGCACCGTTCTTGCGCATTGCATACTCAAGCTCAACGGCAACGTCAAGCTCGGTCATTTCAGGGGTGATCATCTTAAGCACGTGTGCAAACGCCTTGTCGGTGATGTCCTGTGCCTTCTGCATCTTTTCGATCTCATCAGGAGTTTTGATCCTACGCATAAGTGCAAGCATATCGCCAAGGCTGACAAACTTGACATAAGGATACTTTGCAACGTATGCTTCGTATATCTCGTAGGAAACGAAGGATCCCTCGAAGCCAACGACGGATACGCCCTGCTCCTTAAGAATGGTGTCAATAAGTGCGCCTCTATCGGTAGGCATCACAACAGTGAAGCCCTTATTTGCCTTTGTGAGCGCCATCTCGTAATAACGGAAATCGGTTATGAGATGCGCGGTGTTATGCGTTATCAAAAGAAGGCCGTCGGTGAATGCAAACTCGGACAGATAACGCTGGTTAAGCTCGTCCAAGATTATCACAGCGTCAAGGCCGCGTGCTTTCATATTTTCTCTAAGTGCTGTAAGCCTGTTCATTTAAGGAGCTCCTTGTAGTAGTTTTTCATTGCGAGTGCGTCATCCGACTGCGTGCCGGCGGACTCGCTGATTATGGTAGGTGTAAGCGAATGCTTTACGATAGCCTCGATGAGCGGCTCGAAATCAGGGCCGTAAATTTCGTCGGCAAAGGTCAGATGCTTCTTCTCTCCCTTGTCGGTCCACTCGATTTTCGAGAAGTGACAATGAAGATTACAAGCGATTTCTGCTCCGAGTTTTCTATCAATTTCATCGAATACTCGCATATAATCATCTGCAGTTTTAAAAACGCCGCCGCATTCACGGGCGTTGAGATGTCCGAAGTCTACAACGGGTACGAATGCCGAGTCGATGCGGCAAAGCTCAAGCACCTCTGAGAGAGTGCCGAGCTGATTTATCTTCCCCATAGTTTCAAGACCGATCTTGATACCGCGGGTATCAACCGCAGCAAGCGTTTTTACCAAGGTGTCACCCGCAAGGCGCATAGCCTCATCACGGGTTATTTTTGCAGCTGAGCCGCTATGGACAACTATCGTTTTTGCACCGAGCAGATATGCCGCATCAAGACTTTCCGCAATATATTTGATGCTCTTAAGTCGCTTCTCTTCCTCTATTCCCGAAAGGGAGATAAAGTACGGTGTGTGGAAGGACATTTTAACGTTGTGTATCCTTGCCTGCTCACCGATCGCGGCAAGCATCGCAGGAGACGAGGCGATGCCGTTTCCTGCCTCGTATTCATATGCATCAAGTCCTATCGAGGAAACGAACTTTGGAGCATCAAGGGTTGATTTTCCACCGGCAAGCTTGAAGGCATCACTGTTGCCGCCGGGACCAAAAAATGCTGACATAATATTAAACTTCCCTGTTCTTTCTTTCGTATTTTTTAAGCACGGGCTTTTCAAGCAAGCGCTTGAATCTGGTCAAAGGATCGGTTTTATCCTTGATGGGGGGCACGAGAATTGCGGGAATGCCCGCATTGTGCGCTGCCCAGGTGTCGGTAAAGACCTGATCGCCCATCAATATCGTGTTTTCGGGCGTTGTGCCCATATCGGCCATAGCCTTAAGAATATTCTTTTTAAAAGGCTTTCCCGACTTGCTATACGCGGGCAAGCCAAGGTCACGGTTGAAAAGATCAATTCTCTCGCTATTGTTATTCGAAACAATTGCGGCCTTAATGCCATTTTGGCGAAGAGAATCAAGCCAGACGACCACGCGCTCGGTCGGCAGCGGATTTTCATAAGGCTCGAGTGTGTTATCCACGTCAAGGACGATGCCCTTAATGCCCTTCGAAATAAGGAAATCCACCGTTGCCATATCAAAGGTTTTGAATCTATATTCAGGAACGAAGGTAAACTTCAATTTAACTAACCTTCCCTTTATTTTATTTTTATATAGATTTTATCAAAAAAAGCCGCATAAGTCAATAGAAAGATGAGGTTTTTTGTCGTGGTAAAACATTCAAATAATGATTTTCAAAAAAATCTTCAAAAACATTAAAAAAGGTATTGACAAAATAAAGATTATATGGTAAGATATATAGGCTGTTGACGAATGCGAGTGTAGTTCAATGGTAGAATTCCAGCCTTCCAAGCTGGTCGCGTGGGTTCGATTCCCATCACTCGCTCCAAAAGTACGCGCCCATAGCTCAGTGGATAGAGTGCCCGGCTACGAACCGGTAGGTCGAAGGTTCGAATCCTCCTGGGCGCGCCAAAAAAGTCTTAGTGAACCCTTGCGGTTTGCTAAGGCTTTTTTCATTACGTATGATTCTCGAATGAAAAGTCATGCGCGTTTTCGCGTTTTCCGAAGCATTAAAAGACTTTTGATGGTTAAATTAACTAAAACAGATCTCATATTTAAGCGATATACCAAGTCCAAACTGTACAAAACGCCTATTTTGCTGTGTTTATATTTACTTTTATAAATATTTATGGTAAAATATCGGTTGGACAACACATTACCCTTATGGGCAAAGGAGAACCTTATGAACGGCTTAAAGTTAAACGTTAAGCGCACGATACTCGTCGGATTTGCCTTTTTCCTTATTTCGGCATTCTGGCAGGCTTACGACGCTATCGTACCCCTTATCCTCACCAACCACTTTGGACTTCCGCAGACTGCATCGGGCGCAGTAATGTCGCTTGACAACGTGCTTGCGGTATTCCTTCTTCCTATCTTCGGTGCTCTTTCGGACAAGATCTGTACGAAAAAGTGGGGTCGCAGAACACCCTTTATCCTTGTTGGTACTATCGCGGCTGTAATATGCTTCGTATTTCTTGCGTTTGTTGACTCCCTTCAGTTCAACACCTTGATCGAGGCAGGCATACACGACAGATATGTAACCGCACAGGCGCTTATGGACTCCGCGAAGGAAGCCCTTAAGGAAGCTAAGGCGCTTGGTGACACAGCGGGCATAGCAGCTGCAAACGCATCTATCGACGCTATCAACGCATCTATCGACGCCATCAGAGCAGACGTGCTTGAGCTTTCCCTTTCTAACATCTGGCCTCTTATTACGTTTATCGGCGTGCTTCTTCTCGTTCTTATTTCTATGGCAACCTTCCGCTCTCCTGCGGTTGCACTTATGCCTGACGTTACCGTTAAGCCCCTTCGTTCAAAGGGTAACGCGATAATCAACCTCACCGGTACTGCCGGCGGTATTCTCGTGCTTGTGCTTGGTATGGTATTTAAGACCTCTACCCTCAGTATGCAGTACATCGGCTACGTTATCGCAGTCGTTGCAATAATGATCACGGGTCTTGTAGTCTTTATGCTTACCGTAAAGGAAAAGAAATGGGCACAGGATATGGAGGAGGACACCGTACGCTTTGGCCTTGAGGAGCCCGTAAAGAGTGACGAGCCCGCAGAAAGCCGCAATCTTTCAAAGGCTGAGTTCAAGTCTCTTCTTCTCATCCTTGCATCCGTTGCACTCTGGTACATCGGTTACAACTCTATCACAAGTAAGTACTCGGTTTACGCATCCAACATTCTTGGATTCGACTTCAATATGACCCTTATAATCGCTCAGGCGGCGGCTATCGTTTCTTACATTCCTGTTGGTATCATCGCATCCAAGCTTGGAAGAAGAAAGACCATTCTTGCAGGCGTTGCAATGCTTGCATCCGCATTTGCGATCGGTATTTTCATCGAGCCCACAACTCCCGAGTTTATAATGTTCCCCGTATTCATTCTTGCCGGAATGGGTTGGGCAACCATCAACGTAAACTCCTTCCCGATGGTTGTTGAGCTTGCAAGAGGTGGCAACGTTGGTAAGTATACAGGTTACTACTACACCGCATCTATGGCGGCACAGATCGTAGCACCTATCCTTTCCGGTGTTCTTTACGACCTTCTCGGAATGCGCTACACCTTCTTCACCTTCGGTGCAATATTCGTAGCATTCTCATTCGTTACGATGTTCTTCGTTAAGCACGGTGATGCTAAGGACCTTGCAGGTAAGACCGCTAAGGATCTTATAAGCGACAACTTCGCAGGCGAAGACTGATCAAACAAAATATTAAACGCCAAGGACTAAATCTCCTTGGCGTTTTTTGTATTTAATTTATAATTGAAAACTCAAGGTTTTCATAGCGAAGCAGCGTGCCGATGTCCGTACCGAAGGGCAACAGAGCCATTGCGATAAAGAGCTCTTCCCCGCTCTCGTCAACGAGCGTCGCATACTCGCCGCTTATTCCACTCACACGAAAGGTCTTCATTTTTCTATAAGAGCCTCCGCTATTTGAATAGCGTTGGTTGCTGCACCCTTGCGGACCTGGTCGCCACAGCACCAAAGGGTTATTGCGTTATCGTGGACGATATCCTCACGGATTCTGCCGACGTAAACGAGATCCTGGTCGCTTGTGATAAGGGGCATCGGGTATATCTTGTTTTCTACGTCGTCGTAAAGCTTGCATCCAGCGCACTCGGCGATTGCCGCCTTAACCGCCTCAGCCGAAAGCTTATCCTCGGTAACTACGGTTGCGGAGATCGAGTGAGAACGAACAACGGGAACACGAACACAGGTACAGGTGACCTTAAGCTCGGGGTTGTGAAGAATCTTTCTGCCCTCGTTCTGCATCTTCATTTCCTCGGTGGTGTATCCGTTATCGAGGAATGAGCCGATCTGAGGGATAAGATTTTCTGCAATCTGGTACTGGAATACGGAGCTTGTGATCTCGCCGCCGTTTACTATTGCGCGCATCTGTTCGTCAAGCTCAACGGGGCCGGCAGCACCCGCGCCGCTGGTTGCCTGGTAGGTAGAAGCAACAATGCCCTTAATGCGGGAAAGCTTGTTGATAGCGTTTACCGCAACGAGAGTGATGATGGTGGAGCAATTGGGATTTGCGATTATTCCCTTTTTGTTATTAACGGCATCCTCTGCATTGATCTCCGGCACTACGAGGGGGATATCGGGATCCATACGGAATGCGCTGGAGTTGTCAATAAAGGTCGCGCCTGCGGCAACTATATCGTCAGCAAACTGCTTTGCCACCGCGTTTGATGCCGCGCCGAGAACGATATCCAAGCCTGCAAAAGCGCCAAGTTCGGCAAGCTCTATCGTAAGCTCGCTGCCTCTAAATGGTACTTTTTTACCAACGCTTCTCTCGCTTGCGAAAAGTCTGAGAGTGTTTACGGGAAAATCTCTCTCCTCGAGGACCTTTATCATTTCTCTTCCCACCGCACCGCTTGCGCCGAGAATACCTACGTTATACTTTTTCATACTTAATTTCCTTTGCGAAGTTAGAATATCAGAAGTCGTGAAGAACACAGATAGCCTTCTTATAATCTTCGTTATCAACACCGATCATAATATTCACCTCGTCAGCGCCCTGTGAAATTACGCGGATGTTTATGCCCGCTTCACCGAGTGCGGTAAATATTTTACCTGCGATACCGACGTTGCGGCTAAGGTTACGACCGACGACTGCGATAAGGCTGATGTTGTTAACAACCTTTACAGAATCGGGCGCAAGCTGCTGCTCGAGTCTTGACATTACGGCGTGCAGCTTATCCTTGATCGCGCTTTCTCTGACGATAAACGAGAACGTATCGATACTGCAAGGGATCTGATCAATGTTAATTTCGAAGTCCTCAAAGATCTCGAGTGCCTTGCGGATGCAACCGGGCTCCTCACGCATTCCCGCCTTAACGACGGTTACGATCGCGTAATCCTTCTTACCCGAAACGCCGGTGATGGGGCGAAGGCGAGCCTGTTCATCCTTATCCTCATCGAAATGCTCCATAACGAGCGTACCTGCGGCAGTCATATCCTTGGTGTTTTTAATATAAAGAGGTATACCCTTGTTTCTTACGGGGAAAACGGCCTCCTCATGAAGGACATCAGCACCCATATAAGAAAGCTCACGAAGCTCAGAGTACGTGATCTTATCGATGGGACGGGGATTCTCAACAATTCTGGGGTCGGCGGTAAGAATACCGGGCACGTCGGTCCAGTTCTCGTATGCGGTGGTGTTAAGTGCGGCCGCAACTATCGAGCCGGTAATGTCAGAGCCGCCACGGGAGAAGGTCTTTATGCTCTTATCGGGCATTGCACCGTAAAATCCCGGGAAAACCATACGCTGCTCATTCTCTGCTATCTTAGAAAGATTTGCATAAGACTCTTCAAGATTTACCTTGCCATTATAGTTGAACACAAGCCACTCTGCACTATCAACGAACGTATAGCCGAGATGCTTTGCCATTATCTGAGCGTTCCAATATTCGCCGCGCGATACGATGTAATCAACGCTGGTCTTCTTGTTGAGGTTAGCCTTAAACTCCTCAAAATCGCCATCGAGGAACTTCTCTATTCCGCAATATTCGCAAATCTCGTCGTATCTTGCCTTTATTTTATTAAGTATTTCATCGTACGGCGCATTGTACTTGATATGCGCACGAAGAAGATATAACAGGTCGGTAACCTTTATATCATCGCTGAAACGCTTTCCGGGGGCGGAAACCACCACAAGTGCTCTTGCCGGGTCGGCGTTTACTATATCCTTAACCATATCGAAGCACTCGCCGCTTGCAACGGACGAGCCACCGAATTTTACTACCTTTACTATTTTACCTCTCGAAACCTGCAAAGAAACTGTCACCATCCTTCTGTAAAATTTCTTTTGCGATCTTGTGCATAGCACAAACGCTGATCGGATTTGTGATTATAAAGCTATTTTCACCGATCGTCTTCTTGTCTTTAATTATCTCTGTCGGAACGTCTGCCTTAGTTCTTACGTAATAGCTCTTGACAACGCTATCATTATCCACTGTAAGCTTAGCACCGTGAGAAATTGTTGAAACGTCGCCGTTGATTATGTCGATAACGTCCTGTGCAACCGCGGTGCCGGTCGGGTACTTGCCCGCCCCCTGACCGAAGAAAGAAAGCTGACCTACGTTATCGCCGTAAAGAGAAATCATATTGTTGTTTTTTCTGACACCGCAGAAAAGCGAGTCACCGTCAATTATAAGCGGCTCAACGAATGCGGAAACTGTATTTCCGTCGCGGACACCCGTGCCAACATATCTTACAGACATTCCCATCTCGCCTGTGATATAATCGACGTCGCATTTTTTGATATTGCGAAGTCCGAACACCTGAACGTCGTCCTCGGAGATCTCGGTATCAAATGCGATTGAGGAGGATATTGCGGTTTTACGCGCAGTGTCAAGACCGTCGATATCGGCGGAGGGGTCAGCCTCGGCATAGCCGAGCTTTTGTGCAACCGAGAGAACCTCGGCAAAATCAGCGGAGTCGGTTATCATAGCATCGAGAATAAAGTTGGTGGTGCCGTTCATTATTCCCCACACCTTGGTTATGTTATCACAGCGGGTTGCTCTTCTAAGGTTATGAAGCCAAGGAATTCCGCCGCCTGCGCTTGCAGAAAAGCGAATTGTAACGCCGTTTTCCTTAGCAAGCGTAAGAAGCTCGTCGTAATAGGTGCACACAAGGTGCTTATTGGAGCTGATGACATGCTTACCTGCCTTTATCGCCTTTACCATAAAGGTATGGGCGGGCTCAAGACCGCCTATCGCTTCGGCCACAACGCCGATTTCCTTGTCGTTTAATATATCATCAAAGTTTGTAGTAAGAATATCCCCGAGCTCGTCGTGCGGACGGATGTCAAGGACCTTTCCTACCTCATATCCCGATGCCTTCAGGATCTCGTATGCGCCTGAGCCGACGACACCGAATCCAAGAATTGCAACCTTCATAAATCTGTTCCCTTTCTTATGATATGCATCAGTGGGATGCGTGGTTTTCGAGGCCGAATTGTAAAACAATCACAAACAAAAGCGGCCAATAATCCGGAATTTTAGTTCAAGTTTAATGTTTTTGTGTCTTTGTGTGAAAAACACTTGTATTTGATTGAAAAATAGTGTATCATATATTATGTAAAATGTCAAGAGGTGATACACAAAATGTTTTACATCAGCACAAGAGATGAAAGTATAAAAAGATCTGCCGCAGAAGCGATACTTATGGGTATTGCGGACGACGGCGGACTCTATATTCCAAGCGATCTTGCATCGGCTGCCTTTCCTATGGATAAGCTTCTTGGGCTCACCGAGAAGGAGATATCTGCCACGGTGCTTTCCCTGCTCTTTTCCGACGGATCGATGTTTGACTCGGACGAGGAAAAGTTCCTCAAAGCGGTATCAAGAGCGTATGACGGAAAGTTTGAAAACGGCGACTTCGCGCCTGTGGCAAAGGTTGGCGATACGTTTGTCACGGAGCTTTATCACGGCCCGACCTGTGCCTTTAAGGACGTAGCGCTTCAGTTGCTGCCCCACCTTATTTCCGAGGCAAAAAGATCGGTTGGAATGACTGACGACATAGTAATACTGACCGCAACCAGCGGAGATACCGGAAGCGCCGCACTTGAGGGCTTTTCGGATATTCCCGGTATAAAGATCGTAGTATTCTACCCCAAGCACGGCACCAGCGCAGTTCAGGAAAGACAGATGGTATCGTGCGCGGGAAAGAATACCTGCGTTTGCGCAGTTGAAGGAAACTTTGACGATGCGCAAAGCGGTGTAAAAAACATATTCAACACTATCAAGCTCCCCGAGGGAGTAAGGCTTTCGAGCGCGAATTCTATAAACATAGGTAGACTTGCGCCGCAGATCGCTTACTATTTCAAGACCTACCGCGATCTTGTAAAGCACGGTGAGATCAAGTTTGGCGACAAGCTTAACTTTATCGTTCCGACAGGCAACTTCGGTGATATCCTGGCGGGATATTTTGCAAAGGAAATGGGCCTGCCCGTGGCGAAGCTTATATGCGCTTCAAACGAGAACAACGTGCTCACCGAGTTTTTTGCAAGCGGTGTTTATAACAAAAACCGTGAATTTCACGTTACCAAATCCCCCTCGATGGATATTCTCATATCCAGCAACCTCGAAAGACTGCTCTACTTCGTTTGCGGAAGCGAAAGATGCAAGGAGTATATGGCCAAGCTCGCAGCAACGGGTCAGTACACGATAACTGCAGACGAGCTTAAAACAATGCGCGAGGTGTTCGATGCGGGATGCACCGACGACGAGGGAACGTACAAAACCATCAAGGACGTGTACGAGAAGCACGGATACCTCATCGACACCCATACTGCCGTTGCCTGGAACGTATATGAAAAATGGAGCAAGGAAAACGGTAACGGCTGTAAGTGCGTTATACTCTCCACCGCTTCGGCATACAAGTTCTCATCGGGAGTGCTTCACTCACTCGGACTTGAATGCCCGAATGAATTTGATGCAATAGAGATCCTTTCCAAGAGAACGGGAATCAGACCGCCTAAGGTCATCTCCGATATCAGAAGCAAAAAGATCGTACATTCCAACACTATCAAAAAGGAAAGTATGATGACGCTTGTCGAAAGCGTGATAAAGAGGAACAAGGTCATCGTCAGAGTTCCCGCCACCTCGGCAAATCTCGGCTCGGGATTCGACTGCACGGGTATTGCGTTCAGGCGTTATGACGTCTTCTCTTTTGAGAAAACAGACGGCACTGTCGAGTTTGAAAGCTTTGATGCGGCGTTTGCCAACGAGGATAACCTTGCATACATCGCATACAAGAGGGTGTGCGATGCTGTCGGATCTGATGCGTTTGTAAGGATCAAGAGTCTTAAAACCGACATTCCTATCACTCGCGGACTTGGATCGTCTGCCGCGCTTATCGTGGCGGGTGCTTATGCCGCAAATTTGCTCACCGGACAAAAGCTTTCGGTACAGGAGATCTTCGAGATATGCAACTCTATCGAGGGGCATCCCGATAATATTGCGCCGGCACTTTTCGGCGGACTTTGCACCTCAATCGTTGCAGACGAAAAGCCTAAGGCACAAAAATATACGGTGTCTGACGCGATCTGCTTCACGGCTATCATTCCTGATTTTAAGGTTGATACTAAGGATGCAAGATCTGTTCTGCCACAAAATATCTCGCGAGAAGATGCAATTTTTAATATGCAGAGGGTTGCGCTGTTGCCCCACGCATTTGAGCACGGAAGCTCCGAGCTTATAAAGCTTGTAACCGAGGACAGACTGCACGAGAGATACAGAAAGCCGCTTTTCAAAAACATAGGACTTGTAGAAAAGGCCGCCTATGAATGCGGTGCGATCTCCTTCGCCGTCAGCGGTGCGGGACCGACCTGCCTTGCATTCTCCGAAGCACCAATAGCCAAGGAGCTCAACGAAAAAATATCTAAGCTTGAAAACAACTGGGTCGCATTCAGCGTATCGGTAGACAATGAAGGAGCGAAGGAAATATATGACGAACAATAAATATCTTCTGGTTGACAAAAGAATTTTGCCGCCATATTTTGAAAAGGTTATCGAGGCGCGCGAGCTTCTTGCAGGTGGCACTACAAAGGACGTATCAAAGGCCGTAAAAATGGTTGGTATATCCCGAAGCACCTATTACAAATACAAGGATTACGTTTTCGCAACCAATTCGGCACTTGACGGAAGAAAGGCTATAATTTCCTTTACCCTTTCGCACAAGCCCGGCATACTCAGCAAGGTGCTGACGATGCTTTCCGAAAACGGTGCAAACATCCTCACGATCACGCAGAATCTGCCGATCAACTCACGTGCACACGTTATACTTACACTTGACGTATCCGCCCTTTCCTGCGAGGTTGAAGCCCTTGTAAAGAACATCAACAAGATAGAAAAGGTTGGCGGCGCCAAGCTTATCTCAATAGAATAATTTTCAGCCCTCCCCCGACGGGAGGGCTGTTATTTTTATTTTACAACGATGTTAACGATCTTGCCGGGAACAACGATCTCCTTGACAACGGTCTTGCCGTCGATTGCGGCGGCAACCTTTTCGTCAGCACGTGCGATAGCAAGAACTGCATTCTTATCAGCCGCCTTAGCAACGGTGATAACAGCCTTAACCTTGCCGTTTATCTGAACGGGCATTTCAACGGTATCGTCAACGGTCTTGGACTCGTCGTATACGGGCCAAGGAGCAAGAGATACAAGTCCCTCGCCGCCAAGAGTCTCGTAGATCTCCTCTGCAAGGTGAGGTGCGAAGGGAGAAAGAAGACGTGCAAGAACGGAAAGCTCGTCCTTAGTGATCTTACCGACCTCGTAGATGGTGTTGAGAGTTCCCATCATTGCCGCAATTGCGGTGTTGAACTTCATAGCATCGATATCGTCGGTTACCTTCTTGATAAGCTTATGGATGTGCTTTTCAAGTGCGGGAGTAAAGCCCTCGCCCTCGACGATGTCGAGAAGGTTATAGAATCTCTCAAGGAAGCGCTTACAGCCCTTGATGGACTGAGTGTTCCAGAGGGCGGACTGCTCGAAGTCGCCGATGAACATCTCGTAAAGACGCATAGTATCTGCGCCGTAATCTCTGATTATATCATCGGGGTTAACTACGTTACCGCGGGATTTGGACATCTTTTCGCCATTCTCACCAAGGATCATACCGTGGCTGGTACGCTTAAGGTAGGGCTCGTTGTGAGGAAGGGTGTCGATGTCGTAAAGGAACTTGGACCAGAATCTGGAGTAAAGAAGGTGAAGGGTGGTATGCTCCATACCGCCGTTATACCAATCTACGGGCATCCAATATTCAAGTGCCTCGCGAGATGCGAGCTCCTTATCGTTGTTAGGATCGCAATATCTGAGGAAGTACCATGAAGAGCCTGCCCACTGAGGCATAGTATCGGTCTCGCGCTTTGCGGGGCCGTTACACTTAGGACAAGAGCAATTTACCCAATCGGTCATAAGGGAGAGAGGAGATTCGCCGTTTTCGGTGGGCTCGTAGGACTCAACGTCAGGAAGCTCAACGGGAAGCTGCTCCTCGGGGATCGCTACCCAGCCACACTTCTCGCAGTTAACGAGAGGAATGGGCTCGCCCCAATATCTCTGTCTGGAGAATACCCAGTCACGAAGCTTGAAGTTAATTCTCTCGGTACCGATCTTGTTCTCCTCAAGGAACTTGATCATAGCAGCCTTAGCATCGGCAACGTCAAGACCGTTAAGGAAGCCGGAGTTAACGAGCTTACCGGTTGCAACGTCGGTGAACGCCTCGTTCTGAACGTCGCCGCCTGCAACTACTTCGATGATAGGAAGGTTGAACTTCTTTGCAAACTCCCAGTCACGCTCATCATGTGCGGGAACTGCCATTATAGCACCGGTACCGTAGCCTGCAAGAACGTAGTCGGAAACGAAGATGGGGATCTCCTTGCCGGTTGCGGGGTTGATGGCCTTAACGCCCTTGATCTCAACGCCGGTCTTTTCCTTAACAAGCTCGGTTCTCTCGAAGTCAGACTTCTTGGAGGCTGCAAGCTTATATGCCTCAAGCTCGGGAAGGTTGGTGATAACGGAACTCCACTTCTCTATCATCTCGTGCTCGGGTGCGATTACCATATAGGTTGCACCGAAGAGAGTGTCGCATCTTGTGGTATATACTCTGAGCTTATCGCCCGTGGTGGTAGCGAAGTCGATCTCAGCACCGTTGGACTTACCGATCCAGTTGAACTGCTGAGTCTTAACTCTCTCTATGTAGTCAAGACCGTCAAGATCTGAGATAAGTCTGTCTGCATATTCGGTGACCTTAAGCATCCACTGACT
>JAZRAF010000006.1:0-10059 GCA_045634425.1 Eubacteriales bacterium | reverse complement strand
GACATGGCTACGATCCGACTTGCGGGAACTGTCCAGTCAAGGGTGATATTGGAGAAGGGAGCCTGAGTACCCCAGCGGGAAGGAGTATTTACACCGTAAATGAAGGATTCGATACACTTTTTAACCTGATCATAGCTCAAGTTATCTACCTTGACGAAGGGCGCAAGGTAGGTATCGAAGGAGGAGAACGCCTGCGCGCCCGCCCACTCGTTCTGCATGATGCCGAGGAAGTTTACCATCTGGTTGCAGAGGGTTGCAAGGTGCTTTGCAGGAGCAGAGGTGATCTTGCCGGTAACGCCGCCAAGACCGTCCTGGATAAGCTGCTTGAGCGACCAGCCCGCGCAGTATCCGGTAAGCATAGAAAGGTCGTGGATATGGATATCGGCGTTTCTGTGAGCGTTTGCGATCTCGTCGTCGTAAACCTCGGAGAGCCAATAGTTAGCGGTGATAGCACCGGAGTTGTTGAGGATAAGGCCGCCGCCCGAGTAGGTAACGGTGGAGTTCTCCTTAACGCGCCAGTCCATAACCTTAAGATAGCTGTCAACGATCTCCTTGTAGTCAAGGATGGTGGACTTGAGGTTACGCATCTTCTCATGCTGGCGGCGGTAGAGGATGTAAGCCTTTGCAACGTCATCGTAGCCCGCGCGGATAAGCACGGACTCAACGCTGTCCTGAATATCCTCCACGGAGATGTGATGATCCTTGATCTTAGGCTCGAAATCAGCCGTAACCTTAAGTGCAAGGAAATCTATAAGATCGGTGTTATATTCTCTCTCCTGTGCGTCAAACGCGAGAGAAATAGCCCTGGTGATCTTCTGAATGTCAAAGTCGATAATTTTACCGTCTCTTTTAAGAACGTTATACATTGTTCTTTCCTCCTTTTTCTAAAATGTCGTGTACTAATAGTATATTATATTGGCCGACAAAAGTCAACAGAAAAAACGCAAAATGTTGTGCATTCTGCGTTTTTCGTCACAATATATAGTGTGCTTATCCCCTTATTTGTGCATTTGGTATATACACTTTTACGATGTCGAGAAGAGCCGAAATTTCTGCCTCGGAATAACTCGAAAAGCCGTCCTCGATGAGGTCGCCCGAGTCCTTGAAGGACTGGAGGAAGTAGGCGCGCGCACCCTCGATGCGGCGGCCGATGGAGTAAAAATCGGACGCGGTGTGAAGCTCGCGCACGACGGTGGTGCGAAACTCGTAAGGAACAGTGCCCGAAAGGAGCAGATCGATGCTGCGCTCGATTTTTGAGGTGTCGATATCGGGTATGCCCGATACCCTGCCGTAATTTTCGATCGAGGTCTTGATATCCATCGCAACGTAGTCGACAAGGCCGTCGCGGATAAGTGACTCAAGCATATCGGGATGGGTGCCGTTGGTGTCAAGCTTGACCGAGTAGCCAAGGGCGCGTATCTTACTTATAAAGGAAGGAAGCTCGCGGTTAAGGGTGGGCTCACCGCCCGTTACGCAAACGCCCGAAAGCTTGCCGCGGCGGCTTTCCAAAAATGCAAAAAGCTCATCCTCGGTTATCTCGGTGTTATCGGGGCGCACGACGAGCGAGGCGTTGTGGCAAAAGGGGCAGCGCATATTGCATCCGCCGAGAAAGACGGTTGCCGCAAGGCGGCCCGGATAATCGAGAAGCGTTAATTTTTGAAGGCCCTTGATCTTCATAGCTATCCTCCATAGACGTAGTAGCACAATTATACACAAGCTTTTGCCGTATGTCAAATGCCGAAGAGCGCGTTTTGCAAACAAAGATTTACGATTTTATGCACTCGAGGAAGAAATAAAACTATATAAAAACGTTACACGCCCCCGCACTTAGATGTGTATTTTTGCCTTTATTGGCAATACTTTAGGTGTGGATAAAAATATTTTAAGGGTGTGTCTTTATGCGGAAAAATTACGTAGAAATATGCGGTATCGATACCTCGGAGCTTACAACGCTCACAGAGGAACGGAAGCGCGAGCTGCTCCTTTTATCAAAGGGTGGTGACAGGGCGGCAAGAGAGGAGCTTATAGTCGGAAACCTGAGGCTTGTGCTCAGCGTGATAAGCAAATTTGCCTCACGCGGTGAGAGCGCAAACGACCTTTTTCAGGTAGGGTGTATCGGACTTATAAAGGCGATCGACAACTTCAACACCGAGCTTGACGTGCGCTTTTCAACCTATGCGGTGCCGATGATAATCGGCGAGATACGCCGCCACCTGCGCGACAATAATTCGGTCAGAATATCACGCAGCATGCGCGACCTTGCCTACCGTGCGCTTCAGGTAAAGGAGCAGATCTCGGTGACGAAGCAGCGGGATGCAACGCTTGCCGAGATCGCCACTACACTTGGCGAAACTGAGGCGGCGGTCGGTGCGGCGATGGAGGCGATAGTCGAGCCGGTGTCCCTTTACGACTCGGTATTTTCGGACGGTGGCGAGGACTCAATGTACGTTATTGACAAGCTTCGGGCAAATGACGGCGAAAGTGACGAGGATTGGGTGGAGAGCATCACCCTGCGCGAGGCGCTCAAAAAGCTCAGCCCACGCGAGATGGGAATCATTGCGCGCCGCTTTTACAAGGGTAAAACGCAAATGGAGATCGCCGACGAGATCGGAATATCGCAGGCGCAGGTCTCAAGGCTGGAAAAGGGCGCAATAGAAAAGCTGCGCAAATATATGAAATGACAAAGAAAAACGCCTACCGCACTTCCCTGTCCTTTGGGATGCGATAAGCGTTTTTTCGCTTTTAATTAAAGCTCGTTGCCCTCTTTGTCAAACAGGGGAAGCTTCTCAAGGAAGATGATATCGTCGCGATCGGCAGCCTCGCCCTCAGCGAGTATGGCCATCTTACCAACTACCTTGCCGCCCGCCTGATTTACAAGATTCTCGAGCGAGAGAAGAGAGCCGCCGGTGCTGATAACGTCGTCAACGATAAGCACGCGCTTGCCCTTCATATACTCTGCATCGTCGCCGTCTATGTAAAGGGTCTGACCGTGGTCGGTGGTGATAGACTTAGTGTTGCACTCAACAACGTCCTTCATATAAAGCTTTACCGACTTGCGTGCAAGCACGTAGCGGTTTTCGCCCGCACAGCGGCACATAGCGTGGATAAGCGGAATACCCTTAGACTCAGCGGTGAGCATAACGTCGTGCTCGGGTGCGAGCTTGCAAAGCTCCTCGGCACAGCGCTCGGTGAGCTCAACGTCACCGAAAAGGATAAATGCGCCAATATTAAGCTCGCCCGGAATGGGGCAAAGGGGGAGGTCTCTTGTAAGTCCTGCAACGTTAATGGTATATTTCATAACAGCGCCTTTCATTAAAAGTTCTTTACCATTATATTATATACCACTCGGCGCAAAAAAGCAAGAGAAATTTAGCTTTTAAGCGAAGAAATAATGATTTCCTATGGTGAACTTATAGGGCCTGGTCCTTACGATCCAGGACGAGGTTGACGCAGATGGGCGCAAAAAGTACATAACGTCATCAGAAACCGTGAACCCGTCAAGGCAGATCTTGGCGGCGAGAATGCTCGTTGCGCTCGGCTCGTGGTAGATCGTGCCGTTGGATATGGGGCTGAACTGAACGCCGTACTTGCGGTCGAAAATAACGCCGTATATCGTCGCGGGGAAATCGGACGAGCGCACGCGGTTGAGTACAACGTTGCCGACGGCGATCTGCCCTATTAGGGGCTCGCCCTTACTTTCTGCGCTTATGATGCGCGAAAGCCAATAGACGGCATCCTCGGCGTAGTATTTCGCACCCGACACCACAGCCCGAGCAACGCCCGAGGTGCGCACGGAGCCGTCAGCACCGACGGTGACTGAGAGTGACAAAGCGCGTGCAAGCGTGGTTGCCGGCACGTACATCCGACCGTCGGAGAGTATCACCGAGGGGGTCGAGGAGAAGAACACACGACCGTTGGCATACAGGGCGTATGCGCCGTCGGAAACCGAAACGTTGTGCCCGTTACCGGTCAGGCTTATAGTGCGCGTGGCCGACGAATAGGTGACCTTCGCCGCACCGATACCCTCGACAAATGCGCGTATCGCAACGTATGGCACACCGTTTATCACCCTTGCAATATTGCCAAGGCTTGTCGAATTATAGTAAACCGAGCGTGCCGCATATGTACCAAGCTGCCGCGAGAAAATCCCCGACAGCGAGTAAGCAACCTCGCTACTCGGTGGCTCGACGCTCATATCCTGTGCCCTGTGCCCCGCGGCGGCCGCCCCCACAGGCGCATAAAGCGCAAGCACGAGCACCGCAAGCGAAAGCATCAAAGCCGTAAATCTTTTTCTGTTTTTTCTCATTCATTACCTTCCTTTCGTTTTCATTTGCCACAGCGTTATTTTATCACAAAAGGAAGGAGTGGGTCAATGTAAAGAATATGGAAGGTGTGGGAGATTTCGGATGCGGTGTATTGTTGTAGGGTACGACCTCCCGGGCGTACCGAAAAACCGGGTCGCCGAGGACGTCGACCCCTACAAGGATAACAATGTTGTGCCAACCGTAGGGGGCGACCTCCCGGGCGTCCCGCCGTAAAAAAAGAGAACCCTGTATATCAAGGCTCTCTATCTTCCGAATATAATTCATCGTAAAACCAACGCATAGGATTTTCACAAATATACCTGACGATATTATCACAATCCTCTCCCCCGCGGACAATGTGATCGTGGAATCCACGTTGCCAAACATTCCTGCCGAATTCTTCGTTGCAAAGCCTTTTAAACGTTGAAACAAAAGGCGACACCGCCGAGGTTTGTTTGGTTGTAGGGGTCGACGTCCTCGGCGACCCGCCATCACGAACAAACAACAGAATGTGAATGTGGTTGGGCATGATAACATATCGTTCCACGCTTATGTGGTCATAGAATTCGTCCATTTGTTTTATACATTTATCCGCAATAATCCCACACGGCAACAATTCCACGTTTTGCGGGTCGCCGGGAACGTCATACGGGCCGCCGGGGACGTCGGCCCCTACAGGGATACGCGACAAAATTTGCCGTCTGTCTTGGGTGCATATGGTTATAAAATAAGCACCTATTGTGTTATAATCAAAATTCTTTAACCTTGTAGGTTTTCTTGTTGGAAATTGATTTTCCTTGTCCATTTTCATCACCCACCCCATTATAACATAAATGGAAAAAGAAAACAATACATAACCGAATTTATTTCGGGTCGCCGGGAACGTCATACGGGTCGCCGATGACGTCGACCCCTACAATGCCATCAAGGGCGCACAAACCGTAGGGTACGACCTCCCGGGCGTACCGAAAAAAACGGGTCGCCGAGGACGTCGACCCCTACAATGCCATCAAGGGCGCACAAACCGTAGGGGACGACCTCCCGGGCGTACCGAAAAACCAGGTCGCCGAGGACGTCGGCCCCTACAACAAACAAGAACGGAGCGGATAAACCGCGCCGTTCTGTCAATCAATCAATACAATCTTATGCTTTGTTTTTTAGTTTAATTTAAATTTTGTTGGTGTCCCGGGGGACAGGGTTGTTTAATGTTTGCCGATATTAGTTGATGGTTTTACCAATAGCTGCAAGTGCGTAGATAGCATCAAGAAGAGCAAGCTCGTCTGCGGTAGCAGCGGAAGCCATCTCTGCCTTGTATGCTGCAAGGCTATAAGAGCCGGTAGCAATCACAGTACCCTCAGCGTCAAGAACGTCGATGTTGAAGGTCTTAGCACCCCAAGCGGGAAGGTAATCGCCGGAGATGATAAGCTGATCGCCGCTAACAACGGTGTTGATAACTCTGGGATCTCCATCTGTAACGGGAACGGAGATCTTGAATTTAACGTTTGCAGTAGTCTCGGGATTGAGAGTGAATGCAAATGCGCCGCCCTTACCGGCAACAACAGTCATCTTAGCGCCGGTGAGGTAGGTTCTGAGCTGCATAAGGTTACCAACTGCCTGAGCATCTGCCTCGGGAAGAGTGTAGGTAGCCTTGAGCTCGGTAAGGTATTCGGAAATACCGTTAGAGAGAGAACCACCGTTGATCTTGTTAGCAGCCTCAACGTACTGAAGAAGAGCAGTCATCTGAGTCATCTTATTGGTGTCGTTGTTGTAAACTGTAGCAACCTTCTTAGCGTAAGCAACAGTGTTGGTGCCTACCTTAATAGTGAAGGACTGACCCTCGTAGGTGTAGGTGATGGTCCAAGCGATGCCCTCGTCAGCCTGGAAAGGCTGAGGCCAGCCCTGAGTAGACTTGTAAGCCTTACCGCCGATGGTCCAGTTGCCGCTAAGAGTTCTGTTCTGAGCAGAGGGAGAGGTAGCAGTACCGTAGTACATGTCGATCTTGGTGATCTCAAGACCCTCGGGAAGAACTGCGGGAACGTAGAGGGTAGAGGTGAGGTTATCCTGAAGTGCGTAGTTGAAGTAGAGCTCGGGAGCGCCTACTGCATAGGTGTAATTGATATCGGTGATATCAGCAATATCAACGGTGATGTCAGCAGCTGCTGCCTTATCTACAGCGTACCAGTACTTAGTGGTCTTGGTAAGCCAGTTTTCAGCAACGGGTGCGCCGGAAACCTCCTTAGCAAGAACCTTCGCACCGGGAACGGTAGCGATGGTCTTAAGAGCCTCGCCGCCCTCGGTTACGTTAACGTTAACAGTCTTAGCGGTGGTGTACTTCCACTCCTTGGTGAAGGTACCGGGAGTAACCTTAGTAGTGGTCTCGTAGTCCCATTTACCCTCGGGTGCACACCAGGTGTGCTCAGGAAGATCCATGGTGATGTATGCGGAGATAGGAGAAACTGCAAGGCCCTCGGTGAGATATGAATCCTTGAGCCAAGAAGTATCGGTGAAGTAGCAATCGCCACTTATGGTAATGTTGTCAGTAGCTGCAGCAACAACACCATTGATGTAAGAATCCTTGATATTGATCTCAGCTACCTTGTAATTGCCTGTATGATAAGCAAGAGCGTTGGTAATGATAGCGCAGTTCTCGACGTTAAGAACAGTGTTCTTAGCCTGAGTACGTGCTGCTGAAATAGGACCAGCGTATTCGAAGGTGGAGTTCTTGAGGTTAAGGGTGCAATCGCCGTCGGTGTAGAACATAGCCATGTTCTCGAAGGAACCGCCGGAAACAACAGTAACACCGTCAACGGTGATGTTCTTAACACCGGTGGACCATACGCCGTAAATACCGGCGGTGATCATGGTGAGGTTAGGACCGAGAAGGTTAATGGCACCGCCGTTACCGCTAGTAAAGAGGTTACCGCCTGCGATAATGTCGTTACCTGCAGATCTGGGATAACCGTAGAAGAGGGTGGAGCCTTCCTTCTCGCCCTTAATGGTGAAGGACTTGCCGGTACCGATCTTGAAGAGACCGGAGATCTTTACGCCAACAAGGAGGTTGAGCTTGTGACCGTTAAGATCGATGGTGATGTTCTTGTTAACGGTGTACTGAGTAGAGCCGGAGCCGTGGAACTCAGCATCCTTAAGAAGAGTAACAACGCCGCCGTCGGTAACGCCGTTAACAGCAGTCATGAAGTCATCGGTGAACTCGAGGTTCTCGCCCTTGGTGTAGCAGAATGCAGAGGAGAGAGTGCCGATAACGGGATAGAGAGTGATCTCGGAAATATCATCACACATCTCAGCGGTGATAACGGTGTTGAGGTCAACAAGGTTGCCCTCATCATCTTCCCAGCCTGCGATGTAGTAGGTGATGTAGCCTACGGGAAGAGTCCAGTTAAGATCCTTGCCATCCTCGTTCATTGCGTATGCAGCTGCAAGGGTACCACCCTCCCAGCCTTCGGTGTCAAATCCACCGGGGTGAGTCTCGTCGCAGTCGTCAAGACCACAGGTACAAGATTCCCAAGTGATGTAGAATACACCCTGAGCAGCCTCAACGGTGTAGGTGTTGGTGTCTTCGTCCTTAACAACGAGGTAGCCCTGTGCGCCACTGATGTAGCCCTCGGGAACTACGATGTCGCCTGCATTGATGGTGATCATCTTATCGAGAACAACGGGAGCAGGAAGAGCAGACTTAAGAGTAAGGGTTTCGCCCTCCTCGATGTCAGCAAATGCCTTCTCCATAGAGTCGTAGGGAGTTTCGCCGATCATAGCAACGAGAGTGCCGAAGGGCATCTTGTACTCGCTGGTGTAAATTGCAGACTCCCAAGCGGTGAGATCGGTGCCTGCGAGAACGGTAGCAAGGTTACCGTTGTAATCCTTGGTAAGGGTACGAACAACATAGTTGTCTGCAGAAGCGGCGCTGTCCTTACGACCAAATACGTCAAGTCTGATGTCCTTGGTGAAGAGGAGGGTTCTGTCGTTCTTGTAGATTTTAGCGGGATCGGTATCAACGGTATAGTTGAAGCTGTCAACGATAACGCCGTCGATAGCGAGCCACTGCTTGAGAACGAGGTTAGCGCCCTTATCGTCCTCGATCTTCTCGAAGCCCATGATGTAGGTTACGTGAGACCAGGTTCCGTCAGAGCCGATTTCGTAAACATTATCGTCGTTCTGGATCTTAACGCCAACCTTGCCGTCAGCGGTCTTGGGGAAGCGAAGACCGATTTTCTCGGTAACAGCTACGTGACCGGAGGCTGCAGCATTGGTATAACCGATGTAAGGGAAGAAGAAGCCGGTGCCGTCGTACTTAGCGGGGTCATCCCACTTAAGGTCAACGTCCATTACAAAGTACTGGGTGTCGGTGCCCCAATACTCAGCAGCAGCGGTAGTATCGGTGTAGTTGGTCCATGCGCTCTTAGCGGTGTAAGAGTCGAAGAAGTGACCGGTAGAGGTGTTGGGGTTCTTAGTCCAGTCAACAGTTATATAGGTGTTGCCATCTACGGGGTTCTTAACGAAGATAGGCTCACCACCCAGCTGATGCTTGAACGCAACAACTTTGGGCGCACCGCCGTCCTGAGCGACGTTGGTTGCCAAGTTTGTCTTGCCCTGAGACTCCGCAGTGGGAATAGTCTCAACAAGAGGATTCTCGAACGTTGCGAAGTTGTCGAGACGTACGCCGGTAACGGCAGTCTCGCCATCTGCGAATGCTGCTACTACGAGCGCGCCGCAAATGAGAGCCAACGAAAGTACGAGAGTTAAGATTTTAACTGACTTTTTCATTGGAAAAATTTCCTTTCTGAAATTGTTTTTTTGTTTTTTTGTTATCCACGCGGATAACCGGGGTTTCCAAACAAGTGCTAAGAGGCGGTCCCGGGTCACCACTCCGCTACCGCTTCTTTAAAACCTTGTAACCAAATTCTAACCTATTTCAAATTAAATGTCAACTACCTTTTTATATAAATATTAAATAAATTGAACAAAGTTCGGCATATCGTCTATTTTTAAATAGGTGTTTTTGTGCATAATAATTAAAGGCGTTTTTTGATGGGGGATTTTGGGGTGCCCAACCCTCCGCGAGGGAGGTGGATTTTGCCCCACAAAAGGCGGGGTGGGCTTCTTCGCCTCCCTCCGAGAGGGAGGTGGATTTTGCTCAGCAAAAGACGGAGGGAGCCTGCGGATGTGATGATGGGTTGCCACGGGCGACAAACGCTCACTCCCTCAGCCTCGCCAAGTCTCGGCAGCTCCCTCGCGGAGGGAGCCTTCGGGCGATCCGTTTGAACAAAGCGCTCCGTGGCGCACCACCCGTAGGGGCGATTCACGGAGATGCTTGCATCCACTCGCCCGAAAACCCCTGCGAAAAATAAATTTAACTTTTTTAAAAAAAGTACTTGACAAACTTAAAAAATCGTGATATAATAATCGAGCGAATGCACCACGGCCCGTTGGTCAAGCGGCTAAGACACGGCCCTCTCAAGGCTGAAACGGGAGTTCGATTCTCCCACGGGTCACCACAAAAAACACCACTCATTTCGGGTGGTGTTTTTTTGTGCCCTCGTGGTCGAACCGAACCCTGCGACGTACGTCGCGGAGTTCGCATACCGCTTTGCGGTATATGGCGTATTGCGTGGGAATACCCCGCCACAGCACAGCGGCGGAACGCCCCCCGCAAGGCACCCGCACGCTAGCCAATTCTCCCCCATTCTATATACTATCCACACCACCCATTTCGGGTGGTGTTTTTTTCGGGCGATTCGTG
>JAZRAF010000005.1:0-1472 GCA_045634425.1 Eubacteriales bacterium | reverse complement strand
TTCTTGAGGTCGCGAAGCTCGTTATAAAGCTCCTTCGCGCGAGCGCTGATAAATCCGTCCTTGTCCGCGACCTGCGCCTCAAGCTCGTGCGCCCTTTTGTCAAACTCCTCCTTGAGTGCCGCTTTGTCCGCCTCAAGGTGTCTGTCGATGCGAGCATAGGCACGCGCGAGCTTGTCCTTCTTTGTAGACTTGCCCGTCGCATCGTTCGCACTCTCCGTCGTAGGGGACGGCACCCTCGACGTCCCGTCATCCTGCTCCAAAATTCTCACGCACGGGCGCAGGTCACCGCTTCTGCTCTCACCGTCATCCCCGTAGGGGGCGACGTCCTGCTGAACCGTTTCCGTTTTGGAAAGAGTTGCACCTTCCCCAACAGGCGCAATGTCACCCTCATAGCGAAGCTCATTCGCTGGTGTAGCAAAATCGCCAACGGGCGCGAGGTCTTCGTCGGTAGGAGAAAGTGAGTTTTGGGTATTGACTTTTGGATCGGGAGGTGGTATAATGTATTTAGAAGATTTTGCAAGATCATCGTTCGACAATGCTTTTTTTAGCGATTTCAGTCGAAGGATAAAGTGTGCAGGATCTTCGTTGTTTTTATTGTAAACAATCTCTCCCCCAAATATCGTGTTTTGCAGATAATTGGGTTGAGCATCCATTATAGTTACTATTAGGTTGTAGTTTTCCGAAACGTTTTTTCCATCTTGAACTGTAGATTTATACGGTCCCAATTCAATCGAGGCTATGACCGAGCGCTTACCATGAACAAAGAGTTCAGTAACGGCTATTATCCTACCGTTTTGTTCCTTAACTATATAAAGCGGATCCTGCAATGCGCGCGGTATATCTTTCATCACATCGGGTCCAAGATTGTGGTAATGCCCCGGTTCGCTTCCTTTTTTGTTAAGTGCTAAATACGCTACGTCCCACGCCATAATAATTTTCAAATCTTCAGCGTTAGCTTTTTCAATATATAGCTCCGGCGTATGCTCTAACACTTCCAAGTGTGTATTTTGTGATCTATCTAAATTTCCCTCTGCAAGACGATCTATAGCCTCCTCATAGTCTAACTTATACCGCACCTCACCGTCGCCGACGGTGTCTTTTTGTGCCGTTCCCTCACGGTACACCTTCTCAAACGTATGCCTTACCGCCTCAAGTTGACGCGCTTCCTTGCTCCCTGCGGTAACGAGCTTTGCAAGGTGCTTTATCTCATCGTATATCTTTTGGAACACGTTGCGGTGCTCCACCGAGAGCTGCTTCACGAATTTTTCGTCCGTGAAAAGATACTCGCCCACGAGCTCGGCGGTAAGCTCCTTCGAGATGTCAGCACCCTCGATATTCTTGTAGGTGTCTGCGATCTTCTTGCGCGAAAAGGCAACTGCGCGCATATCATATTACAGAAGGAGGGAAAAGTATGGCTGATTTTCTCGAAATACTCGTTTGTGTTCTTGCCGTTTTCGGCGCGTACACGGTAC
>JAZRAF010000004.1:0-1175 GCA_045634425.1 Eubacteriales bacterium | reverse complement strand
TGCTGAAAGATTCCTCCGATTGATTTCGGGGGTATTTTTTTGCCTTGCATTCCGCAGCAGTTATTTCTCGTTCGGCTAACCGGCGCCCCAAAATCAATTTTATAGGTCTTATAAGTCTTATAAGTCTTATTCTTGCGCCGACCACTGCAACAAAACATATCGCTGCGGTCATCAAGCTTTATGGTGCTCTCACCGGGGTATTCGTCATCGGCGCACCTATCGTCTTACCGGTCTTACCGGTCTTACACGTCCTACTGCGCCGACCACTGCGGCAACGCACATCGCTGCGGTCATCACGCTTTATGGTGCTCTGCATACCACCGGGGTATCCTCTGCCTCTCGGCGCACCTATCGTCTTACCGGTCTTACCGGTCTTACTCGTCCGACTGCGCCGACCGCTGCGGCAATGCATACCTCTGCGGTTATCCAGCATTGTGCTGCCCGGGAGCACCTCAGGCGGGCAGCGCCCCGCCCGCTAAGCCGACGTTTCGGCTTGCAAAGCTTTTTTTCTTCTGAAAAAAAGCAAAAAAAACGGATCAATCAGTGCGAATGATTGATCCGTAAGAAAAATTCCCGGCGCCGTGCTACTCTCCCATAGTCAAATTTACAGTACCATCGCCGCTGGAGCCCTTAACTACCGTGTTCGGGAAGGGAACGTGTGTGACAGCTCCGCTATGGACACCGGAAAAAAATAACAATTTGAAAATGAATTGAAGTTAAACTCTATAGAAGAAAGTCATTAAAAGAACTTCTGAATTGAGAGATTAACCTTTTTCTCATTGGGTATTGACCGATGAGAAAAAAGGTGGTTAAGCCTCACGGGCGATTAGTAATGGTAAGCTGAACACATTGCTGTGCTTACACCGCCATCCTATCAAGGTCGTAGTCTTCGACCGCCCTTCAGGTCCTTGCGGACAGGGATATCTCGTCTTTGGGTGGGCTTGGCGCTTAGATGCTTTCAGCGCTTATCCGTTCCCTACATAGCTACCCGACAATGCAGCTGACGCCACAATCGGAACACCAGAGGTAAGTCTTTCCCGGTCCTCTCGTACTAAGGAATGATCCCATCAAATATCCTGCGCCTGCGGAGGATAAGGACCGAACTGTCTTACGACGTTCTGAACCCAACTCGCGTACCACTTTAATCGGCGAACAGCCGAACCCTTGGGACCTTC
>JAZRAF010000003.1:0-5768 GCA_045634425.1 Eubacteriales bacterium | reverse complement strand
CGACGATCAGATCAACGAAGCGATCAAGCTTATCAACGAGTCAAAGCGCCCCTATATTTATATAGGCGGCGGCGCGGCAGGCCTCGGTATGGGCAAGCAGATAATCGAGCTTGCTGAAAAGATAGACGCTTATATCGGATGCAGTTTTATGGGCATATCCGCAGTACCCGATAATCACGAAAGATTCCTCGGTATGCAGGGAATGCACGGACACCTCGCATCCTCAATGGCACAGAAGCAGGCCGACCTTATCATAGGCGTTGGCGTCCGCTTCAGCGACAGAGCAACCGGAAATACCGCAAAGTTTGCCAAGGGCACCAAGATCATTCAGCTTGATCCCGATATGGCAGAGATAAACAAAAACGTAAACGTTGATCTCGGCATCGTTGCCGACGTTCTCGATTCGTTTGAAAGAATTCTCGCAGGTGTAAAGAAGGGAACTAAGTCGCAGTGGTCGCAGCAGGTCTCAACACTTAAAAACAAGGAAGCCGATCTTGCAAAGAGAGCAGCAAGCCTCGCAGGTGACAGAATGACTCCTAAGATGATGTTTGACGTCATCAACGAGTACAAGCTGCCGAGAACCATAATCGCAACCGACGTAGGACAGCATCAGATGTGGGCGGCACAGTACGCCTCGTTCGATATGACTCGCCGCTTCGTATCAAGCGGTGGTCTTGGCACTATGGGCTTCGGCCTCGGTGCGGCGATGGGCGCATACGTTGCTACGGGCGATCCCACCGTCCTTATTACGGGTGACGGAAGCTTCGGTATGAACCTTAACGAGCTTGCAACCGCAGTCACCTACAATATCCCCGTGGTCATAGTTATTGCAAACAACGGCGTTCTCGGAATGGTTCGTCAGTGGCAGCGCCTCTTCTTCGGAAAGCGCTTCTCCAACACCGTTCTTGAGAGAAAGACCGATTTCGTTAAGCTTGCCGAGGCGTTTGGCGCCGAGGGATACAGAGCGACCAATATCGACGAGTTCGAGGCGGCGTTCAAAAAGGCTATCGAAGCAAACGGTCCTGTCGTTATTGACGCATACGTATATAAGGACGAGCTCGTCCTTCCTATGCTACCCCCCGGCGGATCGATAGACGATATCATCACCGAGATAGAGAAGTGAGGTAACCGTAATGGAAGATAAAAAGAAATTTGTTATAGCGGTTTACGTAGAGAACAAGGCCGGTGTTCTTACCCGAGTCAGCGGAATGTTCACTCGCCGCGCATTTAATATTGATGCTCTTACCGTTGGTGAGACCGAGTCTGCAGAATACTCGCGCATAACCATCACCGCAACGGGTAACGAGTATATGAGAGATCAGATCGTTCACCAGCTTGGTAAGCTTCATAACGTCAAGAAGGTCGAGGTCCTCGAGGATGGATGTATTCAGCGCCAGCTTATGCTGATCAAGGTTGCATACGACTCTAACTCCCGTGCCGAGATACTTGCCGCCGCCGAGGTTTACAGAGCAAAGGTTATCGATTATACCTCGGACGAGATGTGTATCGAGGTAACCGGTCACCCCAACAAGATCGACGCATTCGTCAAGCTTATGCTCCCCTTTGGAGTGCTTGAGATGTGCCGTACCGGTATAGTTGCACTTGAGCGTGGCAGCAAAACGCTTTTAGGTTAATACAAAAAACACAAAAATAATTTTACTTTTCAAGGAGAATATAAAAATGAACAACGCAAGAATTTACTATCAGCAGGACTGTGATCTTAACAAGCTTAACGGCAAGACCGTTGCAATAATCGGATATGGCTCTCAGGGTCACGCACACGCGCTCAACCTTAAGGACTCCGGCGTAAACGTAATCGTAGGTCTCTACGTAGGCTCTAAGAGCTGGGCAAAGGCAGAGAAGGCAGGCCTTACCGTTATGACTGCGGCAGACGCAGCTAAGAACGCTGATATCATTATGATCCTCATCAACGATGAGAAGCAGGCTAAGCTCTACAAGGAGAGCATCGAGCCCAACCTTACCGAAGGGAAGACCCTCGCATTCGCACACGGCTTCAACATCCACTTCGGCTGCATCAAGCCTCCCAAGAACGTTAACGTAATTATGATCGCTCCTAAGGGCCCCGGTCACACCGTTCGCTCCGAGTACCAGGTAGGTAAGGGCGTTCCTTGCCTTATCGCAGTACATCAGGATGCAACCGGCGACGCACTTGACATCGGTCTTGCATACGCACTTGGTATCGGCGGCGCAAGAGCAGGCGTTCTTGAGACCACCTTCCGTACTGAGACCGAGACCGACCTCTTCCGTGAGCAGGCAGTTCTTTGCGGCGGTGGTTGCGCACTTATGCAGGCAGGCTTTGAGACCCTCGTTGAGGCAGGCTACGACCCCAGAAACGCATACTTCGAGTGCATCCACGAGATGAAGCTTATCGTTGACCTTATCTATCAGAGCGGCTTTGAGGGTATGAGATATTCTATCTCCAACACCGCAGAGTACGGCGACTACATCACCGGTCCGAAGATCATCACCGAGGAGACCAAGAAGTCGATGAAGAAGATCCTCTCCGACATTCAGGACGGTACCTTTGCAAAGGACTTCCTTCTTGATATGTCCGACGCAGGCGCTCAGGTTCACTTCAACGCTATGAGAAAGATCGCTTCCGAGCATCCCGCTGAGGTAGTTGGTAACGAGATCAGAAAGCTTTACAGCTGGGCTGACGAGGAGAAGTTCATTAACAACTGATTCTGACAAGTGTAGGCACTTGCCAATCGAAAGGATTTTGTTATGATAAAAGACAAAATAATCGATGGGGCGCACAACGCCCCCCATCGTTCCCTTTATAACGCCCTTGGCTTGACCAAGGAGGAGCTTGACCGCCCCCTTATCGGTATCGTAAGCTCCTATAACGAGATCGTTCCCGGTCATATGAATCTTGATAAGATCACCGAGGCAGTAAGAGTAGGCGTCGCTATGGCGGGCGGTACTCCCATCGTTTTCCCGGCCATCCCCGTTTGTGACGGTATCGCTATGGGTCACGTGGGTATGAAGTACTCGCTCGTAACGCGCGACCTTATTGCCGACTCCACCGAGGCTATGGTAATGGCTCACGGCTTTGACGGACTCGTTATGATCCCCAACTGCGATAAGAACGTGCCCGGCCTTCTTATGGCTGCGGCAAGACTCAATATCCCCACCGTTTTCGTAAGCGGCGGCCCGATGCTCGCAGGTAGAGTAGGCGGTAAAAAGACCAGCCTTTCAAGTATGTTCGAGGCTGTCGGCTCGTATAAGGCGGGCGCGATCGACGATTGCAAGCTCTGCGAGTATGAGGAAAAGACTTGTCCTTCCTGTGGCTCTTGCTCGGGTATGTACACCGCAAACTCTATGAACTGCCTTACCGAGGTACTCGGTATGGGTCTTTGCGGCAACGGCACTATCCCTGCGGCGTATTCCGCAAGAATCCAGCTTGCTAAGCACGCAGGTATGCAGGTTATGGAGCTCGTTAGAAAGAATATCCGCCCCAGAGATATTATGACCGAGGCGGCTATCAAGAACGCCATCACCGCTGATATGGCGCTTGGCTGCTCCACCAACAGTATGCTTCACCTTCCCGCAATCGCAAACGAGTGCGGCGTTGAATTCTCGCTTGACGAGGTAAACCGCAACAGCGCAAAGACCCCCAACCTCTGTCACCTCGCACCCGCAGGTCCTACTTATATGGAGGATCTTAACGAGGCAGGCGGCGTTTACGCAGTCCTTGCCGAAATCGACAAGCTCGGGCTTCTCGATACCTCGGTTATGACTTGCACGGGTAAAACTCTTAAAGAAAATATCGCAAACGCACGCAATAGCGACCCCACCGTTATAAGAACTGTTGATAACCCTTATAGCAAGACCGGCGGTATCGCCGTGCTTCGCGGTAATCTTGCACCCGACGGATGCGTTGTAAAGCGCAGTGCCGTAGCTCCCGAAATGCTCGTTCACGAGGGACCTGCAAAGGTCTATGAAAGCGAGGAGGAGGCTATCGCAGCAATTTACGAGGGCAAGATAGAGAAGGGTGACGTCGTAGTGATCCGCTACGAGGGCCCCGCAGGCGGTCCCGGTATGCGTGAGATGCTCTCGCCCACCTCTGCTATCGCAGGTATGGGACTTGATAAGGACGTTGCGCTTATCACCGACGGCCGTTTCTCAGGTGCTACCCGCGGTGCTTCTATCGGCCACGTATCTCCCGAGGCTGTAAGCGGCGGTACCATCGCGTACGTTAAGGACGGCGATATTATCTCCATCAATATTCCCGAATACTCTATCGAGCTTAAGGTATCTGCCGAGGAGCTTGAGAAGCGTAAGGCAGAAATGCCCATAAAGAAGAAAGAGAACATCACAGGTTATCTTAAGCGCTATTCCGCTATGGTAAGCTCGGCGGACAAGGGCGCGATAATCAACAAATAATTCCGAAAGGTTCAGGGAACTTTACAATGGCAATGACGATGACCCAGAAAATACTCGCCCACCACGCAGGTCTTGAAAGCGTCAGCGCAGGACAGCTCGTCCTCGTAAGCTTAGATCGCGTTCTTGGTAATGATATTACCTCTCCCGTGGCAATACGCGAGTATGAGCGCATAGGCGTAAAGGGAGTTTACGATAAGGAAAAGGTCACAATGGTAATGGACCATTTCGCTCCCAATAAGGATATAAAGGCGGCAGTACAGTGCAAAATGTGCCGTGATTTCTGCGACAAGGAAGAGATCGTGCATTTCTACGACGTCGGCAGAATGGGTATCGAGCATGCGCTACTTCCCGAAAAGGGTCTTGTCATTCCCGGTGACGTTGTCATAGGTGCAGATTCACACACCTGCACCTACGGCGCGCTCGGTGCGTTTTCCACCGGTGTCGGCTCAACCGATATGGCGTGCGGTATGGCAACGGGCAAGGCGTGGTTTAAGGTTCCTTCGGCTATCAAGTTTGTTCTTAAGGGCAAGCTTAATAAATACGTTTCCGGTAAGGACGTGATCCTTCACATTATCGGAATGATCGGCGTTGACGGCGCACTCTATAAGTCGATGGAATTCGTCGGCGAGGGCGTTGGCGCGCTTACCATCTTCGACCGCCTTACTATTGCCAATATGGCTATTGAGGCAGGCGCAAAGAACGGTATATTCGAGGTCGACGAGCAGACCGTGGCGTACGTCAAGGAGCGCTCCGACCGCGAAATGACGATTTTTAAGGCAGACGAGGATGCCGAGTACGACGAAATATACGAAATTGACCTTTCCAAGATCAAGTCTACCGTTGCATTCCCTCATCTTCCCGAAAACACCAAGACCTTTGACGAGATCGACGATATAAAGATCGATCAGGTCGTCATCGGCTCTTGCACTAACGGACATTATAAGGATCTTGCCGAGGCGGCAGAGATCTTGAAGGGAAGAAAGGTCGCAAAGAACGTTCGTGCGATCATAATCCCCGCAACACAGGACATTTACCTCAAGGCTATGGAGAACGGACTCCTCAAGGTATTCATTGAGGCGGGTTGTGTAGTTTCCACACCCACCTGCGGTCCTTGCCTTGGCGGATATATGGGTATCCTCGCAGCAGGCGAGCGCGCCGTTGCTACGACGAACCGTAACTTCGTCGGCAGAATGGGTGACGTAACCTCTGAGGTTTACCTTGCAAGCCCCGCAGTAGCGGCGGCAAGCGCAATAGCAGGCAAAATTGCAGATCCTGCAAAAATATAACAGGGGAGGATAGCGTAATGATATTTAACGGCAAAGCAATTAAATACGGTGACAACGTTGACACCGACGTAATAA
>JAZRAF010000002.1:0-15983 GCA_045634425.1 Eubacteriales bacterium | reverse complement strand
CTTGTCTCCCTAAGACCGCTTGGCCTCCGACTTCTGCCGAAATTTGGTTGTAGGGGCGATTCACGAATCGCCCTTTTTATTTTTTAGTTTCTTTACTTTGTTAGCTTCTGAGTGGTCTTGTGGGGCCGATGTGGTAGAGGGCGTTGAGGGTGGCCATATCCTCTGCAGAGATGGTGAAATCAACCTCGAGGTTGGCTTTGATACGGCTCTCGTTTACCGACTTGGGGAGCGGGAGGGTGCCGTTTTCGATGCAGAATCTGATGCAAAGCTGAGGGATGGTCACGTTGTATTTTGCGGCGAGGGCGATAAGATCGCTATGCTCGACCAGGGCGCCGGTGGCGAGGGGTGAATACGCCTCGATGAGGATGCCGTTTGTCTGGCAGTATTCGGTGATCTCGTTTTGTGTATTGCCAATGAAATATCTTATCTGATTGACTGCGGGAGTGAAGCCGGTGGCCTTGGCTATTGCCTTTATGTCCTTGACGTGGAAGTTGGAAACGCCGATAGCACGGATCTTGCCGTCGTTGTAAAGATCGATCATAGCGCGCCAAGCCGCGATATTGCCCTCGGCGCACTCCTTGCCAACGTCGCTCCAGGGCCAGGGGGCGTGAATGAGATAGAGGTCGATATAATCGGTGTCGAGATTTTTAAGCGACTGTTCAAAATGAGCCTTAGTGCCGTCGTAATCCTTAACGTCGGAGGGCAATTTTGTTGTTATGAACACCTCTTCACGGGAAAGGCCGCTGTCACGGAGGGCGCGGGCAACGCTAGGTTCGTTTCCGTAGGCAAAGGCGGTGTCGATGTGGCGGTATCCGGCTTTAAGTGCGGCGAGGCAAGAGGTGTAGCCCTCTTCACCGTCGGCAACCTGCCAGGTGCCGAAGCCGATGGCGGGAATTTTCACGCCGTTATTCAAAGTAAAAAAATCGTTTTTGGTCATATCCTTGCTCCTTTTTTTAACTTAAGGGGGCGCTGGTTATTTGCTTATATCATATTATAGCATAAAACGCCTGGGTTTGCAAGAGATGTTGGGTGGTGCGAATATTCAATTTTGCGCTTGCATTCTGCGGGGTTTTGTGGTAAAATAATAAGTTGAGGTGAAAACTGTATGAAAATCGTAGTTAGTGCCTGCCTTTTGGGCAGGAATTGCAAATATAACGGCGGAAATAATCTGAATGAGCGCGTGCTTGAATATATCAAGGACAAGGACGTGATCGAGGTTTGCCCCGAGGTGCTTGCCGGGCTCGGCACGCCGAGAGTGCCGATTGAGATCGTGGACGGCGTGATAATGAGCCGCGACGGCAGGTGCGTGGACGGCGAATTGCGCGAGGCCGTTGCAAAGATCCTTGACGAGCTTGGGGACGAGGAGATCGAGTGCGTGATTTTAAAGTCGCGCAGCCCGACCTGCGGAGTTAAGCAGGTTTATGACGGAACGTTTTCCGGCGTACTTGTGGACGGTATGGGCGCATTGGCTGAGGCGCTGGCAAGGGCCGGATACAAGGTTGTGGATTGTGAGGATATATGAAGAAGCTTTTAAAGTATTTTAACGGATATAAGAAGGAGTGCGTGCTTGGACCGCTTTTCAAGCTGTTTGAGGCGACACTCGAGCTTATAGTGCCGCTTGTTATTGCGGCGATAATAGACCAAGGTATCGGAAACGGGGACGGCGGATACGTCGTCAGAATGTGCCTGTGGCTGTTGGCTTTAGGTGCGGTTGGTCTTGTTTTTTCGATAACGGCGCAGTATTTTTGTGCCCGTGCGGCGGTAGGATTCGTCGCTAAGGTGCGCTCGGCACTGTTCGGACACCTTCAGACCCTGTCCTACACAGAGATCGACAGGATCGGCACTTCAACGATGATAACCCGTATGACCTCGGATGCAAACCAGGTACAGACGGGCATAAACCTTGCACTTAGACTCTTGCTTCGTTCCCCCTTCGTTGTGTTTGGCGCGATGGTTATGGCGATGACGATAGACACCGACACGACCCTGATATTTGCAGGCACGATCGGTGCACTTTCGATAGTCGTATTCGGCATTATGCTTATATCGATGCCCCTTTACAAAAAGGTGCAGGCAAGGCTTGACGGAGTCGTTGGAAAGACGAGAGAAAACCTGTCGGGCGCGAGAGTTATCCGTGCGTTTTGCAAGGAGGATGCAGAGATCGCGGAGTTTGGCGAGAGAAATACGAATCTCACCAAAACGCAGAAGACCGTAGGTATGATCTCGGCACTTATGAACCCCCTTACGTACGTTATAATCAACGTTGCGATAGTGTATTTAATTTACACGGGTGCCCTCAAAGTCAATATTGGCGAGCTGACGGACGGTCAGGTCGTGGCACTTTACAACTATATGTCACAGATACTTGTCGAGCTTATCAAGCTGGCAAATCTGATAATCACTATCACAAAATCCCTTGCCTCGGCGAGCCGAATCAGCGCGGTTTTCGACATCAAGTCGAGCATCGTGGACGGCAAGGAGACCGAGCCGAATGGCGAGGCGGATTATGCAGTAGAGTTTAACGACGTCACCCTTACCTATGCGGGTGCGGGTGATGCTTCCCTTGAGGGAATTTCATTCAAAGCGCGCCGCGGCGAGACCATCGGTATCATCGGCGGTACAGGCTCGGGCAAGACCTCTCTTATCAACCTTATTCCCCGTTTTTATGATGCGAGTGAGGGAGACGTGCGTGTGCTTGGTCACGACGTGCGCGAGTGGTCGAGCGATGCTTTGCGCGACAGGATCGGTATAGTGCCGCAGAAGGCGGTGCTGTTTGCAGGAACTGTCAGAGAAAATATGCTTTGGGGCAACGAGAACGCCACTGACGAAGAGATCAACCGTGCGCTTGAGATAGCGCAGGCGGCAGGCGTTGTTGCCGACAAGGGCGGCCTTGATGCAAGAATTGAGCAGGGGGGCAAGAATCTTTCGGGCGGACAAAGACAAAGACTTACGATCGCGCGTGCACTTGTCAAGAACCCCGACGTGCTTATCCTTGACGACTCGGCATCAGCGCTTGACTTTGCAACCGATGCGGCACTTCGTGCGGCGATACGCAACATTGGCGGTGACACCACCGTATTTATCATATCACAAAGAGCATCCTCGATAATGCACGCAGACAGGATCGTGGTGCTTGATGACGGCCGTGCAGACGGCGTTGGAACACACGAGGAGCTGCTCGAAGGCTGCGAGGTATATCGCGAGATCTACGCCTCCCAGTTTAAGAAGGAGGTGGAGTGATATGAAGAACAAGTCAACCGTCAAAAAAGTCCTTAAATACATAGGAAAATACAAATACCTGCTACCCGTGTCAATTCTTTTGGCACTTGCGACGGTGGCGCTGACCCTTTACGTACCCATTTTGATCGGTGATGCGATCGATCTTATGATAGGTGTCGGGCAGGTTGATATCCAAAAGGTTATCGAGATACTTCTTCTTGCGGTGGTGCTTATCGGAGCTACTGCGCTTTCACAGTGGCTGATGAGTATGATCAATAATCGCATTGCATATCACGTTGCTCGCGACGTAAGAAGAGATGCCTTTGCGAAGATCGAAAGACTTCCCTTATCCTATCTTGACACTCATTCACACGGCGACCTTCTTTCAAGAACGGTCAACGATACCGAGCAGTTTTCCGAGGGACTTTTGCTCGGATTTACACAGCTCTTTACCGGAGTTATGACGATACTTGGCACGCTTGCCCTGCTTATCGTGCTTGAATGGCGCGTGGCTATCGTGGTATTCGTGCTTACTCCCCTTTCCCTCTTTGTGGCGCGCTTTATTGCCAAGAAGACCTACAACATGTTCAAGGAGCAGTCAGCGACCAAGGGCGAGCAGACCGCACTTATCGACGAGATGATCGGCAACCAGAAGGTCGTAAAGGCGTTTGGCTATGAGGACAAGGCGGTCGAGAGATTTGACGACGTCAACTCGCGCCTTAGCAAGTGCTCGCTTCGCGCTATATTCTTCTCTTCCCTCGTTAATCCCACGACCCGCTTTGTAAACAGCGTGGTGTATGCGGCGGTGGCACTTGCGGGTGCCTTGATCGCTATCGGCTCAGGCGGTGTTTTCACCGTCGGAACACTCTCGGTTTTGCTTTCTTACGCTAACCAGTACACGAAGCCGTTCAACGAAATTTCAGGCGTTGTGACCGAGTTTCAGAACTCGCTTGCATCGGCGGCAAGAGTATTCGAGCTTATTGAGGCAGAGCCCGAGAAGCCCGATGCCGAGGACGCAACCGTGCTTGGCGAGGCGGACGGAAACGTTGCCCTTGAGGGTATATATTTCTCCTACACTCCCGACAAGCCGCTTATCCAAAACGTTAATTTGGACGTAAAAGAAGGCCAACGTGTGGCAATTGTCGGTCCCACGGGATGCGGAAAGACCACCCTTATCAACCTGCTTATGCGCTTTTATGACGTTAATTCGGGAAAGATATGCGTTGACGGTCATCCCATCACATCGCTTACAAGAAGGAGCCTGAGAACCAACTACGGTATGGTGCTTCAGGACACCTGGCTTAAGGCAGGAACGATCAGAGAAAACATCATCATAGGCAAGCCCGATGCCACCGACGAGGAAGTTAAGGCGGCGGCAAAGGCGGCGCACGCGCACAGCTTTATCAAGCGCTTGCCTAACGGATACGACACGCGTATAACCGAGGACGGCGGCGGACTTTCACAGGGTCAGAAGCAGCTTATCTCCATCGCGAGAGTAATGCTTTGCCTGCCCCCGATGCTTATACTTGACGAGGCGACCTCGTCTATCGACACCCGTACCGAGATGAAGATACAGGAGGCCTTTGGCAAGATGATGCAGGGCCGCACGAGCTTTATCGTAGCGCACAGACTTTCAACGGTGCGCGAGGCCGATATAATACTCGTGATGAAGGACGGCAATATCATTGAGCAAGGCAACCACACCTCCCTGCTCGAGCGCCGCGGCTTCTATTATGAACTATATAACAGTCAGTTTGCACATTAGTCGGGCGACGTATTTAGGCATAACCGAATAAAAAAACGAGAGGTATTGTGAAAAAACACAGTACCTCTCTTGTTATTAAGTGCAATTTTGAGAAAATCAAGGTTGAAAACCTACGGTTTTCCTCTTTCTATTAATGTTTTTTATTCTATTGCCGTTTCCTCACTCGACGTAGATATCTACGCCTCACGCTCGTCAACCGACAATTTCTGCTCTAAATCTGTTCGCCCGAGGGGAATCTTATTTTTTACCCTTTGCAACGGCATTAACGTCGTAGGGTGTCGTCTGATATACGAAATAGTTGAGCCAGTTGGAGAAAAGGAGATTTGCGTGGGCGCGCCAGGTTACCTTGGGTGCGCGCTTTGCGTTATCACCGGGGAAATAGTTTTTAGGCATTTTGATGGGCTTTCCCTGTCCGAGGTCGCGAAGATACTCGTTTTTGAGGGTGTCGGGGTCGTATTCGCTATGACCGGTGATGAAGATCTGTCTTCCCTTCTTATTTGCGATGGCGTAAACGCCTGCCTCATCGGAGGAGGCAAGGACTCTGAGCCCGGGCACAGCCTCGATATCCTCACGAAGGACGGTGGTGTGACGGGAATGGGGTGCCATAAACTTATCGTCGAAGCCACGGAAAAGGATGGAGCGCTTGTAATCCACCTTGTGGGGAAATACGCCAAAGACCTTCTCGTCAAGCTGATGCTTGTTGATGCCGTAGTGGTAATAGAGGCCTGCCTGTGCGCCCCAGCAGATATGCAGGGTGCTGTGGACGTGGGTCTTGCTCCACTCCATTATTTCGACGAGCTCGTCCCAATACTCGACCTCCTCAAAGGGCATATGCTCGACGGGCGCGCCGGTGATGACGAAGCCGTCGTAATAGTTGTCCTTTACGTCGTCAAAGATCTTGTAGAACGAGAGAAGGTGCTCCTCGGCTACGTTCTTTGACTTATGGCTTTTGGTATGTATGAGCTCAAGCTCGACCTGGAGGGGTGTGTTACCGAGCAGGCGGGAGAACTGAGTTTCGGTTTCGATCTTCTTAGGCATAAGGTTAAGAAGAAGGATCTTAAGGGGTCTTATATCCTGCGTAATGGCACGGGTCTCGGTCATTACGAATATATTTTCGTCGGCAAGAGTTTTGACCGCGGGGAGGTCATTCGGAATTTTAATAGGCATTGTCAGTTATCCTTTCCCTTTCCGACGGTGGAATTATATCTCTGCAAGAGCGTTCGCGATGTCGGAAATAAGGTCGTTATAGTTTTCAAGTCCGCAGGAGAGGCGGATAAGGTCGGAGGGTACGCCGGCGGCAATAAGCTCATCCTCGTTCATCTGACGGTGGGTGGTGCTTGCGGGGTGGAGGCAGCAGGAGCGAGCGTCGGCAACGTGGGTTTCGATAGCGGCGATCTTAAGCGCGCGCATAAACTTTTCTGCCGCCTCACGGCCGCCCTTTACACCGAAGCTTACGACACCGCAGGTGCCGTTCGGCATATACTTGCTTGCGAGCTCGTAGTACTTGTTGGAGGGGAGTCCGGGGTAATTTACCCAGGTGATCTTGTCGCTGGTTTCAAGGTATTCGGCAACCTTAAGGGCGTTAAGACAATGTCTTTCCATTCTTACGTGGAGGCTTTCAAGGCCGAGGTTAAGAAGGTATGCGCTCTGGGGTGACTGAGTCGAGCCGAGGTCACGCATAAGCTGTGCTGTTGCCTTATAGATGTATGCGCCTTCCTTGCCAAATCTTTCGGCATAGGTAACGCCGTGGTAGCTTTCATCGGGGGTGCAGAGGCCGGGGAACTTATCAGCGTGTGCCATCCAATCGAACTTGCCCGAGTCGACGATCCACCCGCCGACAGCCGAGCCGTGACCGTCCATATACTTGGTGGTCGAGTGGGTTACGATATCTGCGCCGAACTCAAAGGGGCGGCAGTTTACGGGGGGGGCAAAGGTGTTGTCGATGATAAGGGGAACGCCGTGAGCGTGTGCGGCCTTCGCAAACTTCTCGATATCGAGGACGGTGAGCGCGGGGTTTGCAAGGGTCTCACCGAATACGGCCTTAGTGTTCTCGCGGAATGCGGCGTTAAGCTCCTCCTCGGTGCAGTCGGGATCAACGAAGGTGAACTCGATGCCCATCTTCTTCATCGTTACGGCGAAGAGATTGTAGGTGCCGCCGTAGATGGATGCGGACGAGATTACGTGGTCGCCGCAGTTGGCGATATTGAATACCGAGTAGAAGGATGCAGCCTGACCCGAGGAGAGGAGCATTGCGGCGGTGCCGCCCTCAAGCTCGCAGATCTTTGCGGCAACGGTGTCGCAGGTGGGGTTCTGGAGTCTGGAGTAGAAGTAGCCCGATGCCTCGAGGTCAAAGAGCTTACCCATATCCTCACCCGTATTATATTTAAAGGTAGTGCTCTGGATTATCGGAATCTGACGGGGCTCACCGTTTCCGGGGGTGTAGCCGCCCTGCACGCATTTTGTTTCGATCTTATAGTTTTTCATAAGGATACCTTCCTTAAAGCATTAAATTCTATCATAATATTTTAACACAAAAAGGCGGCGTTGTCAATACGCCGCCTTTTATTTAGAACGTTTCCTTAAACTTAATGCGAATCTCTCTTATATCCTCTTTCTTTTCTGCGCTGAGGGATACAAGCTCGTACTCTGCACTGAAGGTGTCGCACTTAAGTGCCTCGGCTGCATCTGCCGCGGAGATACCGAAGTAGGTGAGGATCGAGCCTACCGTGCGGCGAGAGCCTATCGTTCTGCCACGGAAGAGATAGATATCTATCGGGGGCTCATCCTTGAGGCCTGCGAACATCGGGGGCTGACCGTCGTTGCCAAAGAGGTCAACGTCGAGGTTTCCGTGCGGGCGCATCGTTATTATAAGGGTTTTATCCTTATTTATAAACGCGCGATCGCGCGAGGAGAACGGGCCGCGATAGCGCACCTCCTCATAGGAGATGACGACCATTCTGAAAAAGAATACGAGAATAAAGAGCATTACGGATATAAGGGTGACCATAAGGGGTACAAGCTTAAAGACACCCTCGGTCATAGGGCCGTAATGAATAGTTACGGCGAGCAGAAGCGCAAGGGGTATCTCGGTGAGATAAAACCAAAGCTTCGTGCAAAAGAGAAATTTCTTTTTCATTTTTTATAATGCCTTTTTATAAAGCTTGCCGCAAGCGTGAGCCTGCGGCAAGCCGGTTAGATTTTACTTAGTGACAGTCACTACGGAGCATTAGTCCTTGTACTTCTGAGCGAGGCCGCCTGCAAGGCCGATCATCTTGATCGCCTGGATGGAGAACTTGTCAGCTACAACGGTGAGCTTCTTAGTCATAACGCCGCGGGCAAGGACCTTGATCTTGTCTGCCTTCTTGGTTATGATGTTCTTGCTCTTGAGGCTCTCGATGGTAACGGTGTCGCCATCCTCGAAGTTCTCGCAGATGGTGTCAAGGTTTACCTCGTAAAGCTTGTTGGACTTGGGCTTGAGACCGGGAGTACGTGCGATGGTCTGTACAAGCTCCTTAGCCTGTGCATCGGTTACGATCTCGTCAGCAGCTGCTGCGTCAACGTTTACGATGTCTTCTTCTGCTACGTGGTGGTCAACGATACGAACCTTAACCTCTTCGGTTGCAGGTGCTGTACCCTCTGCCTCATCCTCGGGCTTAACGGAAGCGAGCATATCGCCAACGTTAACTCTCTCGATGATGGTGTTCTCGTCGATCTCCATTCCGTCAGGAAGGATAACCTTTACAAGATCACGGTCAACGAGTGCCTCGGTGGACTCGTAAGGAAGGTGGTAATCCTCGTTAGGAATCTCGCCCTGAGTGATTTCGTTCTTGCTCATTACTTCGTCGACAAGCTCGAGTACGTACTTAAGCGAACGATCGCTCTTAACCTTGAGCATCATAGGAACCTTATCAAGCTTAGGCTTATCTCCAACGTCTACGAAGTGGTACTTCTCAACGTTGTACTCGTTAGGATCAAGTCCAAGATATACCTGGAATGCATTACCCTTAACGTTAAGCTTAGCGCACTGGATTCTACCCTTATTGAAGGACTCGAAGTTCCAGCTGGTTCTAGCCTTAACACCCTTGTAGGAGAGGATGTAATTCTTAACTACGGTGTAGTAATCCTGAATAGGAGGCTCAGCCTGGATAAGTCTGGACATGAAGGAGGTTCTGTAACGAACGGGAACGATCACGCCGTTGACAAGTCTGACTGCGTCAGCATCAGCGGATGCTGCAACGATTGCTGCGAAGGAACCGGGTGCAGGCTCTGCAGGAGCAGGAGCGGGTGCAGGCTCTTCAACAGGTACGGGAGCTTCCTCTACGGGTGCTTCCTCAACGGGAGCGGGCTCTTCAGCAGGTGCTTCCTCAACTACGGGCTCTTCCTCTGCGGGAGCGGGCTCGTCGTCGGTGGGAGGTACTACCTCAGGCTCGGTCTGCTGCTCGGGCTCGTCGCCTTCGTTCTTCTTCTTAACGATGAGAAGGATTACAAGTGCGATGATGATTACGAGAAGGATTGCGATGATGATCCAGATCCAAGAGTTGTTCTTGTCATCGATGGGCTCGTCAACGATCTGGTCAGCTACGTTTACGATACCGTAGGTGGAGAAGTGAGTAGTTTCAAATACGATGTATCCGTCTGCGATGGTGGACTCGAGAACCTCGATCTCACCGGTCTCGCTTACGTAAACTGCCTTAAGGCCGGTTGCGCTTGCGTATGCAGCGGGGATACGGATCTTAACGGTGAATGCGCCCTCAACGTCGGAGATAGCATCGCCGAACATAAACTCGATCTCGTATGCAGCGATGAAGGAAGCGATCTTGCCCTCGCCTGCAAGAGCGGAAAGGTCGATGTCCTTAAGCTGATCAAGATTCTTGATAGCGGAGAGTACGTGATCCTTATCGATACCGCTGCCGCCTACCTCAACGATAACGTCCTCGGTCTCGAAGCGGTTGGAGCACTGACCGGAGGTAATGGTAAGAGCTGCCTGGAGCTCTGCGGTCTCGGTGAAGTTAGGATCGGTAGAGGTGAACTTAGCGGTTACGGTGTAGACACCAACCTTGATCTGGCCGTTGCCCTCGTAGGTAACGGTGATAGACTCGGGAAGAGTGCCGGTGATAAGAAGGCTCTGAGCCTTGTTGTTGAACTGTACGCTTGCAGGATTGAGTGCAATACCAAGGGTTGCAAGGTAATCTGCAAGGTTAGCGCGCTCGATGGACCATTCCTTGCTCTCGCTGCCGGTGAAGGTAACGGTGTAGTTAGGACCAACGGTGATAGTAACGGTGGTTACGTATGCGCCTGCGTTAACAGCCTGTGCTGCAACGCCGTTGTAGGTAGTGGTGTAGGTTACGGTTACGATACCTGCGAACTCAGCAGGGATAGTAACGGTGGGGTTAGCAAGCTCCTGACCGTTGTAGGTGGGGTTGGTGAAGTCAGCCCAGGTAAGAGTACCGAGGTCGATAGCCTTGGGGCTGATCTGCCATTCCTTGTTGTAAACAAGAACTGCAGCGTCATCGAGCTTGTAGTTTGTCTCGTGCTCGGGGAGCAGCGAGATGGTAGCCTGTGCGTTGTAGATACCTGCATCGGTCTTTTCGTTGTCGGTATATACTACGGTGAGCTTGTCGCTAAGACCGGCGGTGTTAAGAGTTACGGTGATAGCGGAGCCGGTGTAGGTGATGGGAGCGGTGTAGTTCCACTCGAGAGTGCCGACGGTGATAACCGCCTTTGCGATCTCCCAATCCTTGGTGATAGTAACGGTGTCGCCGCTTACCTCGTTTGCGCCCTTGGTAAGAACATAGTTCTTAGTATCAAGGAGCTTAACGGTTGCGGAAGCGGTGTACTTACCTGCGTTCTTACCGGTAGAGGTAGCGCCGGTGATCTCGAGGAGAGCGAGCTGCTCGGCGGTAAGGGAGGTAGTATCAAGGTTTATGGTGATGTCGGAGCCGGTGTAGGTGAAGGGAGCGGTATACTTCCAGTCGATATCAACGGGAATTGCCTTCTTCGCAATCACGTAGGTGGTGGACATACCGAGATCACTACCAAGAACGTAGTTAGGAGTTTCGGATGCCTTAACGGTTACGGTAACGCGATAGGTGCCTGCATCGGTGGTGTTGGTTGCTGCAACCCAAGCGCCGCCCTCGTACTTCTCGTAAACGTACTCAAGAACGATGCCCTGATGTGCAAAGTTCTTAAGCTCGGGCTTCTGGGTCTCGCCGTTGTAGGTAAACTCTACCTTGGTCCAATCAAGGTTGTCGGTAGAAATTACTGCCTTTGCGATCGACCACTCCTGGGACGAGATGGTGCCGCTTATATTATAGTTGGTAGCAACAAGGGGATTGTTAACGAGATCAAGCTCTGCGGTAGCGATGATCTTGGTTGCTGCGTCGGTAGCGGTATCGTTGGTGTAAACGATAGCTGCAGCGAGATCCTCGGGAGCGTTGTTGATCTTAACACCGAATACGGTGCCGTTGTAGGTGAAGTTGAACTTCGCGGGATCGTGAGTTGCATCAGCTACGCTGTATGCCATCCAGGTAAGGGTGGAGAGGTCGATAGACTTTGCAGCTATCGTCCAGTTGCCGCTGGAAAGCTCAGCAGAGCCTGCCCATACGTAGTTAGCGCCGCCGATAACCTCAACGGTTGCGGTGGTTACGTAGGTGCCTGCGTTGGTCTTTGCGTCGTTAGTAAGAGTGAGCTTAAGCTCTGCGGGATACTTAGCGGTTACGGTGTAGGTCTTGCCGTACTCGTAAACCATATCCTGGGGAATTACCCACTCGATATCGCTGTCGTCATAAGCCTTGGGATCGATGGTCCACTCAAGGGTAACGGTGTTACCTGCAGTGAATGCATAGTTGGGATCAAGGAGCTCAAGGGTTGCGGTAGCGGTGTACTTACCTGCGTTGGTAGCGGTGTTGCCGGTGATGCCGGTGATGCTTACAAGAGTCTGATACTCAGCCTTGACGGTAGCGTTTACGCCCTTCTCGGTAGCGTCGTACTCAAAAGCGTCGGTGTAGTTCCACTCTATAACGTCGGAAGCGGTGATCGTCTTAGGATCGATCTTAACGCTTACCTTATTGGTAGTTTCGGTCTTGGATACGCCGAGAACGTCGATCACAACAACTACGTGGTACTCGCCGGAGTCAGCAACGTTAGCGATCTCAAGGGTTGCAGCGGTTGCGCCGTCGATAAGAACGTTGTTCTTGTACCAAGCGTATGTATAGCTTGCGGACTCGATGTAGGGAGTTACGTTAGCGGTGAGGACGATGGTGCCGTCACCGTATACGATAGCGTCAGCGGAAGCGGTGAGCTCAGCAGTTGCATCAGCAGTAACTGCGTAAAGTGCAACGTCCTTAGCGGGCATCTCGGTATAAGCGTTGCCCTGTGCGTCTACCCATCCGATGATGGTCATTCCGCCGTACTCGGTAGTGCCGGAGAAGAAGTCTACGTTAGCGCCTACGGGAAGGAAGCCCTCGCGAACAAGCTCGGTGCCCTTGTAGTAGCTTACCTTGTAAACGTCGTTGAAGGTAACCTCAACTCTTGCGGATACGGTGATTACCTTGTTGTCAAGGAATGCATCGATAAGGTCGCCTGCGGTTTCGCTTACCTTGTTTGCAGCGGTGTAGATGTTAACGGTCTTGGTGCCGCTTGCCTCGAACTTACCGTTGGACTCGTAGAAGTCAAGGAGAGTAAGCTCCTTTACGGACTCGGGAAGATAGCCGTAAGCCTTTGCGAGGTAGTTAAGAGCTACGTCGTAGTACTTAGCGTACTGCTCGATCTTAGCCTTGATCTGTGCCTCGGTAAGGCCGTCAAGGATCTCAAACCTGCTGAGGAACTCGTGGTCGAGAACTTCATCGAAGTCAACGTACTCGAAGATCTGCATAAGATCGTCGAAGGTAACGTTGTTGATGAATGCGTACATCTCATCTACGTTAGCGGAGAAGCCGCCGAATACCTTCTGCTTTATGCTGTCAGGTACTCTGGAGGACTGGCATGCCTTGAGAGCTGCCTTAGCAAGCTCGTCGGGAACGTTAACCTTAAGAACGTACTGGCCGTTCTCCTTGGAGATGGTAAGGTTTCTTGCGATGATTGCAGCAACCTTTCTTACGCTCTCATGAGCGCCGCCAAGCTTAACGGTTACGTTGAACTCGCTCTCGCCGAGGTCGGTGTAGAGATGGAATGCGTAAGAAAGCTGCATTTCATCGTCGGTCATCTCGGAAATAGCGGTGAATGAAGGAAGCTCCTTTGCAAGAGCAACGAGGGTGTCAAGCACGAAGGACTTGCCGTTTGCGGTATCACCGAAGAGGGTGAGACCGTTAACCTCGAGCTTTTCAAGGAGGTCGAGAAGAAGAATGCAATCGTCAATACCGTTGTTGTCAATCTCGATCTTCTCGTATGCTTCGGTATAAGCAGTGATGAAAAGTGTGTCGATCTCATCGAGTCTTGCCTCAAACTCAGCAAGAGTGATGCCGAACTTCTCAACGAGTGCAGCGTTGATAGCGTCGTCGCTTGCACCGGTGAAGTTTGCGATGATCTCGTTAAAGTACTTGCTTACAGTACCTGCGTAATCAGCGGGGATCGGGAACTGCTTTTTACCTGCGATCTCGGTGATTACCGCTGCTCTGAAGATAGTGCAGATGTAGTCGGAGAACTTTTCTACTGCCTTGTCGCTGTCTATAATGTCGGAATAGAAAGCGTGCTTAGTGTCCTCGGTTACTGCACCGTAGTTCTGAGCTATGTAAATTTCGAGAACGTTGTCCATAATGAACTCAACGAACTCTACGGGATCAGTGGGAGGATTATCTCCGATGATCTCATCCTTAATATCGTCGAACACGACGTTAGCGCCGATGTCAACGATGAACTTGACCAACTCTCTGTCAGTGATGGCCTTGATTGAATCCAGAGAAGTGATCTTGGTGGGGTCGAGGATGATGACTACGTCGTCGCCCGAATACTCGATCTTAAACCAATCGAGATCGTATTCTCCGGAGTTGGTTGTTGCACCCGTGCTGCCCGCGCCGGTGGACGTGCCCTCGCCGGTAGATGCGGTTGCGCCCGTGCCTGCGCCCTCAGCGGCAAAAATCGTAGTTGCCGATGCGGAGAAAAGCATAACAAGGACAAGCAAGAATGTCAACAGCTTAAATGTTGTTTTTCCCATTGTTGTACCAAACCTTTCTACTATTATACAAATAGTTAAATATTTTAAGTAAATTATAACACCCGTGTAACGAAAAGTCAATAGTTAAGGACAAAAAAAGAGCATTTGTTGCGCTAATTAAGATAACTTTCACAAACAAATGCTCTCATTTTTATTGAATTTAACGATTTTTTCTCGGTTCTTTCCAAGAAAGTAGGGGGGCGTGTAACTTTTTACGACCTTTTGCGGGGCTTAAGCCATCTCATTCGGCGGATGAATTTTGTCAAAATCACGATGAAAAGAGGCAGTACGACAAGGCAGGCATACGCGCCGAGGACTGCGACCTTCACGATAAGGTCCATTACCCTGTCGGATATCTGCGGACCGTCGGGCTTAGGCGGCACGGGTATGGGGGTAGACTCGTAAACGGCGTTATAGGTTGCATCGCCTGTGACTGCGACCACCTCGGCATCCCAGCCAACGAATTCGTAGGAATAGAGGGTGTCTGCCGACTTTTTCGGGTCGGCGGGAAGTGTGGGCATCTCGCCGTACTTGTAGGTCGCTATACTGATCACGGTGCCGTCGGAAACGAACTTGACGGTGTACTCAAGATAGGTGTAAACAACGCCGACCGAAACGTTGTCGGTGGGCATTACGAACTCGTTCGACTTGAGGTCAACGCGCTCGCCGCCAGACTTGACGTAGTAGTAGGAGATGATCTCGACACCGAGGGGGGCGATGGCGGTGATGGTGCCGGTCTCGCCGGTATAAAGCGAGGTGTCGGATACGGTTATCTCAAGCACGTCGTTTGCGATTACGTCTATTGCGTAGCAAAGCGCGGCGTGATACGTGGTGTTGCAGTTTACGGTTGCGGAGAGGGTCGTATCGGTAACGGTTGCCTTAACGTAATTTCTCACGTCATCGGCGAAGTAATAGAGTCTGGCGTGCGAGGGGTCGATGAAGGAGTAGGACATAACGAGCGCCGCCTTCACGCTGTCCCCTGCCCTGTTGCCGTCGGCGTCATAAAGGTCGATGCCGAAGGTGTAGGCGTGCGCTCCGCTCTTCTGAGAGGAAATGCTTAGGGACTTTACGCCAAGCTCGTTCATAGCAAGCACCTCGGTGTAGGAGAATCTGACGGTCGCTATCTTAGACTGGATAACGATGCCGGCAGTGCCTGCCGCACGCGGGATGATGTTTGAAAGATCGAAGGTATAGTCGGGGGCGGTGGTGCAGTCGATTACGTAGTCGGTGCCGTCGACGGTGATCCTTGCACCCGAGCCGTTAGAGAAAGGAACGATATATTTGGATACGAAGGTTGCGGTGTAGGTGTTCTGCGATGAGGAGGTGGATACGGGCGCAATTTCACGGTTCCAGCCCGTAAAATCGTAATAGAAGCTACCCGTGTCACTTTTTTCGGGGGTAAACGGGGGTGTCGGTATCACTCCGAAGCGCTCTTGGGTGACGGTTTTCTTACCGTCAACGATCCAGGTAACGTCGTAGAGCTTGTACACCGGAGCAAAGGAGGGATAAAGGTCAAGGGTCGATCCCCGGCAGTCGACGGCTCTCATATCGACGATATTGCCGTCGGCATCCTGCCAGCCGTTAAAGGTGTAGGTTGCGGCATCGTCCTCTGCCTTGGTGGGAACTGTTCCTGCAAATTCAACGTAAGAGCCGCGCTCCACGTTTACGGTGTCGAGAAGGACACCTGCGGTATCATAGAAGTTGATGGCGATCTCGGCGGTGCCGAAGATCTTTTTGGTCGCCGTTGCCTCGAGGGTTATTCTCTGCCCCTCAGCAAGCGCGGCGCGCTCGGTGATGCTGCCGCCTCGGTATTCCGCAAGGAGTGCAAGGACCACGTCGGGGAGCACG
>JAZRAF010000001.1:0-33456 GCA_045634425.1 Eubacteriales bacterium | reverse complement strand
TTGCGGGATGATGAGGGTGTTTTGTGGGTTTACGGTGTCGGTGTTGCCCAGAGGGCTGCCGTTGATGAAACCGCAAAGCGTTTGCTGACGTTAACTTCAGAAGAATGCTGATAGCATAAAACGTGCAAATATTGCCAAAATTAATCGGTGAAACCGAATTTTCAGGTGATGTTTTGCTTTCTACGGAATATTTTAAAGGAGTTTAAAAATGGACGGAAACAAGAAAAAGAAGATGCGCACGGCGCTGATTTATCTCGTTGTGCCGGTGCTTATCATCGGTGCAGTGTTCCTTTACGTCACCTCATCCACTCAGGGTGAAAAAACTCAATACTACGAAATCGTAGCCAAGTTTGAGCAGGGCAAAATATCCGAATATAAGCTGAACCTCAGCTCGGGTGCTCTTGTTTACACCGAAAAGGATGAGAAGGGTAACAATGTTCAGAAGGAATATACCGTTCCCAATGTTCAGATTTTTGTAAACGATATTCATCCTCTTGTAACGGAACACAATAAGGACGAAAAAAATGCTCAGAATCCGATAAAGTACGACTATGAGCGCGGCGGCGAAAACTCATGGGTAATGAACGTTTTGCCGACCCTTGTGCTTATGCTTGTGCTCGGCGGAATAATGTTCTTTATTGTCCGCCGTATGGGACAGAGCATCAACAGCGAAAACAACAGAACGCTCAGCTTCGGTAAGGCGCGCGTCAAGAACGCCAAGGATGAAAAGCGGAAGGCAAAGTTCGAGGATGTTGCCGGTGCTGATGAAGAAAAAGAAGAGCTTGCGGAAATCGTTGAGTTCCTCAAGAATCCCGCTAAATTCAATGATCTCGGTGCGAGAATTCCCAAGGGCGTTCTTCTCGTAGGCCCTCCCGGTACGGGTAAAACTCTTCTTGCAAAGGCTGTTGCGGGTGAGGCAGGCGTGCCTTTCTTCTCGATTTCGTGCTCCGATTTCGTTGAAATGTACGTCGGTGGCGGTGCTTCCCGTGTCCGCGACCTTTTCGACAGCGCGAGAAAAACCAGCGCAAGCATCATTTTCATTGATGAGATAGACGCAGTAGGTCGTCACAGAGGCGCAGGCCTTGGCGGCGGACACGATGAAAGAGAACAGACCCTTAACCAGCTCCTCGTTGAGATGGACGGTTTTGGCACGAACTCCGGCGTTATCGTTATGGCGGCAACTAACCGCCCCGACATTCTTGACCCCGCACTTCTTCGTCCCGGAAGATTTGACCGCCGTGTAACCGTAAATTATCCCGATATGAACGGCCGTGAGGCTATTCTTAAGGTCCACTGCCGCAACAAGCCCCTCGAGGCTACCGTTGATCTTCGCAAGATCGCACAGACCACCATTGGCTTTACCGGCGCCGAGCTTGCAAACCTTATGAACGAGGCAGCACTCCGCGCAGCAAAGAAGAGCAAGGCTCTTATCGGTATGGAGGATATCGAGGAAGCATATATGAAGATGCTTCTCGGACCTCAGAAGAAGACCAAGGTCAGAACCGAGGCCGACAACAAGCTTTGTGCATATCACGAGGCCGGCCACGCAGTAGCTTCCTACTATTGCGAGCACACCAACCCCGTAAAGCATATCACAATCATTCCCGCAGGCACAGCAGGCGGTGTAACCCTCAGCGTTCCCACCGAGGATAGAATGACCGCATCGAGAAACGAAATGCTCGACGAGCTCGTCCTTTCTCTTGGCGGTAGAGTTGCCGAGGCGATCGTCCTTGACGATATCTCCACCGGCGCTTCCAGCGACATTCAGCAGGTAACGAGAGTTGCACGCAATATGGTAACCAAGTACGGTATGAGCGACAAGCTCGGCACCGTTCTTTACGGCTCTACCAGCGGCTCTGACGAGGTGTTCCTCGGCCGTGATTTCTCAACCGGTAAGGATTACTCCGAAAAGACCGCCGCAGAGATCGACGACGAGATCCGCGCTATTGTTAAAAACGCCTACGCAAGATGTGAAAAGATCCTTACCGATCATATTGATAAGCTTCATTTCATCGCCTCCTTCCTTCTCAAAAACGAGTTTATGGATGAGGAGCAGTTTAAGGCGGCTATGGAGCGCGATAACCCCACGATCGAAGAGATCGAGAATATCGCATCCGAAAAGAAGAGCAAGAGCGAGGAAGAGAACAAGACCGCTCACGAAAACAACCGCAAGTCTGAGGAAGAAGCTAAGGCTCGCGAGGAGGCTGAAAGAAAGGCAAAGGAAGAGGCTGAGGCCGCTAAGAACAACAACGGCGGATTCTCCAGCGATGATTTCTTTAATTCTATCTGGAACTCCCCCGATGACAATTCCGACAACAAATAATAAAGAAAAGTCCGATGCAATCGCATCGGACTTTTTAATTTTATAAAGATTAGATGGTGTGGATGCCGTTTGCTGCATCAGCATTAGCGTCGAGCTTATACTTCTGCTGCTTTCTCCACTCGAAGAACTTGATAGCAACCTGCTCGAAGAGTGCGAGGGAAAGAAGGTCCTCGTCCTGCTCACGGTAGGGAGCAACTCTCTCTCTGAGAGAATCGATCTCGGGAGCGATCTTGTCTGCGGGACGGTAATCGATGATATCGTCGTCGCCGATGATCTTCTTCTTGAACTCGTCGGAGATAGGAGCAGGGCATCTGCCGTACTCGCCACGAACGATACCCTTGAATTCCTTGGTAACTCTGGAGTATCTGCCCTCATCTGCGAAGAGAACGTTGTTAACAGCCTGAGTACCAACGATCTGAGAGGTAGGAGTAACAAGGGGAGGGAATCCGGAATCCTCTCTTACCTTTGCAACCTCTTCAAGAACCTCATCGAGCTTATCAAGCTTGCCTGCCATCTTAAGCTGAGAGATAAGGTTGGAAAGCATACCGCCGGGAACCTGGTAACGAAGAGCGTTAACGTCAACCTTAAGAACCTTGGGGTCGATAAGGCCGGATGCGAGGTAGTTCTCGCGGATCTTGTTGAAGTGCTTAGCAACGACGTCAAGCTTTACAAGATCAAGACCGGTGTCGTAGGGAGTGCCCTGAAGGGTAGCAACAAGAGACTCGGTAGGAGTATGAGAGGTACCCATTGCAAGGGGAGACATTGCGGTATCTACGCCGTCAACGCCTGCCTCGATAGCCTTAAGAAGGGTCATCGAGCCAAGACCTGCGGTATAGTGGCAGTGAAGATGTACGGGAACCTTAACGCTGTTCTTAACGGTCTTTACAAGCTGATATGCCTCGTAGGGCTTAAGAAGACCGGACATATCCTTGATACAGATGGAGTGAGCACCCATTTCCTCAAGCTGCTTTGCATACTGTGCGAAGCCCTCGTTGGTATGGAAGGGAGAGGTGGTGTAGGAGATAGCCGCCTGAACGTGACCGCCCTCCTTGATGGTTGCTTTGATAGCGGTTTCAAGGTTTCTTGCATCGTTAAGTGCGTCGAAAATACGGATAATATCGATACCGTTTGCGATAGACTTCTGAACGAAGTATTCAACAACGTCATCAGCGTAGTGACGGTAGCCGAGAATGTTCTGACCGCGGAAGAGCATCTGAAGCTTGGTGTTCTTTGCGTGATCCTTTATAGTTCTGAGTCTCTCCCAGGGATCCTCGTGGAGGAAACGAAGGCAGGAGTCGAAAGTTGCGCCGCCCCAAGCCTCAAGGGAATAATAGCCAACCTTATCCATCTCATCAAGGATGGGAATCATTTCCTCGGTAGTCATACGGGTTGCCGCAAGCGACTGATGCGCGTCACGGAGGACTGTTTCTGTAATTAATACCTTAGACATCTTTAATTTCCTTTCTTAATATTTCCTTAACGGAAGAAGCTGAGGAATACACCTGCAGCAACCGCAGAGCCGATAACGCCTGCGACGTTGGGACCCATAGCGTGCATAAGGAGGAAGTTGGTGGGGTCCTCCTTGCGTCCTACGTCCTGAGAAACTCTGGCAGCCATAGGAACGGCAGAAACGCCTGCAGATCCGATAAGGGGGTTGATCTTGCCGCCGGAAAGCTTGCACATTATCTTACCCATAATAAGACCGCCACAGGTGGAAACACAGAATGCAGCGAGACCGAGCGCGATGATGTAAAGAGTCTGGGGCTTAAGGAAGTTTTCTGCATTTGCCGTCGCACCAACAGATACGCCAAGGCAAATGGTAAGAACGTTACAAAGCTCATTCTGAGCAGTCTTGGAAAGCCTTTCGGTAACGCCGGAAACGTTAAAGAGGTTACCGAGCATAAGGAAGCCGACCAGGGGAGCAGCATCGGGAACAAGCAGACATACGATAACGGTAACAAGAATAGGGAATACAACCTTTTCAAGCTTGGTTACGGTACGGGTAGCGCCCATCTTTATCGCTCTTTCCTTCTTGGTGGTAAGAAGCTTCATAAAGGGCGGCTGAATGATGGGGATAAGCGCCATATAGGAGTATGCCGCAATTGCGATAGCACCGAGAAGGTGAGGCGCTAGAGTCTTCGTTACGAGAATTGCGGTAGGACCGTCCGCACCACCGATGATACCGATCGATCCTGCCTCCATCGGAGAGAATCCAAGGAAGAGCGCGCAGAAGAACGCAACGAATACGCCAAGCTGTGCAGCAGCACCCATAAAGAGCGACTTAGGATTGGAAATAAGGGGAGAGAAGTCGGTCATAGCACCAACGCCCATAAAGATAAGCGAGGGATAAACACCGAGCTTAACGCCGAGGTAAAGAATGTCAACGAGTCCGCCGTGGTTGATAACTTCCTTGATCATAGTAGTCATCTTGATGTGAACTGCGCCGTCCTCAAGGGTGGCGGAATTGCCAAGGAATGAGCGGAAGAGACTCTCTACATTTTCAATCTGCTCAGCAGTAAGTGCGGAAAAATCAAAAACAAGTTTATCTTCGGTGATGGTATAGAGATTTGCATCTATAACGCTAAGGAACGACTGCATATCTGCAGCGAGAGTACCGACAAGCTTGCCACCTTCAACACTTATGTAGTGATCGTCAAAGAAAAATTCGAGGTGAATAAGCTCAGCGCCGGGGAGGTTTGCAAGCAGCATACCAAACGCAATGGGTAAAAGAAGCAACGGCTCAAACTTCTTGACAACTGCAAGATAGAAGAGCGCACCGACTATCAAGTACATTACGAGATACTGCCACCAGTTCGGCTCCGCAAACATCCGTGCTATACCTGTGGTACCCAGGAAATTTTTAATAGCATCTGTTATTTGCATTATAAGTACCTATAACTTTCTTAATTAGTTGATGGTTGCGATAACGTCGTTAGCAGCTACGTTTGCGCCCTTCTGAACGTTGATGGATGCGATAACACCGTCGCAGGGAGCGGGAATGTCGTTTTCCATCTTCATAGCCTCAAGCACGCAGATAACGTCACCCTTCTTAACGGACTGACCTGCAGAAACCTTTACGTTAAGGATAGTGCCGGGCATAGGAGCGGTTACCTTGTTTGCGCCCTGTGCACCCTGTGCAGCGGGCTTAGCAGCTGCAGCCTTGGGAGCCGCAACGGGAGCGGGAGTAGCGACGGGAGTTGCTACGGGAGCGGAAGCGATACCGGTTGCATCAGCTTCCTCAACGATTACATCATAAGTGTTACCGTTTACGGTAATGCTATATCTTTTCATTTGTTTTAAATCCTTTCAACAATTATACTCGTCTGAATGAGACTACTTTGAATTTAACGCCGTTGCTTTCGCTCTCAGCCATTGCAATTGCAGCAGCGATAACGGCAACGATCTCTTCATCGTTATTCGCAGTAACAGCTACGGGCTCTACAACAGGCTCTGCCTCAAGCTCCTTCTTCTGCTTGTTTTCAGAAATGCTCTTGAAAACAGTAGAGAAGATGGTAAGCGCAAGCCAGATTATCGTAAGAACTGCAAATACAGCTCCAACACCGACAAGAACCATCATTCCACCAAAGGAAAGCTTATCAGCAACTCCTTCAATGGGCTGCGAATAATCCATTGTATTTGTAAGCATCATATAATTCATATCCGCCTCCGATTAAAGGGGAAGAATCTTAGACTCAGACGTCTTTACCTTGCCCTTGTCAGCGAGCATAAGAAGAGCGGAGCATATTCTTGCACGAAGCTCGTTAATGCTGATGATGTCATCGATCTCGCCGGTTGCAGCAGCAACAGCGGGAGAGGAGACGGTCGCCTTCCACTCGTTAATCAAGTCCTCACGAGACTTTTCAAGAGTGATATAGTCGTTCCAAGCAAATGCAACGCCGCTCTCAGCAACAAGCGCGCCGATCTCAGAGTCGTCAGTTGCATAAACGAGGTCAGCACCGAGAGCCTTAGAGCCGAGAAGCGCGAAGGAAGCACCGATTGCGTGACCGAGTATAACGGTTACCTTGGGAACAGAAGCGGTAGCATAAGCAAATGCAAGCTTTGCAAGCTCAGCAGCAAAGTAGGAAGCCTCGTTTTCCTTGCTTATGGAAAGACCGTTAGAGTCAACAAGAGTAACTACGGGAATATTGAATGCGTTGCAGAAGCTTACGAACTTTGCAATCTTTCTGGCATCAGCAACGGAAAGTCTACCGTCGTTAACGGAGAAAGAGGTTGCAACCACTCCGCAGCGTACACCGCCGATGGTGGTGATAACGGTAGAGGTGGTGGGAGCAAAGTCGTGTGCGATCTCATAGAATACGCCGTTATCTGCAATTACGGATATAGCAGAAAGTGCCTCACCTGCAAAATCGAGGTCGCCAAGCTTTCTGTTGAGATTGTCAGCGCAGGGCTTTACGATAACACCGGTAGCCGAGCTTTCAGGAAGATAAGCGATAAGGCTTCTGATGTAACCGGCGCACTGTGCAGCATCTCCGGTGTATGCGAGTATAGCATCCTGTGCATTCTCAACGCCTGCAAGAGCAGGGGAGGTTACGTAGAAGGATGCAGAGCTGTCCTTAACAATGATATCAAACATTGCCGCGATTGCTGCTGCAAGTCCGATACACTTGCCTGCGATAAATGCTACCTGAGGGATAGCACCCGAGGCCTTGGTAACTGCGTTCATTATTCTACCGTAAGCTGCAAGGCCTGCAGTTCCGCAGAAAATGTCAGTACCGTTGGAGTTGAAGATACCGATCACGGGTGCGCCGCTCTTGATAGCGAGGCAGTAGAGGTCAGCGATCTTCTTTGCGTGACGCTCATCGATAACGCCACCCATTCTTGATGTGTCTTCAGCAAATGCAAACACAAGCTTGCCATCAATTGCACCGTAGCCGGTGATGACTCCCTCGAGCTCATTTGCCTTTTCCGTGGTGATAAAGTCCGAAAGTGCACGCTTGGTATAAGCATTGGTCTCAACGAAGGTATCCTCGTCGAAAAGCATAGCAAGCTGCGTTCTGGCGTCAGAGCCTTCAGTGCTTACAAGGGAAGCGCGAAGCTCATCGACCGTGGGCAAACCACGTACTTCAGTTTTTGTGTATTTGTTCAAACCGAATTCCCGATTTGCTTTAATAGCAAATCTCTCCTTCCTTAAAAATAAACAGTTTTTGTGGCAAAAAGGGGAAAAATAGTCCAACTTTCACCAAATATAATATACCACCAAAATGAGCGCAAGTCAATACCTTTTTTAATATTTAACTACAATATTAATATAAATATAAAGAAAAGCGCACGGTCCTACCGCGCGCCAATCTCTATTATCTGTGCCTGAAGATCTGAGATATCCTCAGTTTTATGTGTTACCATAATTACTAAGCGCTTGTTTGCTTCCTCTTTGATGATCTGTCGCATTATCGCTGCATTTTCGGGGTCTACCTCTTTTGTGGGCTCGTCAAGAATGAGCACAGACGACTTTTTGGCAATTGCACGTATAAAAGCCACCCTTTGCTTCATTCCGCCCGAAAGCTCGCGAGGATAAAGCGCGATATCATCATCCGAGAAGTTCAAACGCTTAAACAGTGCACGAACCTCTGATTCGTCATCCTCGGTTGCGTTTTTGAACGATACCTCGGTAACGTTTTTAAGTGCCGTTATATTATCAAATAATCTGTATTCCTGAAAGCATACCGATACACCGGGCACACTCTGCTGAATACTACCCGAATATTCCTTATCAAGTCCTGCAATTATGCGAAGCAGGGTAGTTTTTCCTGCGCCGCTTTCGCCACGAATTACGTAAATTCCCGTATCCTCAAAGGCGTAATTAAAGTCGGTAAATACAGTCTTTTTGCCAAAGCTTTTTGATAATCCGTCAATTTGTACGCTCATATCCGTTGAACCTCCTTACCAAAAAGCGAATTCCGTTCTCGAAAACAACGCTTATAATCACCACAACCAAGGTCCAGGCAAGCATATAATCGCTCTCGAAGAAATCCTTGTGATTCTTTATCTCAAATCCGATAGAATTTTTCGCTACCGTAATTATTTCTGCGGCGATACCGGACTTCCAGGCAAGCCCGACAGATGTCAGAGCGGCAGGGACGAAATAGCGAATGAGTGTAGGGAATACCAAGAGCTTAAAGCGCTTAAATCCCGTAATCTCAAAAACGTCCGCAACCTCGATAAGTCCCTTATCAACGGCATTAAATCCGTCAAGCAGATTTTGCCATATTATAGGCGCTACCATAAAGATCGCTATCGCGCTTGCTACCTTTGCGCTGCCGATACATATCCATAAGATCATAATTATCGAAGCGACCGGCGTGGATTTAATAACGCTGAATCCAAGCGAAAAGAAATTGCGCAAAATACTTGATTTATGGCATATAAATGCAAGCAGAACACCAATTACAACGCCAAGTGAGAAACCTAGCGCAATGCGCAGCATCGAGAAAAATACGGTTTTCCAAAAGCTTGCAGTGACGACGAGCGCGCCTAAAGCCTTTACCGTATCCACCACTCCGACAAGGAATGCAGAGTTATTTACAATCGATGCGCCAAGCTCCCAGATAAGGAGCCAGGCAACTATCGAAAGCGAAACAATAAGAACCTTTTTTGCCTTATTCATTACCATAATAGAAGGAGTCGGCGGGCAGTGCATAACCAATCGCGGTATAGAAGCCTTCAAGCGCGGATTTCATTTCTGCACCGTCAATATAAACGATCGATCCGTAAAGGTTCGTAAGTGCCGAATTTGCAACGGGAAGCTTGGGAAGTATGCCTGCATCAACGATCATCTGTGCCGAGGCGTCGTGGTTTGCGGGATCTGCGATGTACTCAATAGAGGTCTTGTATTCAGCGAGGAACGCATCAACGCTAGCCTTGTTCTCAGCGATGAAGGACTTCTTTACGATAATACAACCCATAGTGAGAGGAGAGTCTGACTTCTCGCTCCACTCCTCGGAGATATTGAGAGCGATTGAATAGTTGTAGCCGCTCTGCTTTGCGGAAAGAATTGCGGCAGTTGCCTTAGGCTCGGGAAGAACGGCGATAGAAACGCTGCCTGCCGTCATATTCGCGCTCACAACCTCATTCGTACTTTCGATCTGAAGATCTACATCTATATTATAAAGATCAAAGAGGTAATTAAGAATGCTGGGAGTAGTAGAGGTAGGCTCACCGCAATATACGGTTTTGCCATTGAGATCAGCAAGGGAATTGAGTTCTACGCTGCCGTCGGTAACTACGTAAAGAGATCCAAGGCAGTTAACAGCCGCAACCGAAATGAACTCGGAGTTAGCCTTTGCAAGATTTGCCGCAAGGTTGGTGGGTACGCAGAGCATATCAAGCTCGCCGTTCTGTAAAGATGCCGTTGCATCGGTGGGGCTTGAGAAAGAGGAGAAAACGTATTTTTCGCTTTCCTTGCCGTTGTCATTTATCAGCTTAGCCATACCCATACCGGTAGGGCCGTTCATAACGCCGATTTTGATTGTGGTGGTCTCGGTATCGTCGGGCTGATTGCAGGAAACAAGAACGCCGACTGCGAGAATAAGGGTGAGTAAAAGTGCGATGATTTTTTTCATTTTGTGATCCTTTCCAGACCGTCAAGGTCTGTTATATTTATTATTTTATTTTCAAGTTTAATAATGCCATCCTGTGTTAAAGAATCGATGGCGCGGTAGAGTGAGGCTCGCCCGATATTGAGTGCCTCGGACGTCTTTTTACAGTTAAAAACGAAGGCTTGATTGCCTTGTTTTTTTACTTCGTAAAGCAAAAACTTTGCAACTTTCTGCTCGGTATTATCTGCCGAAAAGGTCGATATTTTGTTATTCAAGAAAGCAATTCGATCGCCCAAAAAGCCGATGATATTCAGCGCTATCTCCGGCTCGTTTTTGACAAGATAAAAGACGTCGGATTTATCAAAAAACAGGATCGTTGCTTCCTTCTTCGCCTTGATGAAAGTAGGGAATTCTCCGCTGTCGGAAAACACGCTTATCACTCCGAAAGCATCTCCCGTGCTCAGCTGATTTAAAGGTATCGAAACGCCGTCCGTGCGCTGTCTTTCAACGACACAGCTGCCATCAAGAACAAATCCCATTTTGCTTTTGAATTCATCAGGAGAGTATATCATCTCGCCCGCAGAGAATGTCTTGATCTCAAGAGTCAGGCTGTCGGTCAGCTCATCTATCCTTGTCTTTTCCACGTTCTTGAACAAAAACAGGGAAGATATCGCCTCTTCAAACGATTTATTCTTCATAAAAACCTCAAAAGTGTATCATTTGATACAATATTATCACATTTAAAACAAAAAGTCAACCAAAAATGCGAAATTCACTCTAAAAAAATTTGTTTGTCGTCAATTGTAATTTTCCAAGCGAAAAAAGTTGAAAAAACATTGCATTTTGCGTTTTATTGTGCTATACTATAAATAATATTATTGCGCACGCTTATGTTCGTGCACGTGCAGAGGTTAAAAAATGACTCCCAATTTTACTTTGTTAACTTCAAGCATCGGCTCATTTTTCTCAAAATTCGTTGAGATTGCCACAACAAGCATCTCCAACTTTTCCTTAGTCGATGCAATTGATATACTCGTCCTCACGCTGGTGCTGTTTTTCCTTATGCGCTTCGTCAGGGGTCGCAAGGGCGGTGTATTGCTAATAGGAATTTTCATCCTGCTGTTTTTAACGGCGATCGCACATTTCTTCGGATTAAGTGCAACATATTATACCTTCTCGCTGATTTTCGACGTCGGTATAATTGCGATAATCATTATCTTCCAGCCCGAGATACGCGATGCGCTTGAGCGCGTTGGTACCGGATCGATAAACGGCATAATGAGCCTTGGCGACCAGAAAAAGAAGCAGCAGCAGTATTACTCGGTTATCAACCACGTAACCACCGCTATAAACGACCTTTCCGGCTCTAAGACGGGTGCTCTTATCGTAATATCCCGCACCACAAAGCTTGACGATATCATTCAGTCGGGTGTTAAGATGAACTCCGAGATATCCTCCTTCCTGCTTCGCAACCTCTTCTTTAACAAGGCCCCCCTTCACGACGGTGCTGTCGTTATTGATGACGGTAAGATCGCAGCGGCAGGCTGTCTGCTTCCCAACACTCGCAGAAACGATATCGACAGTGACCTTGGAACACGTCACCGCGCTGCAATCGGCATGAGCGAGACGAGCGATGCAATCATCATCGTCGTTTCCGAGGAGACGGGAACTATCTCCGTTGCGCACGACTGCACGCTCACACGTAATTACACGTCCGATAGCCTTCGTAAGTTCCTTATTCAGAAGCTTATCAACTCCGGCTCCTCTCGCCACGAGGATAAGCTGTAATTTTCCATTTTACGGTGAAAAGTATGAACAAGAAGATTTTAGGTATAAGAATCGGAACATTGCTTCAGTTTTTCGTTTGCATTGTTCTGGCTTTCATCATTTGGTTCGTAGTACAATATACAAATTCGCAGGCTGAAGCTGACACCGCCGCACTCGGTGAGTATTTCGGCGCAGTACTGCACTGAGGTAAGAATGAGTTTAAAAGCTCGGGTTTTAATAGTTAAGAACATAAAACTTTCACTGAACGCCTCTCATCAAGAGGCGTTTTCAGTTGCCGAAAAGAGAATAAGAAAGCTTGGAGTTAATACGAGCGGCCTGACGTATTCCATCTACAAAAAGAGCGTTGATGCAAGGCGCAAGGATGAAATACACTTCGTTTATTCGGTTTGTGCCGTCGGTTCATTCCCGAATATAAGCGAAAAGCAGCTCGCCGAATCCTCAATGTCCTTTGAAGACAAGCGCGAGCTTCTCGATTTTGAGCGTGGCGACGAGCAAATGACGGCTCCGCCCCTTGTCGTTGGATCAGGACCTGCAGGTCTGTTTGCCGCTCTTATCCTTGCGGAAAACGGCTATGCCCCCGTGCTTATTGAGCGTGGCGGTAGCGTTGCGGAGCGCAAGTGTGCCATCTCATCGTTTGCAAAAAGCCGTATTCTCGACGCGAACACCAATATTCAGTTTGGCGCGGGCGGTGCAGGCACGTTTTCAGACGGCAAGCTCGTCACTCGCGTAAACGATCCCGCATCCTCCTACGTTCTCGAGCGCTTCGTAAGCTTCGGAGCTCCCGAGGAGATACTTTATATGTCAAGACCTCACATCGGCACCGATATTTTGTCCGAGGTGGTCGAAAAGATAATCGCCAAGATAGAAGAGCTTGGCGGCAGGGTGCTTTATCACACCCAGCTTCTTTCTTTAACAAAATCAGAGCCCACGGGCATCGCCCACACCTCAAACGGTGATATACCGTACAGCTCGGTCGTTTTAGCAATAGGCCATAGCGCAAGAGATACCTATAACGAGCTGATAAACGCAGGCTTCGTTATCGAGCCTAAGCCGTTTTCCGTCGGAATGCGTATCGAGCACTCCGCAACCGCAATAGATAACGCACTTTACGGCGACTTTGCAGGCCATCCTGCACTCGGTCACGCCGAATACAACCTTTCGCACAACACCAAGGAGCGCGGTGTTTACACCTTTTGTATGTGTCCCGGCGGCGAGGTCGTCGCAGCAACGAGTGAGGAGCAGGGTACCGTCGTAAACGGTATGAGCTACCACTCAAGAGCAGGGAAAAACTCAAACTCCGCCGTCGTATGCAGCATCTTTAAAGAGGATTACGGCAACACGGCGCAAAAGGCGATTGAGTTTCAACGCTCCATCGAGCACGCAGCATTCCGTGCGGGCGGCTCGAATTATTCAGCCCCCATCATTACGGTAGGCGATTTCCTTAGCGAAAAATGCGAAAAGGATCCCTATTCCGTGTTTCCCACCTATATGGGTGGCGATGGTGTCAAGCTTGCAAGACCTGACGAGTTTTTGCCGTCATTCGTCTGCGGCGCGATATCCAACGCGATCCTTGATTTTGATCGCAAAATTCACGGCTTTGCCGACCGCGGTGCCGTGCTCACAGGCGCGGAGACCAGAACGAGTGCCCCTGTCAGAATAATGAGAGATACTAAAACACGTCTCGCCATTGGAAGCGGTAATATCTACCCCTCGGGCGAAGGCGCAGGTTACGCAGGTGGAATCACAAGTGCAGCAATCGACGGCATTTATACAGCAATCGCAATAATGAAAAAGTACAAGCCCAAGAATAACGGATGAAATTTAGACCGTTGACAATCGGGGCAGGCGTCGGCGCTTGCCCCCACTAAGGATGATAATAAAACAGGAAGGCGGGCATACGCCCAACCGGTAAAATATTTTAATGAACGCAAAGGTAATCAAAACAAAGGAGAAAAAGTGGATCCTTAAGGGATCGACTGATCTTTCCTCGCGCACAGCGAAGGAAAAGATCGCAAAAGAGCTCGGTATAAACCCAATAATTGCCGACCTTTTGTACACAAGGGGCTACACAACCCCCGAGACGGCCAAGAATTTCCTCTATATGGAAAACGAGATGCTCTGCAACCCGTTTGATATGAAGGATATGGACAAGGCCGTAGAAAGAGTAGAGCGAGCTATCGCTACACACGAGCGTATAACCATCTACGGAGACTATGACGTAGACGGCGTTACCTCGGTTTGCACTCTCTATCTGTACCTCAAATCCAAGGGTGCAGACGTGGGATATTATATTCCCAACAGAGCAGGTGAGGGCTACGGCGTTTCCACCGGCGCAATAGATGCGCTTAAGGAGAGCGGCACGAAGCTTATAATCACCGTAGATACGGGTATCACCGCTATCGAGGAGGTCAAATACGCAAAGGAGATCGGTGTCGATTTCTTGGTCACCGACCACCACGAATGCCGTGCGGATCTGCCCGATGCTTGCGCCGTTATCAATCCCCACAGACCCGACTGTGAGTATCCCTTTAAGGAGCTTGCAGGTGTTGGCGTCGTATTTAAATTCATAAGCGCATACGAGGAGCGCGCCTGCGGATTTTCACGAATCGAAGCTGCATCCCACATCTTTTCAAGCTATGCCGATCTTGTTGCTATCGGTACTATTGCCGACGTTATGCCCATCAAGAGCGAGAACAGGATCATCGTAAGCTACGGCCTTAAGATGGTCGAAAACACGAAAAGATGCGGTCTTATCGCGCTTATAGAGGCCGCTGCCGCAAAGGGCGACGGTGTTAAGAACGACAGACGCAAGAAGAGAACCAAGATTACAACCGGATATATCGGCTACACTCTCGCGCCCCGAATCAATGCCGCAGGCAGAATTCGCAGTGCCGAGCGTGCCGTTGAGCTTTTTCTCTCGCACGATCCCGCGGAGGCCGGTGCTATTGCCGAGGAGCTTTGCGCCGCAAACAAAGAGCGCCAGGCTGAGGAAAACAAGATAATTCAGGAAGCATACGCAAAGATCGAGCAGGAGAATATGGAAAACGACTCTGTGATCGTTCTTGATGCAGACGGCTGGCACCACGGTGTTATAGGTATCGTTGCATCGAGAATAACGGAGAAGTACTCCCGTCCTACCATCCTTGTATCATTTGAGCCTACGGGCGCGGAAATATCCGACGAGGACGTAGGAAAGGGCTCAGGTCGAAGCATTAAGGGGCTTAACCTTGTTGATGCGCTTTGCCATTGCTCAGAGCTTCTTGTAAAATTCGGCGGTCACGAGCTTGCTGCAGGACTTTCCGTCACTCGCGGCAACCTTTCCGCATTCATAAAAATGATCAACGAATATGCAAACGAGAACCTTGATGAAAACGCAATGATCCCCACTATTGAGGCTGATTGCGAGGTATCCTTGAATGCAGTAAATATAGGCCTTGCCGAGGATCTTCAGATTCTTGAGCCCTACGGCGTTGGCAACCCCATTCCCAACTTCGTAATGTACGGCGTTAACGTCAACGAGATCGCCGGCGTAAGTGAGGGCAAGCATACAAGACTCTCCATAGGCGAGGGCAAGCACACCTTGTCTGCTATGTACTTCTCAAACGCCCCCTCGTCCCTTGATTTTTACAACGGCGATAAGGTCGACCTCCTCTTCAACGTAGATATCAACGAGTGGATGGGCCGCAGAAGCGTGCAGCTTATCGTCAAGGACGTAAAGCCCTCGTCCATACAGGGCAGACTTGACGATGCCGAAAGAGAGCGCTTCAACGAGATCTGGAACGGTGCTCATTTCTCAAAGGATGAGGATATTCTTCCTACTCGAGAGGACTTCGCAGCCGTTTATAGATACATCGCCAACACCATCCGCACCTCGGGCGACACACTTTCGCACAAGGATATCGTGTTTGCATTCTCCCACGCACGCGACGCACGTCCTATAAACTACATAAAGCTCAAGATCATCATCAAGGTGTTCCAGGAGCTTAACCTGATCGGTATAGAAGAAACCTCTCCCGAGGTTTACCGATTCAGCATTCATTACACCACGTCTAAATCTGATCTTGAAAAATCCTATCTCTTGAAAAGGATCCGTTCACAGGTCGAATTTAAATAACTAATGGTAGAATTATGTATAAAGAACTTCAACCCCTTCTCGACCTGATCGAGAAAAACGAAAAAAATTACGACATAGATAAGATCAAAAGCGCCTTTACCTATGCCGCACAGCTCCACGAGGGACAATTCAGATTAAGTGGTGAGCCCTATATCTGTCACCCCGTTTCCGTTGCGGTCATAGTCGCCGAGCTTGGCCTTGATACCGACTCTATTTGTGCGGCACTTCTGCACGACACGGTAGAGGACTGCGCAGACAAGACGAACCTCGAGACCCTCTCTAAGATGTTCGGTGCCGAGGTCGCTATGCTCGTTGACGGCCTTACAAAGATAATTCAGGTGCAGGTCGCAGATAAAGAAGAAGCGCACATCGAAAACATCCGTAAGATGCTTCTTGCGATGACAAGAGATATCCGCGTTATCTTCATAAAGCTTTGTGACAGACTTCACAATATGCGTACACTTGCTGCAAAGCGCGAGGACCGTCAGCGCGCGATCGCGCTCGAAACGATGTACATTTACGCCCCCCTGGCTCACCGTCTCGGTATCCAGAAGATAAAGCAGGAGCTTGAAAACATAAGCCTTTATTATCTTGACAGAGTAGGATACGACGAGGTGCAGGAGTGCATCGAGAAAAAGTACGGCATCAGCCGTGATTTTCTTAGCGATGCAAAGCACGTAATCAAGGATAAGCTTGAGGAAAACAAGATAAACTTCTATCTTGAGGGACGTATCAAGTCGGTTTACAGCCTTTACCGCAAGATGTACACCTTTAACAAGCAGTTTGACGAAATATACGACTTTTACGCTCTGCGTATAATCGTAGAGACCGAGCTTGAGTGTTATACTGCGCTCGGCCTTGTCCACGAGCTTTTCAAGTCTGTCCCCGGCAGATTTAAGGACTATATCTCAACTCCTAAGCCCAACCTTTACCGCTCGCTTCATACCACAGTTATCGGTCGCAGCGGTATACCGTTTGAGATACAGATAAGAACCCGTCGAATGCACGAGGAGGCAGAGTACGGTATCGCGGCACACTGGAAGTATAAGTCCGGCGAGCGTGCAGACTCCAATATTGACGAAAAGCTTCATTGGATCTCCAAGCTTCTTGAATCGGATGAAAACACCCGTGACCCCGATGAGTTTATGCGCTCGTTCAAGACGGATATTTTCCACGACGAGACCTTCGTTTTCACTCCCAAGGGCGACGTTATATCTCTTCCTCTTGGCTCTACCGTTATCGACTTCGCTTATGCGATCCACTCTGCGGTAGGTAACAAGATGGTCGGCGCTAAGATCAACGGCGTTATCGTTCCTATCGATAAGATTCCCAAAAACGGCGACATCGTCGAAATTCTTACCTCACAGACCACCAAGGGCCCCAGCCGAGATTGGCTTAAGATAGTTAAGACCGGTGAAGCGAGAAGCAAGATCCGCCAGTGGTTTAAAAAAGAAAAGAAAGCAGAGAACATCGTTGTCGGTAAGGCAGAGGTCGAAAAGGAGATCCGCAAGATCGACAAAAACTGCACCGATGCTCAGATACTTGACATCGTTACCACGATCGCAAAGCGCATCGGCATCAACAGTGCAGACGATTTTTACAACACCATCGGCTTCGGCGGACTTTCGGTTCAGCGTTTTCTGCCTAAGATTAAAGATGAAATCGAGAAGATTAACGCGTCTAACGAGCCTAAGCCCCTCACGGCTGAGGAAGAGCTTTCGAGAGTTAAAACCGTATCCGAAAGCAAGCGCCCCCGCAACAACGGCGGCATAATTATAGACGGCGAGGCGGGCTGTCAGGTCAAGTTCGCCAAGTGCTGTAATCCGCTTCCCGGTGACAAGATCGTTGGATTTATCACCCGCGGCTTCGGCGTTTCCATACACAAGTCCGACTGTCCCAACGTTTCCAGCTCCCGTAAAAACGAGGAGAATCTTTCAAGATGGGTACGCGCAGAATGGGAGAAGGACGACCTCGCCTCAAAGTCCGGAGAGACCTACGAGGCGCACCTTCAGATACTTGCCGAGGACGGCATAGGCGTTATTGCGGCCATTTCTATGGCTCTTGCTGATATGAAGGTATCTATTTCTCAGATCAACACCTCAATGCAAAAGAACGGCGAGGTTGTCATCAACCTTCACGTAGGATGTAAGAGCACCTCGCATTACGAGTCCATCGTATCAAGACTTCGCTCTATATCCTCAGTCATTTCCGTAAATCGCGGATTTTCACACTAATTATTATCGGAGGCTTTTATGAAAGCAGTTCTTCAAAGAGTATATAACGCAACCGTATACGCCGATGGCGAGCTTTCGGGCAGCATTGGATACGGCTTATACGTTCTTCTCGGTGTAGAAAAGGAAGACACCGAGGAGGAAGCACTGCTTTTGTGTGAAAAGATCTCCAAGCTCCGTATTTTCTCGGATGAAAACGGCAAAATGAACCGCTCAATTCTCGATATAGGCGGCGAAATGCTCGTTGTATCCAATTTCACCCTTAACGCTAACTACGCGCACGGCAACCGCCCCGATTATTTCGGCGGCGCATCTCCCGACGTTGCGGATATGCTTTACACAAAGTTCGTAGAGCTTTGCAGGCAGCGCATCCCTAAGGTCGAGTGCGGCGTTTTTGGCGCCGATATGCGCACCGATATGTCCACCGACGGCCCCGTAACGATCGTTATGAGCTCCGACGTACTCAAAAAGAAAGGGAAGTAAGCACAAAAGCCTATGATTTTACGTATAGAGGGCGATATTAATCGCTATTACGCTCAAACGCTGTGTATGATATTCTTCCCGGGTGCAACGTTTGGCGAGGATGAGGAAAGAGCCGAGGGCGTGCCTGAAGTGCATATCAGCACCTACAAGGACCTTGAAAGCGGTGTTGACGTGGCTTACGCCTCGATTCGCTTGAATGATAAGTTCTGCGAGGCTACCGAGCCCATCGCATACAACGAGGAAATAACAATCGCAACCCACGCCTCCATAGCCGCAGGTAGAGCACTCTTTGCCGCAGGCAAGGAGCTTCTTGGCTACACACCCCCGTGGGGCATACTTACGGGCGTTCGCCCCGCAAAGGTTGCCGCAAACCTTTTGTACTCAGGCAAGGGAATTATCAAGACCAGACGCATAATGCGTGACGAGTATTTCCTTAACCAGCAAAAGGCGGCACTTGTAACCGCAGTTGCCTCAAACGAGATAAAGCTTTTAAAGAAAGTTCCTAAAAACACCTGCTCGATCTACATTTCGATACCTTTCTGCCCCTCAAGATGCGCATATTGCAGCTTTGTTTCTTATACAACTCAGCGCTTGCTTGGTATGGTGGATGAATATCTCGATCAGCTTGTGATAGACCTTGCCGAAACCGTAGATACCGTAAAAAGCCTCGGTCTTGGCATACATACCGTGTATATAGGCGGCGGAACGCCCACCACGCTTAACGTAGAACAGCTTGAAAGACTGCTTGGTACGATCAATGAGCTTATCGACGTGCCCTCGCTTGCCGAATTTACGCTTGAAGCAGGCCGCCCCGATACTATAACCGCCGAGAAGCTTGCCACCGCAAAGAAGCACGGTGTAACCAGAATCAGCGTAAACCCGCAGACCCTGAGCGACGACGTTCTTCGTGAGATAGGCCGCAAGCATACGACAGAGCAGTTTTACGAGGCGTTTAAGCTCGCCAAGGAAAGCGGTATACGCGACATAAACGTCGATCTTATCGCAGGCCTGCCGGGCGACGATTTCCAAAACTTCTCCGCAACTATGGATAAGATCATTGATCTTGCCCCCACGAATATCACCGTACACACCTTCTGCGTAAAGAAAGCGGCTGATATACTCAAAAAGAACTCCAACGTATATTCTATCGCAGGCGGCGACGCTGCAAAAAGCGTGTCCTATTCGCAACTTAAGGCGAAATTCGCAGGGTACAAGCCCTACTATATGTACCGTCAGAAAAACACGGTTGGTAACCTTGAAAACGTCGGTTTTTCCGTCGAGGGTCACGAGGGACTTTACAACGTGCTTATGATGGAGGATATACAGACCATATTTGCCGTCGGCGCAAGCGCGGTAACGAAGCTCGTACACCACAAGCCCAACGGCGAAACCGTCATCGAGCGCATATTCAATCCCAAATACCCCTATGAGTACCTGCGTCAGCGCAAAGATGCAGCGGAAGCAACAGAGCAGCCCGCAAAGGCAACCGCACGTGAGCGCATAATCGATTTCTATTCAAAATTTTAATAAATGAAAGAGTTTGCTAATATCATTTAGTAAACTCTTTTTTATTTGGTGGAGAAAATGAACGATAAACAAAAAAGCAACACTTTGATAAGCGGTGCGGCGTGGCTTGCGCTGTCAACGATCATATTAAAAATCATAGGCCTGATTTATAAAATTCCACTGTCGTATATGCTCGGCGACGAGGGAATGGGATACTTCAATTCAGCCTATACCGTATACGTCTTTTTCTATGTTATCGGAACTGCGGGTATACCTAAAGCAATATCGATTTTAGTAGCAAAAAGAGAGGCAGAAACGCAAGGAACGGGTGATGCCGCGTTTCGCTCTGCGTTCAGATTTTTCTTTATTTTAGGGGTGATTTTGCTTGCAATTTTCCTTTTAGGTGCAGATGCATTTGCAAGCGCAATCGGAAACCCGAAAGCCACCCTCGCGATGTACTCGATCGCCCCGTCCGTCCTGTTCGTTTGTGCCGGCGGTGTTATCAGAGGATACTTATCGGGAAGAATGAAATTTTCGCCGATAGCGATCTCCGAGCTTATCTCGGGAGTCTTAAAGCTGGTTATCGGTCTTTTGCTTGCACGCATCGCAATACAGATGGGAAAAAGCCTGCCTACCGTTGCCGCATACACCATTCTCGGCATCACTGTCGGCTCGCTAATAAGCTTAATTTACCTCGCCTTGGTCTATTCAAAGCATTCACAAAAAGCGTGTAGGCACACGGAAAAGGGTATAATCAAGGATATCCTCGGCATCGCAATTCCTATAACGCTTGCCTCGGCCGTCGCCAGTATAGTTAACATACTCGACCTCACCGTCATTATGAATGGTCTTGAGGACAGCGGATTTGACCCTTCGGTTTCAAACGTCCTCTATGGCAATTACACAACTCTTGCCGTGCCGATGCTTTCACTCGTATCAACTCTGATATCACCGATAACTACGGCCATACTTCCGTTGCTTGCTTCAACGCATATCAAAAAAGGCAGGGAAGAATACTCAGGGCATTTAGGCTTTGCACTAACCGTCACATCATTTCTAACCGCGCCTGCCGGTATAATGTTCGCCTGCTTCTCGCCGGAGATCCTTTCTGTAATATTTGAAGAGAGCAGCGCTATCCTCGGCGCGCCTTTTCTTGCCGCACTTTCGCCCGCAGTACTGCTTCTCGGCCCACTCGTAGTGATAAACACAGCGCTCGAGACTGCAGGGAAGCCAACGACCGCATTTATCTCACTCTCCGTCGGTGCACTTGTAAAGCTGACCGTCGGAGTGTGCCTGTTAAAATACACCGATCTCGGCGTATTGTCAGCCCCGATCGGCACGTCTGTTTCCTACGCCGCTTCATACTGTATATCTCGCATCAGTATAGCGAAAATGAAGGACGTAAAGCTATCGGTTTTCAAGTCTCTGGCCGCGCCTTTTATCGCCTCTTCTTTATCTGCATTTATCACACTTAACCTCTTAAAACTCCTTGATTTTTCAATAACTTCGAGGCTTTCCGGGCTGCTCTGCATCGCTGTTTTCGGCGTGCTTTATCTCGCCTTGTCACTCATACTCTCTCCAAAGGTAAGAAATATATTGTTTAATTGCATCAAAATGAACAAAAAACGAACAAATCACTTATAAATATAGCCGAATTTTTACCCCTCAACAACCTAAAATATTTATACCTATTGAATTTTTAAATAAAAGTTGGTATAATTAATGTATCTTCAATAAACGAAAGGATGTTTATCACTTATGAACAAGACCGAACTTGTAAACGTAGTTGCTACTGAAACCAACATTGCAAAGAAGGATGTTGATGCAGTAATTACCGCTACCATTAAGGCTATCACTGATGCTCTCAAGGAGGGTGACAAGGTTGCTATCATCGGCTTTGGTACCTTCGAGGCAAAGGCTACTGCTGAAAGAGAAGGCCGTAACCCCAAGACCGGCGAGATCATCATCATCGCAGCTTCCAAGAAGCCTGTTTTCTCCGCATCCAAGGTTCTCAAGGACGAGGTTAACGCTTAATTTAAATGCGACTGGATAAGTTCTTAAAAGTATCCCGCCTCATTAAGCGTCGTACCGTCGCTAACGAGGCTTGTGATTCATCCCGCGTCACGGTAAACGGCAAGCCCGCAAAACCGTCATATGACGTAAAGATCGGCGATGAATTGACCATTTCCTTTGGTTCAAAGCAAGTAACCGTACGTGTCCTCGAGATTAAGGAAACGACAAAAAAGTCCGAATCCGTCGGTATGTACGAAATTATCGCCGAAGGGTAATATGTGACTTTTCACGAAAAATCCTATGTATAACCCCACTCCTCACTTACGGGCGAGTGGGGTGTGCACAGGCATATTTTGATTAAATTTCACATATTCTTCCATAGAGTATGTGATTTTTTAATTTTTTCGTGGAGGGAACTATGGACAATACCCATCAAGAGCTTATCATAAAGGATAAAAAGACACTTTCGCTCAACGCGGTCGTAAATATACTCGATTTTTCCGAGCTTGAGATGACTATCGAAACGCAGCTTGGCACGGTTGTCATCGAGGGCGAGGATATGAAGATTGAAAGCCTTTCAAAGGATGAGGGCACCGTTTGTGTGGTTGGTCGAATAGAAGGATTTTACTACAAGAAGCAACGCGAAAAGAAAAGCCTCTTTTCAAAGGTTCTCGGATGAAGTATTTTTCCTTTTCTGATATCATCTACGCACTACTGTGCTCATCGGCGCTCGGCTTCATAATGTGTGGCATTTATAACTCCCTCTCAGCCCTCACAGGCTGTGTTCGCAAGCTCGTTTGCGTAGGGATAGATGCTATACGCTCGCCGTCAATCTCACACTGTAAAAGCCGTTCTGCCTTCAACGCAAGACAGGGGTCTTTGGTGAACGTGTACGACTTTGTCTTTTTCCTATCGTTTGGCGCTATGCACATACTGTTATGCTATCTTACAATGGATGGCGTACAGCGCCTTTATATCCTGATCCCGTCTATAATAACATTCATCGTTTCAAAGAACACGGTAGGCGCTGCTTTTGAAAAGATCATCATATGGATATACACTCCCGTATATCGCATCTTATTCATCCTCCTATTCGTGATAACGTATCCGCTGCGGCTTATCGCGTGCGGTATGAAAATACTGCTCACACCGTTATTTAAGCGGATCGTGCTCCTTATTAACAAAACAAGGATCAATTCGCTGCACAGAAAAAACAAAAGGCAAATACAGCGTTTTTTCGACTCAGCGGCTAAAATATAATATGACTGAAAAAAACAACCAAGCAGAGTACCTGTTTCATCAGGGAACAAACTTCTATTCATACGATTATCTCGGCTGCACCTTAAACCGCACCCCCGGAGCGTATGAATATACCTTCAGAACTTGGGCACCAAATGCCGACGAGGTACTGCTGGCATCCGACTATACCGGTTGGGATTCAGATCTTGTCCCCCTTACCAAAACCTCACAGGGCGTATGGGAATGCACGGTAACGTCACCCACATCCCTTGAGGGCACTGCGTACAAGCTTGCGGTAAGGAAAAACGGCAACACCTATATGAAGGGTGACCCGTACGCAAGATACTCACGCGGCGGCGCCGACGGTGCTTCAATAATATTCTGCGAATCAAAGCACAAGTGGCAGGACACCGCTTGGCTTAAGGCACGAAAGAAAAAGATACTTGCCAAAAACGGCTATCTTTCCTCTCCGCTCAATATATACGAGGTGCATCTTGGCAGCTTTATGCGCCACGAGGATACTAACGACTATCTTACGTATCGCGAGCTTGCAGAGGCGCTTATACCTTACGTAAAGCATCTCGGATACACGCACGTGGAATTTCTGCCCGTTGCAGAGCATCCGTTTGACGGCTCGTGGGGATATCAGGTCGGTGCGTTTTTCGCCCCCACCTCTCGCTTCGGTGATCCTGACGACTTCAAGTACCTCATAAACGAGCTGCACAAGAACGGCATCGGCGTTATCCTCGACTGGGTACCCGCACACTTTCCTAAGGATGCGTGGGGACTTTATGAATTTGACGGATCGCCCCTGTACGAATATCAGGGTGCGGACAGGCAGGAATCTGCCTCCTGGGGCACGAGATTCTTCGACCTCGGCAGAGAAGAGGTGCAATCATTCCTCATCTCCAATGCGATGTGGTTTTTGAGAGAATATCACGTAGACGGCCTGCGCGTTGATGCAGTTGCTTCAATGATATACCTCGATTACGACAAGGAGCCCGGCAAATGGGTGCCAAATTCGCAAGGCGGCAGGGAAAACCTCGAGGCGATCGCCTTTTTACGCAAGCTTAACACCACCGTATTTGCGGAATATCCCGAGGCTCTTATGATAGCCGAGGAATCCGGCTCATTCGGCGGTATCACCGAGCCCGTATACGAGGGCGGCCTCGGATTCAATCTTAAATGGAATATGGGATTCGCTAACGACTTCTACGACTACGTTATGACCGACCCCTATTTCAGGAAGTACAAGCATAAGGCGCTTAACTTTCCTCTTATGTATGCCTTTACGGAAAACTACGTGCTCCCGATCTCGCACGACGAGGTCGTACACGGCAAGCTGTCCTTCATTAATAAAATGTACGGCAGCTATGAGGACAAGTTCGCCCAGATGCGTGCGGCAATGATGCTCATTATGACCTATCCCGGAAAGAAGATGCTCTTTATGGGCACGGAATACGGTCAGTTTAGAGAATGGGACTACGCAAACTCGCTCGAGTGGTTTATGCTTGACTATCCCAATCACTACCAGATGCGTCAGTACGTGGCATCGCTTAACAGATACTATTTAGATACCCCCGAGCTTTGGACGTATGATTTTGACCCCAAGGGCTTTGAGTGGATACTTGCCGACGAGGCAGAGAAGAACGTCGTTGCTTATCGCAGACTTACCGACAAATCGCAGCTTATAATTGCGATCAACTTCTCGGGCTCGGATCAGGAGATTACGGTCCCTCTCAAAAACAGCCGTCCGCTTAAGGTTGAGTTTTCTACCGCTCCGGATTCCGACGGCACGGAGATAAACTACTTTAAGGAGCAAGGCTCACACTACGCAAGTATAACTATCCCGGCGTTTTCGGGTAAAATTTATAAGCAAATCCCCAAAAGTAAGAAAATTTCACTTTAAAGGAGAACCGTTATGTATTGCAAAAAAGAATGTATTGCTATGCTGCTTGCAGGTGGACAGGGTTCAAGACTTTACGACCTGACCAAGCAGACGGCAAAGCCTGCAGTTACCTTCGCAGGAAAGTATAAGATCATCGACTTTCCTCTTTCCAACTGCATCAATTCCTCTATCGACACCGTTGGTGTACTTACACAGTATCAGCCCCTCGCATTGAATGAATATCTTGGTAATGGAGCTCCTTGGGACCTCGACCGCTCTCGCGGCGGCCTTACCGTGCTTCCTCCTTATCAGGGCAGCAAGTCCTCTGACTGGTACAAGGGAACTGCGAACGCGATCTACCAGAACATCAACTTCATCAAGCAGTATAACCCCGATTACGTGCTTATCCTCTCCGGCGACCACATCTACAAGATGGATTACCTCAAGATGCTCGAGCAGCATAAGGCAACCAACGCCGCTTGTACTGTCGCTACCATAACCGTTCCTATGGAGGAGGCAAGCCGCTTCGGTATTTGTAACACCACTCCCGATGGCGTTATCTACGAGTTCGAGGAGAAGCCCAAGCAGCCCAAGAACAACCAGGCGTCAATGGGTATCTACATCTTCACCACCACCAAGCTTATCGAGTACCTTGAAGCAGACGAGGCAGATGAAAACTCCTCTAACGACTTCGGTAAGAACATAATCCCCAACCTTCTTAATAACGGCGAGCGCCTTTACTCCTACAAGTTCTCCGGCTATTGGAAGGACGTTGGAACCATCTCCTCTCTCTGGGAATCCAATATGGACCTCATCGGCGAGAAGCCCGTTCTCAACATTCAGGACAACAACTTCCGTATCTTCTCGAGAAACACCGCGCGTCCTCCTCAGATGCACGGCAAGAGCTCCGTTGTTAAAAACTCTCTCGTATCCGAGGGATGCAAGATCTACGGTACTGTTGAAAACTCCATTCTCTCCGGCGGCGTAATCGTCGAGGAGGGTGCTATCGTTCGTGACTCTGTTATTATGGAGGACGTAACGATCAAGGCAGGCGCTAAGGTCTATACCTCTATAATCGACTCGGATACCGTTGTCGGTGCAGGCGCAACCGTTGGTGCAGAGAACGCAACCAAGGATAAAATTACAGTTATCGCAAAGGGAACCGAGATCGCTCCCAATGCCGTAGTTTGTGACTAAGGAAGGAGAGAATACAATGGCTATCAGTGCAGCAGGAATTATTTTTTCAAGTCTTAATAACAATACCTTGTCGAGATTGACCGCCGACAGAACCGTTGCGGCTATCCCCTTTGCCTGCAGATACAGACTCGTTGACTTCTGTCTGTCTAATATGGTAAATGCAAACATCTCGAACATCAATATCGTAGCAAATTACAGCTACCGTTCTCTTGTTGAGCACATCGGAAGCGGTAAGGACTGGGATCTTGCAAGAAGAGAAGGCGGTATCACTATGATATCCCCCTATCAGACTGCATACGTTGCATCGTCCGCACAGCTTTTCTCCACTCACCTCGAGGCTCTTAAGAGTATGAAGGAGTACATCAACGAGTTCAAGGAGGACTACGTTGTGCTTATGGACTCCGACCACGCACTCAACATCGATCTTGCAAACGTTATCAAGACCCACGAGCAGACCGGTGCAGAGATCACCTTCGTAACTCAGAAGGTTGGTAAGGACTATACCTCCAAGACTCCCCGTATGATGGTTTCCTCTATCGCAGGCAAGATCACCGACATCGCTATGGGCTCCACCTACAACGAGAAGAACCCCGAGCTTGCCCTCAATATATTTGTAATGAAAACCGTTCATCTGCGCACAATTATAGAAGAAGCAGATGCATACTCTCTCAACAGCCTTACCAAGATGTTCTTAAAGAACTTCAAGCACTCTAATTACAGAGTATATTGCTACGACGGCTACGTTGCATCCGTATCCAGCTTCCTTGATTACTACAAGCATTCTATGACCCTTGCAAAGTCTGAGGAGGCACGCAACTCCTTGCTTTGGAAGAAGGAATTTCCTATCTTCACAAGAGTTCATAACTCCGCACCTACCGTACACACCGACACCGCTGTGGTTGAAAATTCCATCATAGCTGACGAGTGCGTTATCGAGGGTACCGTAATCAACTCCGTTATCTTCCGTGGCGTACACGTAGGAAAGGGAACTGTAATACGCGACTCCGTGCTCTTCCACGGCACTTACGTAGAGGACAACGTAGAGCTTAACTGCATTGTTACCGACAAGGACGTTCACATCACCCGTGGCGTAAAGCTTTCCGGTAATGAGAATATGCCTTTCTATATCCAGAAGGGTAGAAAGGTTTAATCACTCTAATCCCTTCGTCATTTAAGGAGAAAGAAATGAAAATTTTATACGTTGCAAGCGAGGGTGCTCCGTATTCCGCAAGTGGCGGTCTCGGAGACGTTATCGGCGCGCTTCCCAAATCCGTGGCAGCGGCTGACCCCAGCGCAAAATGCGAGGTAATACTTCCTCTTTACGGCAATATGAAGGCCGAGCACCGTTTACAGCTCGAGCACGTGACCGACATCACCTTCAAGCTTTCCTGGAGATCCACAGGAGCAACCATCTACAAGATCGAAAGTGATAACGTTACCTATTATTTCGTAGAGAATCACTACTACTTTGACAGAGCAAGAACCTACGGCGAGTGGGATGACGGCGAGAGATTTGCCTTCTTCTCAATGGCAGTTATAGAGTTTATGCTCAAAACAGGAAATATTCCCGACGTTCTTCACGCAAACGACTGGCAGACTGCGCCCTGCGTAATCTACCTTAAGACAAAGTATGCGGGCGAGAAGGCACTTTCGGGTATTCGCACCCTGTTTACCATACACAATATTGAGTTCCAGGGCAAGTTTGATCCTGCGATCCTCGGTGACGTATTTGCACTTGATGCAAAGTACTATAACATCGTCGAGTTTGGCGGCTGCATCAATCTTCTTAAGGGCGCTATCACGGTAAGTGACCGTGTGTCCACCGTAAGCCCCAACTATGCTTGCGAGCTCAAGCACGATTTCTTCGCATTCGGCCTTGCTGACATTATTAAGTCGGCATCCGACAAAATGTGCGGAATCATCAACGGCATCGACTACACCGCCTTTTCTCCCAAGGTTGGCGGAGAGATCTACTCCACCTTCGATAAGAGAACCGTAAAATCGGGCAAGGCAAAGAACAAGCTTGCCCTCCAGCGTGAGATAGGCCTTGAAGAAAACGCAGACATTCCTCTTATCGTAATGGTAACAAGACTTACCGACCAGAAGGGACTCGATCTCGTTCTTCACATTATGCGCGAGCTTCTTGCAGAGAAGGTACAGGTCGCGCTTCTCGGTACGGGTGATGAAAAGTATGAGGATGCATTCGCTGCACTCGATTCCGAGTTTGGCAACTTCCGCGCACTTATCAAATTCGACCGTACACTTTCCAAAAAGATGTATGCATCGGCAGATATCTTCCTTATGCCCTCTAAGAGCGAGCCCTGCGGACTTGCGCAGATGATCGCGTGCTCGTACGGCACTATTCCCGTAGTACGTGCAGTCGGCGGTCTTTACGACTCGATAAAGCCTTATGGAGCAGAGGGAGCAAACGGCTTCACCTTCAACAACTATAACGCTCACGAGCTTTTGTTCACCCTCAAAGAGGCTCTTGCGCTTTACGAGAACAAGAATGAGTGGAGCGCGCTTCGCAAGAGCGCAATAAATACAGACTTCTCTTGGAATAAGTCTGCCGCAAAATATATCGAACTTTACAACGTTTTATAAAATTGGTAGGATAAACAAACAGATGAAAAGCAACGCTAAAACCACACAGCACACAGGAGAAAAGAAACCCATCACCGACCTTCGAGAGCGCCTCGAGGCTAAGCTTATAACCAGAGGAATCTCCAACCCCTCTGCGGCAACTGACGAGCAGCTTTACCACGCCACGGTAGCCGTAATCAAGGAAATAATGGTAGACTATCGCGCCGACTTCAAAAAGAGAAAGAAGGCAACCGACGCAAAGAAGATCTGCTATTTGTGTATGGAATTCCTTGTCGGACGTTCACTTAAGAACGTTTCGGTAAACCTTGGTATTTACGAGGAGCTTCAGGCAATTCTCGCCGACCTTGGCACCAGCTTCGAGAGGATCTACGCACACGAGGTAGACCCCGGACTTGGAAACGGCGGTCTTGGACGTCTTGCAGCCTGCTTTATGGACTCACTCTCGGCACTTGACTATGCCGCAAACGGATATTCGCTTCTTTATGAAACCGGTCTTTTCAAGCAGAAGATCATTGACGGCGAGCAGGTTGAGCTTCCCGACGAATGGCTCGGAAGCGGTGGCGCTTGGCTCGTTCCTCACCCCGAAAGGAGCGTTTCCATTCGCCTTGGCGGTAAGCTTAAGGAAGAGTGGGACGGCACCTCGCTCAAGATCTCTAACTACGAGTACGACGAGGTCAAGGCAGTTCCGTACGACCTTCTTATCCCCGGCACGACCACCGATGCGGTAAACACCATCCGCCTTTGGCGTGCACGCCCCGCACATCCTTCGGTTCCTACTTACAGCACCACTCACGCATCCTATCTTCAGACGCTCTCGCGTTCCAGCGATGCAGAGGTGATCACTAAGCAGCTTTATCCTAAGGACGATTACGACGAGGGCAAGCTTCTTCGCCTTACCCAGCAGTATTTCCTGGTTTCAGCGTCGCTTCAAAGCATTATCAGCGATTATTTCGCAGACCACGGATCTCTTAAGGGATTCGAGGACAACGTTTCCATCCATATTAACGATACTCATCCCGCACTTTGCATTCCCGAGCTTATGCGTATCCTTATGGACGTATATTCCTACACTTGGGACGATGCGTGGAGCATAGTAGTTAAGTCTGTATCCTACACCAACCATACCGTCCTCCCCGAGGCACTCGAGTGCTGGCGGGTAGACCTCTTCTCAATGAAGCTTCCTCGTATCTACACGATAGTAGAGGAGATCAACAAGCGCTTTACCGCCGACCTTTGGAATCTTTATCCCGGTGACTGGGACAGAATCTCCAGAATGGCTATCGTTGCCTATAACCAGGTTAGAATGGCTAACCTCTCCGTTGTTGGCTCTCACGCGGTAAACGGCGTTTCCAAGCTTCACAGCGATATTCTTACAAAGACTATCTTCCACGACTTCTACAAGATGACTCCGTGGAAGTTCACCAACGTTACTAACGGTGTAGTACATCGCCGTTGGCTCAACACCGCAAACCCCAGACTTGCAGGCCTTCTTGACGAGCTTATCGGCTCTGAGTTTAGAGAGGACGCAAGCAACCTTTCAAAGCTCGCAGCATACAAGGACGATACCGCTGTTCTTGAACAGATCAACGCTATCAAGTATGCAAACAAGGAGCGCTTTGCGCACTACGTATTCCAGAAGTGCGGAAAGAGAATCAATCCCGATTCTATCTTTGACGTTCAGATCAAGAGAATGCACGAGTATAAGCGCCAGCTTCTTAACGTAATGAAGATCATCGCGCTTTACAACGAGATCCTCGAGAATCCTAACGCCGACATTCCTCCGCAGACCTTCATCTTCGGATGCAAGGCTGCACCCGGATACGTTATGGCAAAGAAGCTTATCAAGCTTATCTGGTTCCTCTCCGAGGAGCTCGAGCGCAATCCTCTTACCAAGGATAAGCTCAAGGTGGTATTCGTTGAGGAATACAACGTTTCACTCGCTGAAATTCTTATTCCTTCGGCAGATATTTCTGAGCAGATTTCTCTTGCAGGTAAGGAAGCGAGCGGTACGGGCTGTATGAAGCTTATGATGAACGGTGCCCCCACCCTCGGTACTCTTGACGGCGCAAACGTTGAGATCCTTGAGGCCGTTGGCAGAGATAACGCCTACATCTTCGGCCTTAACACCCACGAGGTTGACGAGCTTTGGAGAAACGGATATAACTCTAAGGACTTCTACCACACCTCTCCCACGCTTAAGAAGGTTGTGGATAGATTCTACGAGCCTATCGCTTCTCACGACTTCTCGCACATCGCCGACTATCTTATCGACGGTGGCTACGGCGTAGCCGATCCCTTTATGTGCATCGCCGACTTTGATTCCTACCTTTACACCTATAAGACCGCAGTTAAGGACTACGGAAACCGTATCGAGTGGGCACAGAAGTCGCTTATGAACACCGCTTGCAGCGGCACGTTCGCTTCCGATAACAGTATAAGAAAATACGCCGAAGAGATCTGGCACGCAAAGCCGGTAAACAAAACTAATGGTTAAAACCTTTTCTCTCGATTTTCTGCGGATCGACCCTTGTGAAATAGGGTCCTTCCGCGGAGAGATCGAATACACCCACACAAAGAAAAATGAAAGTGGAACAGCTTACCCCTCATCCGAGGGAGTAGGCCTTTTGTTGCGTCTGCCGCGCGCGCTTGGCGTCAGAAATGCAAAAATCGTTGTTTACGACGAGGCCTGCAAGGAGCAAGTTGCGCAGTTTGGTGCAAAATACGTAAGCACCGATGGCAGCACCGACACCTACAAAGCGAGAATAAGAGCAGGTATATTGCCAAAAGGCTTATACTTCTTTAATATAGAAGCAGACGGATATGCTAAAATGTTCGGATACAAGTGCGATGAGGGCATAACTTTCCTGCCTCAGCCAAAGGATCTTCCCCTCTTTCAGCTTTCCATCTGCGATTTTAAGTATCAGACACCAAAAGAGAAGCTCGGCGGTGTGATATATCACATCTTCGTCGACCGCTTCTACAAGCACGGCGAGGTTATAAAGAGGGAAGATACGGTACTCGTTGACGACTGGTCGGCCGAGATACCCGAATATCCCAAATACCCCGGTGCTTTCCTCAAAAACAACTATTTTTACGGCGGTACGCTTTGGGGCGTGGCGAAAAAGCTTAAATATCTCGCCTCGCTCGGTGTAAACACCATCTATCTTTCGCCCATATTTGAGGCGTACTCGAATCACAAGTACGATACTGCCGATTATTCAAAGGTTGACGCAATGTTCGGCGGTGATGAGGCGTTTTCCGCGCTTATCAAGCAGGCAAAGCGCTATGGCATCGGCATAATTCTTGACGGTGTATTCAATCACACAGGCTCTGAGAGCGTTTATTTCAACAAAAGCGGTAAATACGACTCCGTCGGCGCATATAACTCGAAAAAGTCACCGTATTACAATTGGTACCGTTTTCAGTCGCATCCCGATAAGTATACCTGCTGGTGGGGTATCGACATTTTGCCGAGGATCCACCCCGAGGAGCCCGATTGTGCCGAGTTTTTCGTTGGCGAGGGCGGTATAATTGAAAAATACGCCAAAATGGGCATTGACGGCTTCCGTCTTGACGTTGCCGACGAGCTTTCGGACAAGTTTATCTCGGATATAAAAAGCGCACTCAATAAAAAGAATCCCGACTCGATCCTTTACGGCGAGGTCTGGGAGGATGCTTCAAACAAGATAGCCTACGACACAAGGAAGAAATATTACCTCGGCGATGAGCTTGACGGCGTTATGAACTATCCGCTTCGCACGGGTATCATCGATTACATCCGCTCAAAGGACACCTCGGCACTTGAGTATTATCTTAATGACGTAATGCCGAATATGCCTAAGCGCATAAGAGATGCGGCGATGAATCTGCTTGGCACGCACGATACCGAGCGTATTCTCACCGTGCTTGGCGGCATCTCGCCTGAGGGCAAGTCAAACGACAAGCTTATAAGTGAAAGAATGAGCCCAGGCGAGCGCAGAGTGGCAAGGCGCAGACTTATCAGCGCATATACCGCCATAGCAACGCTGCCGGGTATTCCGTCCGTATTCTACGGCGACGAAGCAGGTATAGAGGGATATTCCGATCCCTTCAACCGCCGCACTTATCCGTGGGGCAAGGAGGATAAGGCGCTCCTTGAGCACTACAAAAAGATCGGCAAGATCCGCAAAGAGAATCCCGTATATGCAGAGGGCGAGTTTAAGCTTCTACACCTTGACAAGTCACTTTTCGTATTTGAAAGAGTGCTTGGTAGAAAAAGATTCGTGACGGTAGTGAACAACTCCGACACCGATATTAAGGTATCATTCAAGCGCAATGCGACCGATTTGTTTGGCGGAGCAGCGGGCAGAGAATTTGCGATAAATGCAGAGTCTGCCACGATTTTTAAATCAAATTCTAATAATTCTATTATTTTATAAGTCATGACCACCGGCCGTGCCGGTGGCTTGCACAGCCCCCTTAGGGCGTAACACCGGCTCGGTGAGCCTATAGGCTCATCGAAAAGTCTGCCAACC